>JANYIN010000089.1 GCA_025362035.1 Gemmatimonadaceae bacterium | reverse complement strand
CGCGCCGATGATACGCGTCGCCCCGTGCTGGCGCGCATCGAAACGCATCCGGCCGTCGAAGTGGAGCTCGCCGCCCCCGCCGCCACGATGGAGCCGGTCCTCTTTCTCGTCCGTGCCGCGCTCGATCGTCTCGTGCAGGATCTCATTGCGCATGGCCGAGCGGTGGCGGCGATCGCCATCACGCTCACGCTGGATGATGCGCGCGGCCCCATGGGCACCGGCCCTGTGCACACCGTCACGCGTGAAGCTCGTGCCGCTCGCCCGCTCGCCCGCGTCGTTCCGCTGTTCGAACGCTGTCGCGCGTTGCTCGATAGCTGGACGCTCGAAGCGCCCGTGATCGCCGTGCGCGTGGCCATCGTCGCCGCCGCCCCACTCTCCGGCGAGCAGGGCGACCTGCTCTCGACGTCATGGCGCGACCTGGGCGCAGCCGACGCCGCATTCGAGCGTCTGCGCGCGGAGTTGGGCGCCGGCGCCATCGTGCGCGCCGAAGCGCAGGACACGCATCGGCCGGAGAAAGCCGGCGTATGGAAGGAGCTCCAGGACCCGGTGAACGGTGAACGGCTACCCGTGACCGCGAAGCAACGGCTGCAGACAGAAAAGACCGTTCACGGGGCTCGGCCTTCCGCTCTCGTCGGGAAGAACGTCGGGCTGCGCATCGTGGCCGAAGCGCCCCCGCCGCCAGCCATGTCCGTGGCATGTCGCACCCTGGACCCACCGGAGACCGTGGACGTGTTGTGCGACGGCGATACGCCGCGCCTGGTGACCTGGCGCGGTCGGCGCATCGACGTCATCCGCGCCGTCGGCCCCGAACGATTGTCCGGCGATTGGTGGGACGATGGCTATCGCCGCGACTACTGGCGATGCGAGAGCGGCGCGGGCGAGCTGGTGCTGTTCTTCGATCGGGCAAGCGATGATTGGGCGATTCAGAGTTGGGGGGATTGAACCGTGCGCTTACGGACTCGGTTGGCCGTCGTTATCCTGCACCACCCGTCTCCCGAGGAATCCCATGACTGGCATGCACGCGCTGTGGCTCCCCATCCTGCTGTCGGCCGTCCTGTCGTTCGTCGCGAGCTCGATCATCCACATGCTTTCGCCCTGGCACAAGACCGACTATCCGCGCATCCCCAGGGAAGACGAGGTCAGGGCTGCGCTGCGGCCGCTGGCCATCCCGCCGGGCGACTACATGGTGCCACGCCCATCGAACCCTGCCGACATGAAGTCGCCGGAGTTCCAGGCCAGGATCAAGGAAGGCCCGGTGCTCATCGTCACGGTGCTGCCCAACGCGATGACGAACATGGGCCGGAACATGGGATTGTGGTTCGTCTACCTGCTGGTCGTCGCGACCTTCGCGGCCTTCATCGCGGGCCGCGCACTTCCGCTAGGCGCGGACACCCATCGCATCCTCCTCTTTACCGGCATCACTTCGTTCCTCGGTTACGCCGCGGCGCTGTGGCAGATGTCCATCTGGTACCAGCGCGCCTGGAGCAGCACCATCAAGGCGACTGTGGACAGCGTGATCTACGCGGCCATCACGGCTTACGCATTCGTCTGGTTCTGGCCGCACTGATTGGCCATGTAGCCGATTCGTCTTGCACGACATCAGGTGAGCGATGCCAGCGGTAGTGGGCTCGGCAGGTTACGCCGAGCTCCATTGCCATTCCTGCTTCTCGCTGCTCGATGGCGCCGCCCTTCCCGAAGCCCTCGTCGCGCGCGCGAAGGAACTCGGCCTCGCCGCGCTCGCGATCACCGATCACGATGAACTCGGCGGCTCCGTTCGTTTCGCGAGCGCTGCGCAGGATGCGCAGCTCGACGCCATCATTGGCGCGGAGATCACCGTCGCCATTGACGATCCCACCGGCGATGCCCCGCTCATCACCCATCTGCCGCTCCTCGCCGAGTCGCGCGAAGGCTACGCGCAACTCTCCTCGCTGATCTCCCTCGCACGGTGCGAGTCGCCGCGCGGGTCGCCCATGGTCACCCTCGATCAGCTGTCGAACTACGCCCGCGGCCTGTTCGCGCTCACCGGGTGCCCGCGCGGCTGGGTGGCGACACTCGCCGAACGTGGCAACATCGACGCTGCCTGCGAGGCAGCCGCCACCCTGCTCGACATCTTCGATCACCGCGTCGCCATTGAATGCTGGGATCACGGCCTCCCCGAAGAACGGGCAACGTCGAGGAAACTCATCGACGTCGCGCGCGCCCTCGACATCCCATGGGTCGTCACCAACGACGTCCACTACGCCCGCGCGCGCGACCGCATGGTGCATGACGTACTCTGCTCCCTCCGTCACAAGCTGCCGCTCGATCAGATGGGCACGCGACTGCGTCCCAACGGCGAGTGGTACCTCAAGGGCCCGTCGCAGATCGCGCGGCGCTGGCATCATGCGCCCGAAGGCATTCGCAATACGCTCGTCGTCGCCGAACGGTGCGCGTTCCGTCTGCAGCAACTCGAGCCCGCGTTGCCCGACTTCATGCTGCCACCCGGCGTGGGTGCCGACGAATATCTCGCGCGGCTCGTCGAGCAGGGCGCGCACGAGCGCTGGGGACCGCCCGGCACCAGAGCGCGCACGACCAAACACGACGCGCAGCTCGCGCACGAGCTGCGCCTCATCGGCAAGCTCGGCCTCGCCGGCTACTTCCTCATCGTCTGGGACATCGTCCGCTTCGCCAGGCGCGAAGGCATCCTGTGTCAGGGCCGAGGCTCCGCGGCCAATTCCGCCGTGTGCTATTCCCTCGGCATCACCGCTGTGGATCCCATCAAGCTCGAGTTGTTGTTCGAGCGCTTCCTGAGCGAGGAGCGCACCGAAGCGCCCGACATCGACATCGACTTCGCGCATCGGGAGCGCGAGCGCGTGCTGCAGTACGTGTATGAGCGGTATGGGCGTGAGCATGCCGCCATGGTATGCGAGCAGATCACTTATCGCGGACGCAGCGCCGTGCGTGACGCCGCGCGCGTTCTGGGCTTCAGCGTGGAACAGGCCGACTCGCTCGCCACACTCAGCGACCGCTTCTCGGCAAAGACCACCGCGGAGGCGCTGCGCGCAAAGCCCGGGAGCGACGGAGAAGCCGACGCCGCCATCGCGAAGACCCTTGGGCATGACATGGTACCCGGCACCGAGTCGAACACCATCAAGCGCGAGATGAAGGAACAGATCCGCACCGTCGCGTATCCGCGCACCGATACCGCATCGGCCGCCGAACATGCGCGGTCGCGGGGAGAACGTGAGAAGGCCAAGCAGGTGGCGCATCCCACAAAGACGTCCGATCGTCCCACCCCGCGCGCCGCGTACGAACCGTATGGCAGCCCCAATGCGCAGGGCGCCGGCACGCGCGACATCGGCGCGATTCCGAAACCCGTGCATTCGGCCGCCTCGCGTGGCAACCGGTGGGAGGACCCCCACATGCCCGACTCGCACAATGAACGTCGCAATCCCACCACGGCCCTGAGGCCAACCGAAGGACCCAGCGTCGTCGAACGTGCCGGGCTCGACCCCGAAGACCGCCGCGTGCGCGCGCTCGCGGAAGTCGTGGAGGGACTCCATCAGTTGCCGCGTCACCGGTCCATTCACGTCGGCGGGTTCGTGCTCACGCGTGAGCCCTTGCACACCGTGGTGCCCATCGAGCCCGCAAGCATGCCCGGCCGCACCGTGATTCAGTGGGAGAAGGACGATCTCGATCCCGTCGGTCTCGTGAAGATCGATCTGTTGGGACTCGGCATTCTCACCCTCATTCAGGACTGTCTTCTATATGTACGGCAGACCCGTGGCGTGACCGTCGAACTCGCGTTGCTCGATATGCACGACCAGGCGGTGTTCGACGACCTGTGCAATGCGGACACCATCGGTGTGTTCCAGGTGGAGAGCCGGGCGCAGATGAACACGCTGCCCCGGTTGAAGCCCAGGTGCTTTTATGATCTCGTCATCGAGGTGGCGCTGATCAGACCCGGTCCCATCCAGGGTGACATGGTGCATCCCTATCTGCGGAGAAGGGATGGCAGGGAGGCCATCACCTATCTGCATCCGTCACTCGAGCCCATTCTCAAGCGCACGCTGGGTGTGCCGTTGTTTCAGGAGCAGGGCATGCAGGTCGCCATCGCGGCGGCAGGCTTTCTTCCTGGCGAAGCCGACGTCTTGCGCAAGGCGATGGGGCACAAGCGCAGTCGTGAGCGCATGGCCGCCATCTGTCAAAAAATGTTGAACGGCATGGCCGCCAATGGCATTCCAAACGTCGATGCGGAGCGGATTTTCAATCAGATCAACGGCTTCGCGGATTACGGGTTTCCGGAGAGTCATGCGGCGAGCTTTGCATTGCTCGTGTATGCGTCCGCGTATCTCAAGCATTACTACGCGGCGGAGTTCACCGCGGCCATTCTCAATGCGCAACCGATGGGGTTCTATGCGCCGGGCACGTTGGTGGAGGATGCACGGCGGCATGGCGTGGAAGTGCGGCCGGCGGATCTGACACGATCCGCGTGGGATGCCACGTTGGAGCGCGTCGAGAAGCCGGACGCGCCGCCGGCCGTGCGGCTCGGCATTCGTAGTGTGCGTGGGCTCGGGGCCAAGGCGCGAGATCAACTCGAGATCGCGTTGCGTGAGCGGGCGTTCACGTCGGTGGAGGACGTCGTCCAGCGGGCCGGGCTCGATCGGCGCGCACTCCGTCATCTTGCCGAGGCGGGCGCGTTTGATTCGATGCTGCCGCACGAGACGGACATGCGGAAGCGCCGTGCCGCGTTGTGGGCCGTGCTCGACGCGTCGCGCGGAGACGCTGGTCCGCTGGCGCCGCGTCGGCGTGCGTCGTCATCCGGCTCGGGTTCGGGTGACACGATGATTGCGCCCGTCCCCGCGATGACACCCGTGGAGATCACCGAAGCCGATTATCGCATGACCGGCATTTCACTCGCTGGGCACCCCATGATGCATGTCCGGAGTGTGTTGAAACTGAATGGCGTGCGGTCGGCGAAAGACCTGCTCGCGAATGGGCGGGATGGCGAGACCGTCGCGATGGCCGGATTGGTGATTTGTCGTCAGCGGCCGGGGACGGCGAAGGGATTCGTGTTTCTCACGCTCGAGGACGAGACGGGGCTGCTCAACATCATCGTGACGCCCCAGCGGTTCGAGCGGCAGGCGCTCCTCATCTCGCGGACGCCGCTGCTACTCGTGCGGGGCGTGCTCCAGGTCGAGCAGAAGGTGGTGAACATTCGAGCGAAGCAGTTCAGGGCGTTGCAGGCGGCGGTCGGGGCGGAGTTTGCGGGGAGGCATGACTACCACTGATGCCGCGCGGCCTCGGTGCGCGAGCTGGCCGGCGTCCTTCACACGGCGCGCTCGAGTGCGGCGAACACCTCGCTCTCCACATGATCGCACAACCCGCCGAGCACCTCCACCACGTCCCGACCGCGGCCCGGCCCACGACTCTGATACGCAAGCGCGAATGTCACCTTGAGGTACATGTCGAGCTTGGGATCCGGTCCGATGATCCTCACCGGGACCGACGCGACGATGGCGCCGTCGGCAAACGCTCCGCTCGTGAGCACAGGTTGGCCAAGGATGGACACGTTGCGTTCGGTGTTCACGCCCATGACCCCGCCGTCGCAAATGCTCCCGGCAAGCCGCGGGGCCTCCGCGGCGTCGAGTTCCTTGAGCATCCAGAGTGGGCCGTTCTGGAACCCGCCAATTTCATGATACGGCTGGAGCGCCTCGATGGTGGCCTGTGCGTCGTCGCTCATGCGCGAGATGGCCTTGCGCGACCGCTGCGCGAACATGGCGAGCGACTCGAAGATCGGAAACGTCGTCGGCGCTCCGGCCAGGCTCGACGCGAGCGCGTCCAGCGACTGATGCAAGGCTCGCACGACGCCGGCTGCGAGTTGCATCAGGTCATCAGGCACCGCACGCGTACTCCGCGCCCGCACGACGTAGCGCCCGCCCGCCATGTCATGCTGGTGCACGAGCCGAAACGCGTCCGACGCCAGGAACTCCCGCTCGGCGGCGGCGAAAGCACGGAGCTGCTGGCGGGCGCGCTGCGCCGAGTCGTGGTGTGAGTGTGTCACACCCGGAGTCTAGTGGGCGGCGGTATCGATGTCTCTTCGCTTGCGGCCCGGGACGTTCCCTTAAACGCGCCGAATGGGCCCGGGGTACTGCGCCACCATCGCATCCGCCGTAACCAGGACAACGCCCTCACACGTCGCCTGCGACACCAACAACCGGTCGAATGGATCACGGTGCAGATCGGGGAGGCTGGCGACGCTCACGGCGTGCTCGCTGGTGATCGGTAGCTCCACATAGCCATTGTCGAGCAGCCCGCGCCGCAGGACCCGTGGTTCCACGCGGAAGTCGCCACGCCCAAGCGCATTCTTGATCGTCACCTCCCACAGACTTGCAGCGCTGAACAGCAATGCATTACGGGGATCGAGGAGCAGTTTTCGCGCGGCCGCGGACAGCCGCTTGGGATGTGCCGCCGCCCAGAGCAGCACCTGCGTGTCGAGCAGCAACTTCACGGGCCGCTCCCGAACAGCGCTTCGATCTCCGCCTGCCCCATGCGATTGAAGTCCTTCGGGATGTCGATTTCTCCAGACAAAAAACCCAGTCGCAGCGGCTCGGCCGGGGTCTCCAGTCCGGTGACCCGCACGAGAGGCGTGCCGGCCCTGGCGATGACGAACGGTTCGCCGTTCGCGGCCTGTTCCACGAGACGCGACAAGTGCGTCTTGGCCTCGTGCATGTTGACGGTCGTCATGGACACCTCACGGTAGACTAATCCCTGTGGACTAAGTCTACTTCAGACGACGCGTCGGTCAAGCGCCGTTGGCCGGCAGGCCGTCCGTGCACACAGTGCGGGCGCACCGCGGGAACTGGGCGCGGCCTGAACCCTGCGTTTCCCGCATACGTGCCCGCCTCCGACAGGCTCCTGGAAGGACCGATCCTCCGGTCGCTCATGGCGCTCGCCTTCCCGATCGCGCTCGCCAACGTGCTCCAGGCCGCCTACCAGCTGATCGACGCCTACTGGGTCGGCCGGCTCGGCGGCAGTGCCGTCGCTGCCGTGTCGGTGTCCACGCCAGTCATGTTCCTCACCATCGGCCTGGGCGTCGGACTCGCCATCGCGGGCTCCACGCTCGTCGCCCAGTACTACGGCGCCGGAAACAACGCGATGGTGAATCACGTCGCCGCGCAGACGCTGCTCATGGTGGTGTTCGTGTCGGTCGTCCTGGGGTCGGTGGGCTATGTCGCAGCGCCCCAGCTGTTGCGCACGATGGGTGTCGCCCCCGACGTGTACGCCGGCGCGATCGGGTTCCTCCGCGTGTCGTTCGTGGGCGTCGTGTTCAATTTCTTCTTCTTCATGTTCCAGTCGCTGATGCGCGGCGTCGGCGAAGCGAAGTTGCCGGTGTTCATCGTGCTCGGGACCGTGATCCTGAACTTCGTGCTCGATCCGCTGTTCATCTTCGGCTGGGGACCGATCCCGCCGATGGGCGTCACGGGAGCCGCCGTGGCGACAGTGGGAACGCAAAGCGTCGCCGCACTCATCGGACTCGCCGTGCTCTTCAGCGGCCGCTACGACATCCATCTGGGCTGGCGCGATTTCATCCCCGACCCGGCCTACGTCAAGCGCGCCTTCCTGCTCGGATTCCCCGCGTCCATCGAGCAGTCCGCGCGCGCCCTTGGCCTGACCGTCCTCACCTTCCTCATCACGAGCTTCGGCACGGTCACCGTCGCGGCGTACGGAGTCGGTTCGACCATCCTTCAGGTGGTCATGATTCCCGCCATGGGGCTATCGATGTCGGTGTCCACCCTGGTGGGACAGAACATCGGCGCGGGCAACGTCGAGCGCGCCGCGCGCATCGGCCGACTGGGAAGCTGGCTGGGCTTCGCGATCCTCACGGCTCTCGGCGTCATCGCATTCCTCTCGGCGCGGCACCTGGTGGCTTTCTTCGTGCCGAACGATCCGGATGTCATCGCCGCGGGCGCGACGTACCTGCGCATCATGTCGCTCTCCTGGGGATTCCTCGGCGCCCAATTATCGATGAACGGCGTGCTGCGCGCGTCGGGCAACATGGTGATGACCATGATGCTCACGCTGGTCTCGCAGTGGGTGCTGCAGTTCCCCCTGGCCTACGTGCTGTCGATGCACACGCCGTTGCACACGCGCGGCATCTGGTGGTCCTTTCCCATCTCGAATGCCCTGATCGCGCTGGTCACGGTAGGTGTCTACGCAAGGGGCGACTGGAAGACGAAGCGGCTGACGTCTCCGGACGATGCGCTCGCGGAGGCGATCGCCGCCGAGGTGCTCCTGGAGGAAGGGCGCTGAACCGAGACAAACCGCTGCAGAAGGAGGAACTGGACCGCTGCAGTACTGGGACTGGCATCCAACCTCGGTGGTCTCAACCGGTGAATGCAACACCTTACTGCATTCATCGGAGGTGGTTCATGGTTCGTCGGTATATCAAGGCGTCCCCGGGCGATCGCGCCGTGCTCTGGGGCGGGTGGGCCCGAGGCGAGACCATGCAGCACCTCAGTCGAGCGCTGGGGTGCCCTCGCTCGACGGTGTGGTGGGAGATTACCCGCCGCGGCGGGAGGCCGCCGCGGGCGTGGCAGCGGGCGGCGTGCGCGCTGACGGCGGCGGAACGGGAGGAGATCTCGCGCGGGCTCGTGGCGGGCGAAAGCCTACACAGCATGGCCCGGCGCGTGGGACGTGCGCCCTCCACGATTAGTCGCGAGATTCGTCGGCATGGGGGAGGTCAGGAGTACCGCGCCAGTGAGGCCGAGGCGACGGCGTGTCAGCGCGCGCGGCGCCCGAAGCCTGGTCGCCTGGCGGCGCACCGGCGCCTGCGCCAGCTGGTCCATCGAAAGTTGCGGGCGGATTGGTCGCCGCAGCAGATCGCGGCGTGGCTCGTGACCACCTTCCCGGACGACCCGGCGCTGCACGTGTCCGCATGAGACAATCTATCGGACACTGTATTGCCAAGCGCGGGGCGCGCTCAAGCGCGAACTCGTCGCCCATCTGCGCCGTCAGCGCGGCTTTCGCCGGCCCCGCGCGGCGGCGCGGACACGCGACGGCCGGAGCCTCCTCCTGGAGACGGTGTCGATCGCCGAGCGGCCCCCGAGCGCGGACACGCGCGCCGTGCCGGGCCATTGGGAAGGCGATCTCCTCATGGGCAAACTCGGCTCGCAGATTGGCACGCTGGTCGAACGGCAGTCGCGCTTCGTGCTGTTGGTGCGCCTTCCCGCCGCGACCTCGACGCGGGTCGTCACGGCGCTGACGCGCTGCGTCCAGCGGTTACCGGCCGCACTCCGGCAATCGCTCACCTGGGACCGCGGGAAGGAAATGGCGCAGCATGCGCGTTTCACGCTGGCGACGGAGATGCAGGTCTACTTCTGCGATCCCTACAGTCCCTGGCAGCGGGGGAGTAACGAGAACACGAACGGGTTGCTGCGGCAGTACTTTCCCAAGGGCTTCGATTTCCGCAACGTCACCCAGCGACAGCTCGATGTGGTCGCGCAGAAACTCGACACCCGCCCCCGCGAAACACTGGGCTGGAAAACCCCAGCCGACGTGCTCAACGCCATTGTTGCGTCGACCGGTTGAGACCACCCGCAAAGAATGCCAAGCGAGGATCTCTCCACTCGTTTTAGGAGCCGGTATGCCAGTCCAGGTACTGCAGTAGTCCAGTACTTCATTCTGCAGCGAAAAACAGCCACCGCAGAATGAAGTACTGGATTGGAGCAGTCTTGGACTGGCATCCACCCTCCCAGAAAGCCAGGAGCGTATCTGTCAACTGGCTCTCGGAGCCGGTATGCCAGTCCGGGGACTGCAGTCGTCCCGTACTCGTTTCTGCAGGGGGAGAGCTGAGACACCCGAACCGTGGCACGTTCATCGGCATCCGGATGAGAAAGTCAGGGGCGACCTCGTTGGGGAATACCCGGCGATCGTTGAAGATCGACGCGACGGCGTCCGAGAACAGCCCGCCCTCGAAGACGACACGGCGGCTCTGCAAAGAGTAGTAACCGTCAAAATCGACGATTGGCGCGACATGCAATGGGAAACGCGGGAGACGGTCGAGGATGCCGCTGCCATTTTCGAGAAGGCAGCCTGCATCGCCGGAGAGCTGGCAATCATTCACGGAGATAGGCGCGGATTCGTGAGCGACGGCGCTTCCATCGTCGCGGAAATGGCTCGGCACGTTGAAGGTGTTACGGAGAATGTCACGGATTAACCCGCCCACCTCAGAGAAGTAACCGGCAAAGCCCAGCATTTCGGCGCCGATTTCGACGACGTGCGCACTGTTGTCGCCGAGAGGGCGAGCGATGCCGCGGAGCCACCCACCCATCAAAAGCACGGCGCGCCGAGTTATCGGGGCCACGTCATTCGTGCCGCATGAGGGACCTCACCGCCGCGCGCCAAATGGGATAGAGCCGCCAGTTCGGAACCGCCGAGCCCGTCCGCGGTACGAGTGTCCTACGTTGTACGCACCTTGCATGACGTTCAACCCCCTTCTCCAAGAGGTCTCATGTCACGAACGCTGTTGACCGTCAGTGTTCTCGCCGCGCTCGCCCTGCCGTTAGCTGTCGCGAACGCTCAATTGGGATTCGGCGTCGCCGCCGGCCCATCGCTCGCGCTCGGAGACTTCGGGAACGCTGTCGATGCGGGATATCACGTCACTGGCATCGTGAACATCTCGGTACCGCTCGCGCCGGTGGGAGTCCGCCTCGAAGGCTCGTTCAACAACTTCAACTACAAGAGCTCGTTCGCCTCGATCGACGCCAAGGCCAGGATCTATTCTGGTACAGCGAACGTGGTGCTCTCGACGCCTGGGATCCTGGGCCCGTACCTCATCGGCGGCATCGGCGCCTACAACACGTCGGCCGTGTGCACCGGGTGCACGGGGTCCGACACCAAGGTCGGCTTCAACGGCGGCGGCGGATTCAAGTTCGGCTTGGGCAACCTTTCCGCGTTTGCTGAGGCCCGCTATCACTACGTCCCCGCCGCCAGCAACGCGACCACCGGAGGGTCGAACAGCAGCACGCAGTTCATTCCCCTCTCGGTGGGTGTGACCTTCTAGCGGCTGCGCAAAGGCATGTGCGCCATTCCCTTAGCCGGTGTGTCCGCGGTGACCTCTTGACGACGGGACTCGCGCTGCGATCACTCATGCGTTGCGCTCTGACACTCGCCGTGGTGCAATCCATGACCTGCTCGGCGTTCCACCAGCCGGTCGCGGACCCTCGCGAGGGCGCGGTGCAGGCAGCCCTGCTGGACAGTCTCTTCACCGTTGACACCACGAGGCAGATCGTCGTGGGCGACTCCACGGTGAGCGGCGGAACACACTACGTAGACGAGGACTATCGTAGCGCGCTCACCCGCCTCGGATTGCTCCCAGATGGACTCCAGGCCGACTTCGAGGCCAGGCGTCCCGTGCGGCGTGCGGTCGACAGCCTGCCCACCAGAGTCCCCATGCGGCGATTTGGAGAAGGGGATGAGCACAGGCAGTATAACGAAGGGAGAGATCTTCGCGCGTACTGGAGCGCCTTCTATGGTCGTTTCCCGGGATCGAGCGGACGGGTACAACTTTCACGCGTGGGCTTCAGCCGCGACGGTGCGACGGCTCTTGTGTTGGTCGAGTACGCATGCGGTGCGCTGTGCGGAGGAACCATATACGCGGTGCTCGCGCGCACCCCAGGTCGATGGCGCGTTGTTCGCACAGCCCAGCCTCGCATTGCGTAGTCGCGCCTTCGCACAGCCGCTTGACACAGGTCGATTGCACAGCGCGCCCGGGGTGGTGCGCCTATCATTGAAAGCGCGCCGCGAGGACGGCCAGTAGGACACCCCCCCACCACGCTGCCGATTGTCGCTACACGTCGTGCTCGTCCATCCCGAAATCCACTGGAACACCGGGAACGCCGGCCGGTCCTGCCTGGCCGCCGGCGCTACACTGCATTTGATCGAGCCGCTCGGATTCTCCCTCGACGAGCGCCAACTGAAGCGCGCGGGCCTGGACTACTGGGAGCACGTGGACCTTCGCGTGTGGGAGAGCTGGGAGGCATTCGAGGTGGAGTTGCCGGCCCTCGGCGAGCCCTGGTTCTTCTCGACGAAGGCCACTCGATTGCTATGGGACGCGCCGCTGGCCGAGTGTCCGAATGTGGTGCTCGTATTTGGGCGCGAGACGAGCGGGCTCCCCTCGGTGCTTCATGCACGGTATCACGATCGCATGCTGGCCATGCCGATCCTGTCCGAGCACGTTCGCTCACTCAATCTGTCCACGTCGGTGGGCATCGCGTTGTATGAAGTGCTACGGCAGTGCATGACCGGGAGGTTCGGCGCGGAGTGACTACTTACGTGGGCGATTCGCGTTCAGCCGCTCCAACAAAGCACCGAGCTGCTTGATCTCCTCCCCATAGCGCGTCCAGTCCCCCTGACGCTGTGCGTCGATGGCCGCCTGATACCGGCGGCGCGCCTCCGCGACCATCGCGAGCGTCGCCTGGTCGAGGGTGCCCATCGAGGCGGATGCCACGCTGGGCGCGGAGGAGTCGGCGACGGCCAGCGCAACCGGCCGCCGCGTGTCCCCGCCGGAGCCGAACATGTCGGCAAGCGCCGCGTCAAGCGTCTCGCGCATGATCACCTGGTTCTGGTAGGCGACCACCACCCGCTTCAGCTCGGGAATCTGCCCGCCTTCGGACTGGAGATACATGGGCTGCACGTACATCAACGATTCCTCGATGGGAATCACCAGAAGGTCGCCGCGAATCACCTGCGACCCGCGTTGGTCCCACAGCGACACCTGACGTGAAATCTCGGTGTCCTGGTTGATGCGGTTCTCGATCTGCACGGGGCCGTACACCAGGCTTTGCCGCGGAAAGCGATAGACGCGGAGCTTCCCATAGTTCGCGCCGTCGCTGCGGGCCACCATCCACGCCGCCAGGTTGTCCTTCCCGCGCGGAGTGAACGGCGCCATGTAGATGTACTCAGCGGCCTTCTCCTCCGGCAGGCGCATGACGATGTGCCGCATGAACGGCACGGACTGATCGTTTCGCTTCACCACGGGGATCTGCCACTCGTCCTCGCGATTATAGAACGTGGCCGGCGTGTTCATGTGGTACGTGACATAGCGCTCGGTCTGCGCGCGGTACAGATCGTCCGGATAGCGGATGTGTGCACGCAGGTCGGCCGGCATGCGCTCCAGTGGCACGAACACGCCGGGATAGATCTTCGACCACGTGCGGATGAGTGGATCGGCCGAATCCGCCACGTACGGGGTCATCGTGCCGTGATAGGCATCCACCACGATCTTCACGCTGTTGCGCATGTACGCGGTTCCATCCGCCGCGCGATACGAATACGGGTAGCGGCTGGTTACCGTGTACGCGTCCTGAATCCACTGAAGCGTGCCGTCCTGTGCCACTACCATGTACGGGTCGCGGTCCAGCAACAGGAAGGGAAACGCCGATCGGACGCGCTCCACGATGTTGCGATTGTAGAGCACGCGGCTCTGCGAGGTGATATCGCCGGAGAGCAGGATCTTCGTCGAGCCGAAGTGCGCCGCGAGGATCATGCGGCGCGCGAGATTGCCAACCGGCACGCCGCCCTTGCCGTCGTAGGCGCGGTAGATGTTCTCGCCACCGGCGGGATAATCGAACTCTTTCTGCCTGGTGTTGACGAATACGTACTCCCTGGTGAGCTCGCCGTAGTAGATCTGCGGGCGCGTCACCCGCAGCGATCCGGTCGTGGACGGCGGCAGGTCCTTCACGAAGAGTACCGGCAGCCCTTCCGTGGTGACCTGGTTCACGGGACTGAGGGTGACGCCCATGCCGTGCGTGAACGTGAGGTGCTCGTTGATGAAGGTGCGCGTGGGAAGCGACGCCGCATTCAGCTCGCGCGGCGCAAGCAGCACCTGCCGGTACCGTCCGTCGATCCAGTAGCG
Organism: Gemmatimonadaceae bacterium; assembly: GCA_025362035.1. Lineage (GTDB taxonomy): Bacteria > Gemmatimonadota > Gemmatimonadetes > Gemmatimonadales > Gemmatimonadaceae > AG11. The sequence goes on along the minus strand of JANYIN010000089.1, from coordinate 13,616 downwards.
GTCGTCGTCCACCGAGACGAAGTCGTAGTAGGTGCGGATTTCCTGGAGTTGACTGAACGTGCGCAACAGCGGCTCGCGGTCCCACAGACGGACGTTGTCCACGGTGGGCGCGTTGGCGCGAATACTGGCCAACGTGAGCGTGGCCTCGCCCCCCAAGTCGCGCACCTCCACGCCGTCGATGCCCCACGCTCGGCGCGTGGCGTCGATATGATGCGCCAGGTATGGTTCCTCGCGCGTAAGTTCGGTTGGGGCGACGACGAACTTCTGCATCAGGGCCGGTACCAACAGGCGTCCAACCAGTGACACGGCAGCATAGCCGACGACGGCGAGCACGGCGTATCTCCCCAGCTCGCGACGGAACCCGCCAGCGAGGACCATGGCGGCGGCAATCAGCGCCCCCACCGCCGTGATGCGCAGCGCCGGCAGCAAGGCGTGCGTGTCCGTATAGCTGGCGCCCACCAGAGGTCCGGTGGTGGAGAAGAGCAGACTGGCGGTATCGACGAACCAGAGCTGCAGCGCGATGAGCGTGAAGCCGATGGCCAGCAGCACGGCTAAATGGATGCCGGCCGTGGGCTCGATGCGCAGCCGCATGGGCAGCGGTATGATGTCGCCGCGAATGAAGTACACAACGATCAGCAGCGCGAGCGTGAGTACCGTGAAGCTCAGAAGCATGCCGAGCACGGACGACAGTGCGGGCAGGGTGAAGACGTAGAACCCTACGTCGCGTCCGAAGATGGGATCGGCCACGCCGAACGGCGTGCGGGCGACCCACTGCAGCGCCACGTCCCACAGGGAGTTGGCGATCAGGCCGAAGAGGAGGCCGACGGCGATGGCGGCAGGCACGATGATTCGCCGCAGGCCCTGCGCGATGTTCGTGATCCGTTCGCCGACGGCGCTGTGCAACTGCACGTGTACGGTGTCCGGCACCACGCCGCGCATGGCGAGGCCCAGGTTGAACCACAGTACCATGCCGCTCGCGAGCGCCACAGCGCCGAACAGCAGGAGTCGCGCGGAGAGAGTGCGGGTGAAGAGAACCTCGTATCCGATCTCACGGAACCACCAAAAGTCCACCACCATACCGATGACGGCGGGAACGACGACCACCGCGGCGAGCACGGTGAACAGCACTGCGAAGGCGGCTTTGCGTCGTGTGTCCATGTCGGCATCCGGGTCGGGGAAACGCTGCGCGCGCCATCAGCATCCGCCCTAATCGAATGGTGCGACTCTCTGCTTCGCAAGAAGGGAGATGCCGAGCGGTAGCGTCACGCTGACGGCGAGCCGGCGGCACGGCAAACGGTTACATGCGTGCGTCCCGGTTCACGGCGTCGGCCCAACTTTTTTCTCCAGCACCGCGGCGGCCGCGCGCTCGGCGTCCGTTGATCGAGGATTGAGTTCGAGTGCCTTCCGGTACGCCCCGATCGCCGCCGAGCTGTCACCGGTGGAGCGCAGCGCATCGCCGAGCCGGGCGAAGGCGCGGTACGAGTTGGGGAACAGCATTGTGGCAAGCATGTGGATGGCAAGCGCATCTGCGGCGCGCTTCTTCTGAAGCCGGACGTCATCGCCCAGGGCGCTGAGCGGCCCCTCACTGACATCCACATCGCCGAGCGCCCCTGCAGCGCGCCACGACATCACTATGGCGGAGACGTCTGCTCCGCTGTGTCCCGCCTCGAGCGAATCACGCAGAATTGTGGCGAGTGAAGGCCGCCTGGGTGATGTGAGGACCAGCTTGTCGCCCTTCGGACTCACGACGTATGCGGTTGCGCCGCGCAGCTCAGGTGTGGCGAACGTCGCTGCCACGCGCCACGTGGTATCGGTGGCGGTGCGCAGATACAGCACGTTGCCCTTCGCCATGAGGATCGTACCGTGACCCGGAACCCAGACGTGCGCGGTTCGACCGACGAGCGTCGGACCAAGGTTGGATATCTTGCGTGTCTCCAGATCCAGACGACGGATGACGTGGTGCGCGCCTAGAGTGTCGATGCGCACGTAGCTCAGCGCACGCGCGCCGGGAATCCGTTGTGCGGGCAATGCAGGAATGCCGCTGTCCACATCCGCGATGACCCCCGACGTCGCGTCGAAGATGCCAAGCGTGAACGACTTCGCTTTCGGCCTCGTCAACGCGTAGTCGCCGTGGGTAAGCGGCGTGTAGTAGCCCGTGGTATCCGGCCCGCGCAGCACGCCTGCCATTGGCGTGCCGTCGGCCGCGTACCTCCACAGACCAAACTCCTTGAAGAGCGTTGCCGGCTGCCAGCGGATGGCGAGATACTCTCCCCGTGCATTGACCGTGGGTGAATTCTCGTTTTCGGGCGTGTTGGTCACGCGCACTTCCCTTCGTGTTCGCAGATCGATCCGATAGATGTCGCTCCGCGCCGCAGACCCCGTATCGCGCGCTGCACTGAACACGATGGCACGTCCGTCCGGCGTGAATGCCGGCTGGCTATTGATGCCATCGTCGTGGGTGAGCTTTACGGGTGTGCCAACCGACAGACGAGCGCCAGTCCAATGCAGGTCAACCAACCAGAGGTTCACAGGATTGGGGCCTTGTGCACCTATGGTCGCGGCGCGCGCGAGCAGTGCCAGCAAGGTCATCGTGTGTGGTTTCATTTGTGCCGGCACGAACGGAGTGGGCGTGACGAATAGTTTCTGAAGCGCGACAGGGAACAGTACGCGCACGCCGGGCCCGTGCAACTGGATGCCGACCTCCGCTCAGCCGGTCGTCGCCGCCGATTTCGCCTTCCAGAGGCCGCGCGCGATGACGAGGGCGTCACCTGCAGTGAAGCGTCCGACCTGCCCGCTGGAATACACGGCGTATACCACCGTGCCGTCAGGAGCGAGCACGAACGATGCAGGCTGTACGTGCGGAGTGTCCTTGTGCAGCCCGGTGTAGCATCCGGTCGAATGCGACGCATCGGCTGCGTCAAGTTCGCACAGCACGGTCAGGCCGAGCCCGAGCGTGTCAGCGGTCCGGACCGCATCCTCCCGTGCATCCGACGATACGGCGACAACGCACACATCCAGCGCGTTGAGCTCGGCCGCATGCTGCTGGAAGTCAGCCAACTGCTGACGACAGTGGCTTCACCAGTGCCCGCGGTAGAAGATCAGGACGCCCGTGTGCCCTTCCACCGCGTCGAGAAGCCGAACGTCCGCGTCTTGGGTCGTACGAGCACGGACGTCCGGGAAACGCTGTCCAATCCGAAGTATCTCCATAGGGTGCGCAGACGTTGCGAGAATCGCGCCGCGGCCGGCCTTCCGTCCGGTGCCGCCGGCCCGTCAATTTCTGATTGGCAACCGAACCTTCGGCCCCACCACAGGAACCCGCTCCAGAGCACCCATTCGCGATGCAGATTGACCACGTCGCCACCCGCGACGTTCGCTGGCTCCGCGCGGTCGCGCCAATCGCGACGGTGGCTGGGGCCGGAGGCTCCCTCGCTCTGATGCTGTACGCGGGTCGGCACAACGCTTCCCGCTTTCTGCTGGTGATTTTCACGATCTGGGTGCTCGCGCCGTTCATGGCCGCCGCATTGGCGAACGCCACTTCGACTCGTTGGTCGTCGACTACTCGAGCCGCGCTCCATGCTGTGATGCTGGTGCTGGCGCTGGGCTCTTTGGTTGTGTATGCGCACGATGCCGTGAGGCCGCGCGTTGCGCAGGCAGCATTCGTCTATGTGATGGTTCCGCTCGCCTCGTGGATTATTCTCGTGACGGTCGTCCCTCTGGCCGCGCTCGTGTCCCGTCGACGATCACACCACGACACCCCCGCCTGACCCCGGCACCGGCTCGAACGCGACAACCAGCCGCAGCGCGCCGGGAACGCAGTCCACCTTCAACGAGGCCGATGCCGCGCAGTGATACTCGCCATCGGCTTCGTACGCCGGCGGAGCCGCAAAGTGGAGCTGGAGGGCGGGCGTCTGCTCGACGTCCACTTCGGCGAACCTCCGGTGCGTTCCGCGAACGGCCGCCGCGAAGAGTTGCAGGCGGCGCATAGTTGATGCGTCGCCGATAGCGACGACGTCCAGCAGGCCGTCGCTGAGCGAGGCTCTCGGCGCGATCAGAAAGGTCCCGCCGAAGCGCCGCGCATTGGCGATCACGAGCATCAAGTGGGTTGACCCGCTTCGCGCGCGCGCCGCGCTGCGCACGTCGATCTGGACACCGCGATACGCGCGAAGCTGTCGCAGCGCCGAATAAACGTAGAGCGCATCGCCACGCAGCCACCGAATGCGCGACACGTCTTCGATCACAGCGACGTCGAAGCCGAAGCCCAGCGCGTTGAGGAAGAACCGGCCTTCGACACGACCAACGTCGATGCGTCGATCAGGACCAGCGACCGCCAACTGGGCCGTCCGCGCCGCGTCGTGGGCCGGAGCATTCACCGACTTCGCGAAATCGTTGCCGGTTCCGGCGGCGATGATGCCGAGTCGGACGTCGGCGCCCGCACCCGCGTGGAGGATCGCGTTGGCCACGTTGCTCCACGTGCCGTCACCTCCAACGGCCACCAGCGTCGTGAAGCCCTCGCCGATGGCGCGGCGTGCGAGCGCGTATTCGCTGTCTTGCGGAGTGGTCACGCAAACCTCCGACACCCCGGCAGTGGTGAACGCCGTTCTCACCTGAGGCAGTGCGCGAGCGCCGCGGCCCCGACCAGCGGTGGGGTTGACGATGACGCAGACGCGATTGGCCACGAGTCAGGGGCGCCGCAGCGGCACGAAGTCGCGCGCCACCAGGTCGCGATAGCGCTGCACGCCTGCGACGCCGCTGTCGCCGACAAACCGGTCCATGCGCTGCAGCAGCTGCGTGGCGTAGTACTCGGGCGTCGATTCCGGATGACCGACGCCGCGGCCGAAGAGGCTGCGGATGATCACCGCATTGGTGTCACGCGGCAACGTGCGCACTTCCGCCACATACGACGCAAAGCGGCCGTCGCGAATCAGGTAGTCTTCCACGTTCGATGCGTACAGCACCGAAACATGCTCGCCGTGCTCGGCCAGGTAGTGCCCCATACCGGACAGCGTGCGCGGCCCCGCGAGATCGCCCGTGACCGGCACGATCAGGTTGCGTCGGTGCATCGACTTGATGAACTGAAAATCGCTCTCGTTCGCGAGATAGTTCCGCTGCCGGCCGCCGGCGTCATGCTCGAGAAGCAGTTGCCGCAGTGTCGGGTAGTACGGCTGCGCTGGGCGGCCGACGGTGGTAAAGCGCAGCGACAGGCCATCCGCGATGAACGCATCGTGGAATCGTGCGATGGTCGCGAGGTCCTGGGCCGACAGCGCGATGCCGGCGTGTTGCGCTTCGTCGCGCACGACCGCCCTGGCGCGCGCCGCAGTGACCGCTGTCGCGGGCGCTGAATCGACCCACGCCACGAGCGCGTCGATCGACCAGTTGGTATACGACGTGATCTCGGCCGGCACCGGGCGACCCGTCCACAGCGCGAGAAACTCGGCGCGATTTCGCGCGTGCGCGAACAGCGCCTTGAACAACAGGTGCTCCAGCATGTTGTCGCGGCGAATGTCCACGACGAACGCGATGCGTGGCCGCACGCGCGCGATGTAAGTGTAGTTCTGGTCAGGCCCCACGCCGATGTACGCGCCACCCCGAACGCCCAACCGCTCCATTGCGCCCAGCACCTGCTGGTATCCGCGTTCGTTCGAGATCAGGTTGTCCGTGTCGAAGTAGCCGCCGGCGTCGGACAGGCGCTCGATCAGCGCGCCGAGGTCAGCAATGCTGTCCGGAATTCCGCGCGATGATTGCCCGCGCGCGACCGACGACGCGCCAATCGAGAGAATGGCGGCCGCGAGGACGACCGCGAAGCGCGAAGGACGGTGTCGGCTGGACACGAGTCGAATCATGACAGTTGGCACGGTGGCCCGGTGTCTGGCGTGCCAGCCGCGTCTACTTCGGCAACCGATCGATCATCGGTTGCGTGATCAGGGCGACGCCCTTTTCGGTCCGGCGGAATCGCTGCGCGTCCAGCGCCGGATCCTCGCCGACCACGAGGCCCGGGGGGATCACCACGCCTCGATCGATGACCACGTTGCGCAGCCGCGCCGCTCGGCCGATGTCCGCATAGGGCTGCACCACCGAGCCGTGGACGTACGCGTGCGAGTGCACGTTTACGCCGCTGAAGAGCAGACTCTTTCGCACGTGCGCCCCGGAGACGATGCACCCGCCCGCCACGAGGGAGTTGAGCGCCGTGCCGCGCCGGGCGTCTTCGTCGTGGACGAACTTGGCCGGCGGCGTGATCTCGCCGTAGGTCCAGATCGGCCAGCTGGTGTCGTACAGGTCGAGTGCTGGAATCACGCTGGTGAGGTCGATGTTCGCCTCCCAGTACGCGTCGATTGTTCCCGCGTCGCGCCAGTACGCCTCGGCCTCCGCATCTCCCTTCACGCAGGATCCGCTGAACCGATGCGCAACGGCCTTCCCGCTCGACACGACATACGGAATGATGTCCTTCCCAAAGTCGCGGGTCGACTGTGAATCGGCCGCGTCCCGACGCAGCAGCTCGAAAAGAAAGTTCGTCTTGAACACGTAGATCCCCATGCTCGCAAGCGCCATGTCCGGATTGCCAGGCATACCCGGCGGATCGGCAGGCTTCTCGAAGAAGGATTCGATGCGGTCGGCGATGTCCACCTGCATGACGCCGAAACCCGTTGCCTCCAGGCGCGCCACCTCGAGACAGCCCACCGTGACGTCGGCGTTCTGATCCACGTGCTGCTGCAGCATCGGCTCGTAGTCCATCTTGTAAATGTGATCCCCAGCGAGGATCACCATGTACTCGGGATTGTATGCCTCGATGATGTCGATGTTCTGGAACACGGCGTCGGCCGTGCCTTCATACCATTGCGTCTCCGAGACGCGCTGGCTGGCCGGCAAGATGTCGAAGCTCTCGTTGCGCTCGGGGCGGAAGAAGTTCCAGCCGCGCTGTAGATGCCGGATGAGACTGTGCGCCTTGTACTGCGTGGCGACACCGATGCGGCGAATGCCGGAGTTGAGCGCGTTCGACAGGGCGAAATCGATGATGCGTGTCTTACCACCGAAGTAAACGGCCGGCTTGGCACGACGATCGGTGAGCTCGTACAGTCGGGAGCCGCGGCCGCCGGCGAGCACGTAGGCCATGGCGTTGCGAGCGAGAGTGCCTGAACGGTGCTGTGGCATGGTGTCGGTGCGCTTGCGATCGGTGCGTGAGAGATGCCATCTGACCCGGCGGGGACGGTGGCCGGCGCCGCCGAGCCTCAGGCAGATTCTGCGCATTGGTCGCGCGCGGCGTAAGTGCGGGGGGCGAGGTACATTTGCTCCGCGGTCATCCAAATGCCTGCCGGGGCCTTGCGCCGCTTCCTTTCACCCTCGTTGTCCATGCGCGTTCTCTACGTCGCCGCCGAAGTAGCGCCCCTGATCAAGACCGGCGGACTGGCTGACGTAGCGGGGGCGTTGCCGGCCGCGCTGCGAGCGGCCGGACACGACGTCCGTGTGGTGATGCCACGCTTTCGCGTCCTGCGGGAACAGGGAGTGCCGGTTGACGGGCCGATCGCCGCGACATTCCTGCCGTTGGAGGAGCGCGCCGAGGAACTGCGCGTGTCGCGCCTGGCCGACAGCGCGCTGCCGCTTTATCTGCTGGACATCCCCGCCGCGTTCGAGCGGGCCGCGATTTACGGGGAGGAGGACGATGACCGCCGGTTCATCCTCTTCGCGCGCGGCGTCCTGGCCCTGATGCAGCACCTGCGTGAAGTGGACGGATGGCAACCCGATGTCGTGCACAGCAACGACTGGCATTCGGCATTGGTGTCGAACTACATCAAGACCTCGTACGCGTACACGTACGGCCACATCGCCACGCTCTTCACGATTCACAACCTCGCGTATCAGGGTCAGTTCACCCCCGCCACGCTCTCGCTCGCGGGCCTGAACGCCGCGGGACTCATCGAGAATTCGATGGGTGCCGGGACCGCCGGGTCGTTCAATTTCATGGCGCGGGGTATCGTCCACAGCGATTACGTGAACACGGTGAGCCCGACATATGCCCAGGAGATCATGACTGCGGAGTATGGGGAGCGGCTGGATGGACTACTGAGAGAACGGCGGGACCGCGTGGTGGGGATCCTGAACGGTATCGACACGGCAGCGTTCGACCCGGCCACCGATCCGCATATCGCGGCGCCCTACGACGCCGGGAAGCCGTCTGGCAAAGTGAGGTGCAAGGCCGCACTGCAGCGGGAGTTCGGGCTGCCCGACGGCCCCCGCAGACCGGTCCTTGGCATCGTGTCGCGACTAGTCGAACAGAAGGGGCTGGACCTGCTTGATCAGGTAGTGCCGTGGCTCATTCGCGAAACGGACGCACAACTGGTGGTACTGGGTTCGGGCCATCCGCATTTGCAAGACGCCTTTCTCGTGCATGCCGCAAGCCACCCGGATCGTGTTGCGGTGCGTCTTGGCTTCGACGCGGCGCTCGCCCAGCGCGTATACGCGGGCGCCGACGCGTTCCTGATGCCGTCGCGGTTCGAGCCATGCGGACTCGGCCAGATGATCGCGCTACGCTACGGCAGCGTGCCTGTCGTGCGCGCCACTGGTGGATTGAACGACACGGTGCATGAAGGCTGGGAGGGAAATGGTTTCCGCTTCCATCCTTACGACGCTTCGCACTTTTCCGACGCGATCGGCCGAGCACTACAGGCGTATCGCGACCCGAAGAGCTGGGCACTGCTGCAGGCGCGAGGCATGCGGGAGGACAACTCCTGGGGCCAGTCGGCCCGCGAGTACGCGGAGCTGTACGCGCGGGCCCTTCGTTCAATCCGCACGTGAAGGCAAGCTCTCGCCCCATCGCCAACTTGCGTCCGCACGTCGAGCCCACCGACTTGTAGATTGGAGCGTACTACCCGTGATCGCTCGTGAATACATGACTCCATCACCCGTGGCGCGGCATCCGCGTCGATAGGAGAGCATCATGAAGATCGCTGCGAATGTGCTTGGTGTACTGCTGGTGTTCACTGGGGTTGTCTGGATCCTGCAGGGAGTCAGCATCCTTCCCGGCAGCTTCATGACCGGACAGATGCGCTGGGCCGCCTGGGGATGCGTGGCGCTCGCGATCGGGCTGGTCCTGCTGTTGGCGAGCCGGCGCCTGGTGCGCTGAGTTCACGTGGACCGTCCAGTGTCCGCGCCACACGCTGGCGAACGTGCCGGGGTCAGCGACGGTGTAACGGTACGGCGGTTGGGTTCGAGCGAAGCCGCCAACTGCGTGCCGGCGCTCGCCGACGTGTTGATCGACTGTGTGGAGGGCGGCGCGTCGGTGAGCTTCATGCTGCCGATGACCATGGACAAGGCAACTCGGTTCTGGCAAACGGTCGCCGACGGCGTCGCTCGTGGTGAACGGGCGTTGCTCGTCGCCGAAGCCGGCGATGGCCGAATCATCGGCACCGTGCAGCTCCTGCTGGCGCTGCCAGAAAACCAGCCGCATCGCGCCAACGTGGCCAAGATGCTCGTGCTTCGGCGCGCACGCGGGCGTGGGGTCGCTCAGCGCCTGATGCATGCCGTGGAGCAAGCGGCGCGCGACGAGGGACGAACCCTGCTGGTGCTCGACACGGTGACCAACAGCGTCGCCGACCGGCTCTACACGCGCGCCGGCTGGCAGCGTGTCGGCGAAATTCCCGACTATGCGCTCATGCCGGACGGCGCCTACTGCGCGACTACCGTGTTCTACAAGTCCCTCGCGGGTAGTGAACACGCTCCTTCACGGCGCTGACCGGGTGAGAACGGCCGAAACACAAGCCGCGTCCGTTTTGGCCGCGACGCCATCGCGGCAGAAGTCCCCTATCTCGCGCCCATCGTTGACGCAGGATGTGCGGCGGGAAGATCGGACAGATGTTCCTGAACGATCACCCAGCGACCTCCCGTCCTTCGAAACACCGCGGTCCACGCCCCGGCGATTACGTGCGGCGCACCCTTGGGCGTGAGGTGCGGCACGCGATAGGTGGTCGTGAGCACCGCCGCGTCTGATGACAACACCTCGACGTGCATGGCGCCCCAGACCCATTTTGGTTCCCGCATGTTTCGGCCGACGTTGTCCCAGAAGGCGCGAATGTCCGCCTCCAGCGTGTCGCGAGACGTCGACACCTGACCACCACTCGCCGAAATCACTAAACCGGACGACGGATAGAGACTCATCAATCGAGCGACGGCGTCGCCGGGCTTGGACAGATCGTACGCGTTCACGATCAGGCGCTGGACGGTGTCGGCAATTGCCGTGCGATCGGTGTCCGAGAGGGGCGGGCGATCGCCGCGCGTGCAAGCCGACAGCGCGCAGATGACGAGTGCAGCCACCGCAAACAGGCGCCGGGGAGCCGCAACCGGCGGGAAAGGCTTCCGCATGGTTCGCAATATCAAGTGAACAGTCCGCTTGTGCGGTCTATTGCGCGTCCGCCGCGCCGCACACATAATTGTATACGTGTGTGGAGGGCTCGCGACAATTCAGGAGACCGATATGAGGACAATGCAGAGGCTCGGGGTATGCACGATGCTCATCGCACTCGGCGCGTGTGCCGGGAAAAGCGAGAAGGCAGCTACTGCGTCCGGAAATCGGTCCAAGGCAGTGGCGTCCTCCACGAAGCCGAATCTGGAGATCGCGCCGCAAACGTACAAGCGCATGCGATTCGTTTCGGATCTCGAGCAGACCAGAGGCGCGGTGCCCGTCAAACAGGCGAGTTCCTCCAGGTTGGCCGATCGTCCCGCGAGAACACCTGCGAAAGCGATCGCGCTCGACCCCGTGGTGTCGGTGGCCTCGCGCCAGATGGCGACAGTCACGACCGTTCAGGTGATGGCGCCGCAGCCCGCCGCGGTGATGGCATCTCTTCCGGCTCCCGAGTTGGCGCGGGCACCGTCGGCGCCATCCGACGGCGGCGGTCTCGATCACGCCGGCGAGAGCAGCGACGGAGGGAGGTTCGGCGGTCTGTCCACGCACGTCGTCATTCGCGGCGGTCGCGCCGGCGACGACAAGTGTGATCCCCGCACCGACGCTAGGGTTGCTGGTATTCTCGACGGCCGTCCGGATTCCAGAATGCCGCTGGTGCCGACGCGTAGCGTCTTCGGCGGTTCGCGCTTCTAACAAGACGCGCGGCCACGTGTATCACCGTCTGACCACCCCGAAATAAAGGAACTGGGCCGCGGCGGGGCGCCCGGCGGCGTCTCGAGCAAGCAGGCGCGCTCGATAGAGTCCGCCAGTCACGGGCGCCCCCGCGTCGCCGAGGAAGTCCCAGCGCGCACGCACCGTGTCTTGTTGGGGCGCCAGGGTCTTGAGTACCGTCCCGTCCGACCTCAGGATCTGCACGATGCCCTTCGGCGGGACGTTCAGGAATTCTATCCCCGCACCCGCTTGGCCTGATCGCACCGACATCTCCAATGCGTGAGGTCCACGGTCACGCAGCGGGAGTCCCGCGAGCGGCGGGGACGCTGGCGTTGCACCGGTTACGGTTCGTCCCCGCACGTTGATCTGAACAAGCGGCATGAGTGCCTGCGCCAACGACGGATCCAGCTTCACCGCTTGGCCAAACGCGCGCGCCGATTCACTCGGGCGCCCGGCTTCGGCCAGCACCGCTCCCATGTTGAACCACGCCACGCTGAGACTTGGTTGTTCCGCCACGGCGGCGGCGTAGGCATGCAGCGCATCCTCCCGTCGTCCTTCGGACTGCAGAAAGTCGGCGTACTCGGCGCGTATCCACGCGAGGGACGGTTGCAGTGTCAAGGCGCGCTGATACAGGTGCTCGATCTCGACCGACGGGCGGCCGCTCCGCTGATAGGACTGCGCAAGCGCGCGGAGCGCGTCGGGCCGACTGGAGTCCACGCGCACAGACGGTTCCAGGGCGCGGATCGCGTCGTCGGTCTTTCCGAGTTGCTGGTACGCAGCGCCCAGGAGAAATGTGGCGTCTGCGCGAACCGAGTCGCCGCCGAGCGTGCGGTCGAGCGCGGCGGCGGCGTCTCCAAGAACGCGACCGTTGTTGGCCAGCATGCCGTATACGATCTCACCCATTCCGCGGTAGATTTCGCCATCGGAGCCGCGCTTGTCGCGCTCGAAGTACGGCTCGACGTGCCCGTCGCCGGACACGCGAGTCGCGGGTGATGCCGGCTCGCGGCCCGGAACGCGGATCCAGTGTTCGGTGAACGCACCGTGCACCGGACGCTCGGGCACCTTGGGCATGTGGCAGCTCACGCAGTCGGCACGCGGAGCCACGTGATCCGCGAGCGAGGACGAGCGTGCGAGACGTTTCTCGAGCAGCGCCGACGCGTGACAGCCCTGACACGGCAGGTTGCGCGCGAGTGAGTCAGGAGAGGTCTGGTGCGGGTTGTGGCAGCTCGCGCATTCGAGCGGCCGTGCCGCAGTGCGACTCGCAATGAAGCACGCACTCTTCCGCAGGCGCTCCGCATGCGAGACGATGTCGATGTTGCCGGACTTGAAGTACGCCCAATGATCGCTCAGGGGCTGCGACGGCAGGTAGCTGAACGCGGTCTTGCCCGGTCGAGGCACCGCCACGGACGTGTGCACGTGGCACTGTTCGCACGTGTCCATGCGACGCTCCAGTGGCAATCGAGCGGGATTCACGATTGTCCTGTCGTAGCCAGTGTCGCGCGGAGCGTTCGCTCGTCGAGCGGCCACATGCAGGCCGCCGGGTCCGTGGCATCGCTCGCAACCGATGCCCGGACGGAGTTCGGCGTACTTTCCCTCGAGAAACGGGAGCGGCTTGGGATAGCTGGCGTGACAGGCGACACAGCGATCCAGCAACACGCGATCGAATCGCGCGTTGTTGACCTCGTACCCGGGGCTGAAGTCCCAGCCGCGGGAGCGATACCAGGTGAGGGGAAGCTGGAAGAGCCTGCCGTTCTCCTCCGTGAAGTAGGTGCGGGCCACGCGTCCGCTTCCCATGACGTAGTCGATGCGCCGGCGTAGCTGGTGCACGCGCTTCCCGCCGCGCCCCGCCAGGGACTCGACCTCATAGAGCCGCCCACCGGCATTCTCGATACTGTACGAGTATCCTGTCGCAGCGTCGTACACCGGCGAGTCTAATTTCTTTTCAATCCGGTTGGCTGAGTTCCACGGCTGGAACGACTGGGCCATGGCGTGTTGCTGATACGCCTTGGCTTCCGGCGCATGACACGTCGCACAGGCACCGTCGCCAACGTACGAGGTCACCGAGTCGACGTTCCTGAAATGAGGCGAGGCAGCCTCCTGACGCACGTCCGTTCTCTGCGCTGGGGGCGAACGATCGCAGGCGGATAGTGCCACCGCCACAGAGCACAGCAACAGCCGGTCGCCCGCTCGACACCGCCGGAAGCTCATCGATTCACGTGAAGCAGCTGTGGACGAAGGCTGGTCTCCTACGGCAGCGGCACGGCGCCTGTGCGCCCGCATGCCGTGCCAGTCGAGATCGGCGGTGCGGACGGCGTCAGGCCGGTCAGATGCACATCTACACCGCCGGGGCACACCACCCCGTTCACTGTGACGTTCGTCGAAACCATATGGATGTCGATGTCGCCCCAGGTGTCGTTGACGATCGCGATCGTGCCCGTGGCCGTCAGATTGCTTGCCGAGACCGTGGTGATCACGACGTTGTCATCGTACTGACACGCGGTAATAGTCGCCGTCA
>JANYIN010000042.1 GCA_025362035.1 Gemmatimonadaceae bacterium | reverse complement strand
CACTGGAACAGCCGGTTCGACCGGCAATACCGGCCCGACCGGCACGACGGGTAACACTGGACCGACCGGTACCACCGGAACGACGGGTTCGACCGGCAACACAGGCCCGACGGGTACGACGGGCAACACCGGACCGACCGGCGCCACTGGAACGACCGGTTCGACCGGCAACACGGGCCCAACGGGCACGACGGGCAACACGGGACCGACCGGCGCCACCGGAACAACCGGTTCGACCGGCAACACGGGCCCGACGGGCACGACAGGCAACACCGGACCGACCGGTACCACAGGAACGACCGGTTCGACCGGCAACACGGGCCCGACGGGCACGACGGGTAACACCGGCCCGACCGGCGCCACCGGCGCCACCGGCAGCACGGGTGCTACCGGACCCACCGGCTCGAGTGCGTTCAGCGCGCTCACCGGCTCCACCAACTCGACGGCGGCCATGGTGGTTGGAACAGGCGCGTCGCTCGCCGCGGGCGGCTCGGGAACCATTACTGCCACGGCAGTCCCTGCCTCGGGCCTGTCGGGGACAACCCTGGCTGCGGGTGTGACGGGTTCGTCCCTGACCAGCACTGGCACCTTGACGGGACTCACCGTCCTCGGAGCAACGAACATCAATGTCAACAATGCCGCGATTACGACAAACTTCGGTACGGGAACGACCAGCGGCGCCGTGACGATCGGCGGCGGGTCCAATGTCGTCACTGTCAACTCCACCACATGGAAGGCCACTGCCGGAGCATTCTCGGGCCTCACCACGCTCGCCATGGGTGGCGCCCTTTCTGGCGTCACGACGCAATCCATGAGCGGGGCGCTGACGAACACGCTGGCAACGGGCAGCGCGCCCTTGGTGGTCACCAGCACTACGCCCGTCGCTAACCTCACCACCGTACCGACCACGTACAACGCAGCCGGCACGCAGCAGACGGCGGCCCACATCACGACTGCGCGCGTGACGTTCTCGGCTTCCACGACGGTAGTCGTGACGCTCACCGCACCGGCGGCCTTCACCGGCGGTGGCACGTACCAATGCACGGTGAACTCGGCGTCTGCCGGCAGCACCAACAGGTTCTCGCTGACCTATACATCGGGCACAAGCTTCACGATCACGTCTTCCTCGAGCACCAGCGAGCAAGTGGGATACATTTGCATCGGTAACTGACGCGGCGCGAAGCCGTGCGGTGCGAATACTCTCCCCCTGACCTGACGTGACGGAGCTCCTGTCGAGCGCCCCACCACTGCTGATCATCCTGGCGCGAACATTCCTCGCGGCCGCCTGCGTCCTCGCGGTCGTGACGCCAGCATGGTGGCTGGCCGGCAGAATATCCAACGACACGCCGAGCGCCTTCTTCCGCTTCCTGTGCGCCACCGGACTCGCGCTCGTCGGTTACATCTCTTTCGTCAATCTGGCCGGCCGCCTGCTCGGCAACTCGATCGGTGCCGCGCTCCTGTACTTCGCGCTCAACGCCCTCGCGAGCCTACTCGTGTGGCGGCGACGACCCGCGGAGGTGGATCCTTCATCGCTGTTCTCGACATGGCGCGACTGGATCACTCCGGCCTCGCTCGCGGTTGTCCTCGGGTTCCCGCAATGGTTGCTCGCGGTCAGCAACAACTTCTTCGACGAAGCCGCCAGCAGCGCCATCCATCTCACCGCGGCCAATCAATTTGCCGAAGGCGTATTTCCACCGCGGCACAACGCCCTCCCTGACGTCAGCATCAAGTACCATTACGCCTTCACCATCCTCTCCGGCACGGTCCACTGGCTCACCGGCCTCTCGGCCAACGTCAGCATCGATCTGGTCAGCACTGCGCTCTGGCTGTTTGTCTTCCTGTTCGTCTTCTTCTGGTTTCGACGACTCGCATTCGATCGCTTCGCGGCCACGTGGGCGGGATTCTCCGTGTTGCTCGGCGGCGGGCTGTCCTGGGCCTACCTGCCGCGGATCGAAGGGTACAACGGCGTGGAAAAGGTGCCCCCGTCGTCCGACATGGTCTATCACCACGACGCCGCGCGCCCCTGGCTGGACAATCTGATCGCGGCAGGACGTGTCCCCAGCCTTCACTTACGGAACACCGATGGGAGCATCTCCAATCTCCCCTGGGACATCGCCGCACAATTCCAACAGCACGCGGTCGCCCTGGGCATCGCCCTCGTGCTCGTCGCGCTGTTCCTGTTCGTCGAGTGGCAGCAACGGCAGGGCCTGCAACTCCCGCTGCTCGTGGCCAACGTCATCACTTTCAGCGTGCTCTTTCTGGCACACTCGGTGTTCGGCGCGGTGGCGGCGCTCACGACCGGCATGATACTCCTCGCGTCCTGGGTGCGCCGGCCCACACGATGGAGATTCGGTCGGGGCCTGTGCTTCGGGATCGGCGTCGCACTGTTGGCACTGGGGCACGGTGGCATGCTGGCGAGGGGACCGCAATACGGAGCCGACGCCGTCGCGACATTTCGCCACGGGTTCGGATATCCCGCCGGGGGACTGAGCGGATTCCTTCACTGGAACGTCGCGGGCTTTGGATTGCCGCTGCTGCTCGCGCTCGTGGCTTGGGCGCTCCACATCGGGCGACGCGATTTCGAACACGGTGCGGCGTCCTCCAAACGCGCCACGCTGTTCGCGGTTCTCACGGTGTTTGCGTTCGTGTCGTACTTCGTTCCGCAGTTGGTGTTCTATTCTTCGGAGACCAGCGGGATCGAGCAGTTCACCGAGATCAGCAAGTTCTTCTTCGCGGCGCATCTGGCGCTGGCACTGCTGTCCGCGTTTGCCATCGCGCGGCTGCGGCAGTGGATTCCCTGGGGTGCCATGCTGCCAGGCGTCGCGTGCATGGCGATCACGCCACTGGCCTTCATGTACTCCGGCGCGTTCACGCCAGACCATACATGGTCCGGCTTCTATCGCTCGCCATACAAACGGGGCTCCGTCGAGGAGCAGATGGGACAGACGCTCGGCAAGTTGAAGCATGGCAACCGCGACGTCTACTTCGACGCATCGGCCGATGAGCGCGTGCATGGATACCTGGGGGAGTTGCTGATCTATGCCGGCAGCATCTTCACGCTCACGCCGAGTCGTTACGAGCGGACCGGCATTGGGTACAGACTCTCCGAAGACGTCATCGCGCGGCGGTTCGTTCAGAATGGGCGCATGGCTCGGCTTCTGCCCGGCGCGGCGGAGGGGTGCGATTGCCGGTGGTACTACTCGCGACCCGTCGAGGACATGGCGCTCAGCCCTCTCATCGTGCGAAGCCGGTTCGCAAAACTGGTCGGCGACGGCTACTTCAACGAGCGGTACGAGGCAGCGCCACGAAGTCTGTTCTCCATCGACAGGCCCACGCAGGACGCGGACTATGGTCTCGAACAGTACTGGCGACCCCGCGTTGTCTCGCAGTCGAGAGCGGGCGCGAGGGCTGACAAGAACACGAAGCTGATCTTCTTCGACCTTGTTGCGCGACGAGTCCTCGCCGGCAATGACTTCATCCAACTCCCGAGCTGGCTGATGGGTGAAGTGGTGCAGGTCTATTCGGCGCGCCTCCCCGGCGATCAGGACGTAAGCCTTCTGTTCGGGCGCATGAAGGACACCGAATTCCGCCTCGGGAAGCGCATCGATGATCTGGTGGAGCGCAGCGGCTGGGCATGGACACGCCACGATGTACGTACCGGCACATGGGAGCCCGAGTCCGAGCGGTGGCTTTGGGACTGGGACACGCCATTCATCGCTGATATCAATGGCGATGGATTCGATAGCCAGATCGCTTACCGACACCGTACTGGCGAATGGATGGTGGCGCCGAATCAGACGGTGAACGGACCGAGGGTCGCCGAAACGGACCTGCCGCTTCCGCTGGCCGGACGCTTCCTCCCGGGGTCAAAGGGGGATCTCGGGCTCTGGAGCCTGCGAACCGGGATGGTCACGCTACAAACGATCGCGACAGGGAAGGGAGTCGAGTTCAAATGGGGCGGGCGCCCGGGTGACATTCTCGTTCCCGGCGACTACGACGGCGACGGATACGACGAGATTGCCGTGTGGCAACGGAGCAATCACACCTGGTACTGGCGCCACGCGCCGGATGGGCCGATTTCGCAGGCTGTGTTCGGAACGGAAACGAGCGTGCCGCTGCCGGCTGACTACAACCACGACGGCACGTTGGATCTCGCTTACTGGGAACCGCGCGAGGGGAAGATCTATGTGTCCTTCACGCAGGGACGATCGGTCGACCTCACGATCGCTGTGCCGCCGCATTCGGTTCCGGCGTTCGTGAACATGTATTGAAACGCGCCGTCGTCGCGCGCCCACGGATTCAAACCACGACCAGCCGATACCGACGTCGCGGACGTCCGAATTCGCGATAGCGCCCGGTAAGGCGGAATCCGAGTCGCTCGTAGAACGCGATCCCCGCGGGGTTGTCATCATCGACACTGAGCTCGTACGCTGCCACGCCAGTTGCCCGGATCCGCTCGCTGAAGGCGTGCACGAGGCTTCCGCCAACTCCCTCACGCCGGGCGTCCTGCGTGACCGCAAGGTACGTCAAGTCTGGAGTGCGCAGATCGATGCGTTCGTGATCGGAACGCCGAACGTGCGTCATCAGTGAGAACATCGCGGTCGGCCGCGTGAGCGCCGACACCGCGAGGGCGCTGACGATCCCGACCGGATTGTTCCGAAGGACGTCGCGTCTGAGCGCGTCAGGACGCGAAGAACCCAGGACGAAGCCGCGGAGACGTGATTCGCGAAGATCGACGAGACCGATCGCCAGCGGAGTGCCCACACAACCCGCGTAGAACGCTTCTGTCGCGGAGGTGCCCAGCTCCGTGAGCAATCCCGTCAACGTTGCGCGGTGGAGCGCGGCGACGGCTTTGATATGCTGCCAACCAAGCGGTTCGATCACGCCAGTCCTCGGATCAGGTGCGCGCCGAGGACCTTGGTGACGGCGAGCGGCAGCCGCCGCCATGCGGCAATTGCGACGCGGTACTTTGGATTGCGTGGATCGAGATACGGCACGGACTTCGATTTCACCAGGAAGTAGTTGTACGTGAGCGACACGGGGCGCGTCCCCCAGTTCAACTTGAAGTCGAGGTTCGTGCTGCCTACCTCGGACCGACCCATGTCGAATTGGCTGCAGCCGCGACCGCAGCTCGCCTGAATCATCGTCCAGTAGAGAAGGTAGTTGGGGCAGCGCGGGTTGTACTTGCGCAAGGCGACGGTGTGGTAATTCGTCGCCGTGCCGTTACTCCAGAACAGCAGCGCGCCGGCCACGAGCGACTTGTGCGCATCCCCGTCCCTCACGACGAGAAAATCGGCCTTGTCCGTCAGGTTCCGGACCACTGATTCGTAGAATGCATGGCTGTGAGCCGGGGTACCAAGCGCGCGCATATGCGCGTGGAATACGCCGAAGAATGCATCACGCTGATCGAGTCCTGTTGCGAGCGTGAATCCCTCCGTCATGCCGCGCCGCACCTGATTCCGGGTCTTCGACGGCAATCGTTTCCACACGGCGTCCGCGCCGCCTTCCAGGTCGAGCGCGGCGGCGCGGTAGTGATCATCAATCTGAAAGCCGGCCAGCGAAAGCTCACGCGTCCGAATCAGCAGGTAGGCGACGCCAAGGCGCACGGCAAGCGCGCGCGCCTCGGCGACGAGCGCGTCCCGCGCAACGGCGTCGTCGAAGTACAACCCGCCATCATTGCCGAACACCGCAGTCGCGAGATAGTGGCCGAAGATGGGATGTCGTATCTCGAACAGTGCCAGCGTGCCGACGATGCGCTCGCCGTCCATTGCAGCCAGCAGGTGCGATTGAATGCCGTACGCCTCCATCACGACGCGACGCCATGCGAGCAGATCCGTCACCCAGGGGGCACGTACGCCGACGTACGCCGCCCAGCGTTCCGTCATCTCTCCGGTGCCGGCGAAGACAATCCGCACCTATACCTTCTCGGCCAGTACGGTGATCTGCGCCTGACGGTGGAGCAGACGGGCCACGCCGTAGAAGCCCTTCAGGATGAGGCGTTCGGCGGGATTCGTGCGGATCTTGTCGATGGGATATTCCATCTTCTCGAGTATCACGATACGCAGGCCGGATGCTTCGAGGATCGCACGCAGCGTGGCCTCGGAGAAGTAGGACCGGTTCGGAGCGATGAAGACGCGCTCCAGAGCATAGCGAACCGCGCCCGCACTCACGCGGTATGTGAGCCGGGCCGCATCGGCAACGAGACAGTCGAAATTGTCCGTGGTCAAGAGCAGCACGCCGCCAGGGCGGAGCAGGCGCACCGCCGTGTTCAGGTTCTCGAGCGGATGTGTCACATGCTCGATGGAATCCCAGAAGGTGACCGCGTCGAACGTCCCGTCCTCGGCGGGGAATCCTTCCAGATCGCCATTGAACACTGTGAGCCCACGTTTCTCGCGCGCGAAGTCCGCGGCGAACCTGCTGATCTCCACGCCCTCCGCTTTCCACCCACGAGACTCGGCGATCTTCAGGAATGTCCCGAGTGCAGCACCGACGTCCAGTAGTCTCCCCGCCGGGGCACGCGCTTCGATGACTTCCAACCAATGCCGGTACACGGAGGCGCTCGCGTCTTGGGTAAAGTCGCCGAACTGCGCTTGGAACGCCTCCCGATGCCGGACCTGATAGTAATCCGCGGAGAACATCTCGGTTTCGCCGCCGCCGAATCCATCGTGATACTCGAAACCACACGTGTCGCAGACGGAAATGCGGTAGTCCGTCAACTCATATTCCACGCGCGTCGCGGCGGACTTGCACAGTGGGCACGGCTCGCTCACGGGCGCGCAGTGCGCCGCGGCGGCGGTTCCTGTTTGAGCAGGAATATGGGACGAGCCTTCACCTGTTCGAACACGCGAGCCAGGTAGTCGCCGATCAGTCCGATGAATATCAGTTGGCTGCCGCCCAAGATCATCGTGACGCCGATGAGCGATGCGTATCCCGGAACGAGTCCTCGCACGAGGTAGCCGTAGATCAGAGTCCACAGGAGATACAGGAAACCCATCAGCGCCACGGTCAATCCGGCGCGCAGCGCCAGACGCAACGGTTCTGTGGAAAACGAGAACACAGCGTCGAGCGCCAACGTCACCATCGACACGAACCCGTACTTGGTTCTCCCCGCCGCGCGCGACGGCGACTCGTAGGGAACTAGCACGCGGCTGTAGCCGACCCACGAAATGAGCCCGCGGAGGAATCGGTGTCGCTCCGGCATCTTGTTGAGCACGTCGCACACGCGTCGTGAGATGAGACAGAAGTCCGCGGCGCCGGGCGGCACCTTCGTTCCGCTCAGCGCATTCAGCAGGGAATAGAAGCCGCGAGAGGTTGCCTTCTTGAACCACGTCTCGCCCGCGGTCCTTGTCCGAACGGCAGACACGATGTCGTTGCCCTCACGCCATCGGCGCACCAGTTCGGGTATGAGCGACGGAGGATGCTGGAGATCGGAATCCATCATGATCACCGCGTCCCCGGCGGCGAACGCGAGCCCCGCGGTGAGGGTGATCTGGTGACCGAAGTGTCGTGACAGCGACGCGGCGCGCACACTCCCATCCTGGGCAGCGATGGCGTTCAACTTGTCCAGCGTGTCGTCGCTGCTACCGTCGTCCACGAAGAGGATCTCGTGCTCGAGATCATCGAGCGCGTCGAGCTCGAGCCGCAGCGCCTTGTGAAAGAGCCCGATGACCTCGGACTCATTGTAGCATGGCACCACCACGGACAGCAGTGTCATGCGGCGCTCTTGCGGGCGCTTGACGTGAGGAGTCCGCCGGTCATCTTGCCCGTCGTGAAAGCGAAACTCCTTCCGGCGCTACGAATGGTGCTCTTCTTCGCCATTGGCGCACTGCTCTTCTGGCTGGCAGTCAAGGATCAGAACATCCATTTGATCAGGGAGAAACTGGCACGAGCCGACTGGGTGTGGGCAGTGCCGGCATTGGCGCTCTCGTGCATCAGCAACGTCGTTCGGGCGGCGCGTTGGAACCTGCTCATTCATCCCCTTGGTGATCGCCCGAGACTCGTCAACACCTTTGGTGCGGTGGTCGTCGGGTACATGGCCAACCTGGCGCTTCCGCGCGCGGGTGAAGTATCCCGGTGCGTCGTCCTGCATCGCTACGAAAAGACTCCCATCGACAAACTGTTCGGCACCGTAGTGACCGAGCGCGCGATCGATGTGCTCACCGTTGCCCTGCTCCTCTGGGTGGTGGTGCTGCTGGAGTCCGACAAGATGGGAGCGTTCAGCGTGCGGTACGTTCTTCGTCCCCTCGAGGCACGCGTCAACGTCGGCGTCGTGCAACGCGTCAGTTGGTTCGCCATCATCGCGGCCGTCTGTGTGGCCGCGTTTGGCCTCTACTGTGCTCTGTCCGTTTCGGAACGCGACTCCGGACCGGCGTCGCGACTCCGGACGATCATGAGCGGATTCACGAGCGGCATTCGGACGATCGGGCAGCTGCACAACGAACAGGGGTTCGTGCTCTATACCATTCTCCTATGGGCATTGTACGTCCTGGCCGCGTACGCGTGCTTCCAAAGTTTTCGAGCGACGAGCGGTCTGGGGTTGATCGCGGCGCTGGCCGTCGTCGTCTTTGGCGGACTCGGATGGGCGGCTCCCGTGCAGGGGGGCATAGGAACGGTCGACATCATGATCACGCAAACGCTCGTAATGTTCGGGACGCCGGTGAACGACGGACTCGCATACGCCATTCTCTGGCATGCCACTCAGGTGATCGGAATGGTTGTCTTCGGAGTGTGCGCTGTCGTGCTGCTGCCGATCATCAATCGAAGACCGCCTGTCAGGAAGCCCAATCCTATGGGTTCTGTTTAAGCCTGCCGCGAGCCGTCTCTGCGGTCTGTACGTCCTTGGAAGCTGTCGCCATGCCGAGGACCTTCTCCCAGAGGCGCCGAGCGTCCGCTGGCTTGCCGGTTCGGTCAAGGGCAACGGCGAGCTGATACGTCGCGCCGTAATGCGTGGGATTCTTCGCCAACACCGTGCGGAACTGCTCGGCGGCAGAAGACGGGTTGTTCTGAACGTGTAGGAGGTTGACGCCGCTGGCCATGATGGCATCGATGCCCACGGTATCTGGCGCGGCGAGCCTCGCCCGGGCCATCGTTGCCGTCGCGGTGTCTTTGGCGCTCTCCGCCGCCGCAAGTACGTCGGTCCATACCAGTCTCGCATCCGCAGGCTTTCCTTGGCGATCAAGGGCTCGCGCGAGCTGGAAGTGTGCGCCGTAGTGCGTCGGAGTCATCTTGAGCACGTCACGAAACGCCTGTTCGGCGCCAAACGGATCGTTCTTCTCGTAGAGGAGGCTCGTTCCCTCCCTCATGCGCGCCTCCATTTGCGCTTCTGGCTTCGAGGCCGCTGACGCGGTGTCGAGCTTCTTGTCGGCGCTGCCCGCGCAGGCGGCGCCGACCAGGGCAAGCACCACGGAAATTCGACGGGTCGGGAGACTGAACATGAGGTGGGCGTCCGGCCTGAGCGTGAATGCCGCGCGGTGTGCGGATGTTGGCGGCCGGCATGAGTCTACATCCCGCAGCGGGGTTCCGCACGCATGCACACACATTCGTGCTCGACGAATTGCCCTGGCTGCGACCGCGCACCGAATTGCGAGGAGCCCCGTCGCGCTCGCTTACCAATTCGCGCCGTATGCGTCAAGTGAACGAGGGCGACAATGCGGCTCGCTGGTGCAGCCGAGGCGCCAGCGGGATTCGAGGGCGAACAAAGAGCGAAGTACTGTTGTTCTGGCCGTCCTCGTCCGATATTCTCCTTGTACTCCGTTCGCAGCGGGTGCCGTCGCCGTATTCCTCCTCTGGCGCCGACCCCCGCCGCGTCTTACCCCCGCCAGATGCGTCTCCTTTCGCACCGCACATCGCCAACCTCCATTCGTCTTGTCTTGCGCCTTGGCGTGGGGGCGGTAGCGCTGTATGCGTCTACGCTGTCGGCGCAGGCGCCGAATTCAGCGAGCGACTCGTTGACGCTGAAGCAGGCGATCGCGCACATGGAAGTGTCCAGGTTCGTGGAAGCGTGGGTGGGCCGGTCCGGCAAGCTCCTCGCGCACTTCGTGGCGCCCAGTCACGCCCTGGCCGTGCCGGTGCTGTCCCGTCTCTTCGGCGACGAGCAAGGCAAATGGACGCCGCGCATCGAACGGATGGCGGGACGCGATAGCTCGGCGGGGCACGCGTTCACGCTGATCGGGATGCGCAATTTCGAGGACAAGTCCGCGGACGGCTACGTTGGCGGATACAACATGGGCTTCTGGCCGGCGGAGAGGGGACACGTTCGCAACGCAGCGTACGAAAATCCTCAGGGGTTCATCGAGGTCACGCCGGAGAATCAGGATCTCTTTATCTCCGAGCACTTCCGTCTCCGCGATTTCATTACGCACGATCAGGGTGACGTCTGGCCCAAGTACGTCGTGCTGCGCGAGGAACTCCTCGACAAGCTGGAACTGGTGATCGACGATCTGAAGGAGCATGGCGTGGCGGCGGATCACATTCACGTGCTTTCGGGCTTTCGCACGCCGCAATACAATCACGATCTCGGCGAAGCCAGTGGCCGGGCTGATGACAGCCGTCACCAGTTCGGCGATGCGGCGGACGTCTACATCGACGCCAACAACAGCGGCCACATGGCCGACTTGAACCACGACGGCCGCATCGACATGAAGGATTCCAAGGTCATTCTCGCGGCCGTGGCACGCGTAGAGGCTGAGTATCCGGAACTCGTAGGCGGAACGGGCGTCTATCACGCGCAGGGAAGTCACGGCCCGTTTGCGCACATCGACGTCCGTGGAAGCCTGGCGCGTTGGGTTCGTGGCGGCTCGGTGAAGCGGCCGAAACACCACCGCCGCTCGGTGCGCAAGCTGCATCGGTCGCTGACGAAGAAGCATTCGTACGCGGTGCGGTCCGCGAAGGGCAAGAAATCCTCGGCGCACCGCTCGCCGGCCTGACCGGCGGAACCCGACGGACGTGGTCCGACGATGTGCGACGTGCGAACGGACGGCGCCTACGGAACGGGGTGTCCGCGGCTCGCTTCCAGCAGCCGATACCACTCGTCACTTGACAGCCTGATTTCGAGCGCGGCGACGGCCTCGCGGAGCGCTTCGATGCGGCGGGAGCCGCTGATCGGCACCGGTCGTGACGGATGCCGCAACAGCCACGCGTAGGCGATGGTAGTCGGCGTTACGCCGTGTTTGGCAGCGAGCTCCTCGAGCATGGTGCGCACGCGAAGCGTCGCGTTGTCGGTGCGAGTGAAGAGACTCCCGCCTGCCAGGGGCGACCAGATCATGGGCCGCAAGCCGAGATCGAGGCACTGGTCCAGCGTACCGTCCGAGAGCGGCGCGAGGTGCCGAAGCGAGAACTCGATCTGATTGGTGACGAGCGGGAAGCGGTCGTTGAGCAGCGCGAATTGTGACGGCATGTGATTCGAGACGCCGGCGTGCAATACCTTGCCGGCTACCCGAAGCCCACGCAGGGTTTCTGACAACGCGTCGGGGTCCATCAGGTGATCTGGGCGATGGATGAGCAGGAGGTCGAGGTGGTCGGTGTGCAGGGCACGGAGTGAGCGTTCCACCGATGCGACGACGTGCGCCGCGGAAGTGTCGTACGATTGTAGTGTGTGCTCGGGGCGGGCGGACGACACGAGCTTGATACCGCACTTGGAGACGAGCTGCAGGCGGTCCCGAAGGCCTGGTAGCGCGCGCAGTGCCTCCCCAAAGAGCGCTTCGACGCGGTAGTCGCCGTAGATGTCGGCCTGGTCGAAGCTGGTGACGCCGAGGGCAAGGCACTCCTCGATCCAGCTTAGGCGCGCCTGCACGTCGAATTGCCACTCGGCAAGACGCCACACGCCGGCGACGATGGGTGAAAGGCCCGGTCCGCCTGGGCTCATCATTACCATGGGTGCTGCGGGAGGGGTTGATTGCATCACGCATGTTGAGCGCCGTCCCATTCGCACACAAGGCCTCGCTCCGGGGAGCGAGGCCTTGCGTGTGCGAGCTGGTTCGTGCGCCCGTTCGGTTAGAACGCGGTCCAGAGATACAAATACAACGTGTTGTTGTCCGACGCGTTGCGTCCGCCGACGATGTCGTACGCCGACGACGCGCCGTTGAATTTGTTGTACGCACTGTAGTACAGGCCGAGACGCGCGTTCTGCCAGGCGTTGTACGTGATCTCGCCGATGATGCCCGATGTGTTTGGCTGATTCAGGCGGCTCCCGACCATGGCGGCCGCAGCGTACAGGGTCGAATCCGAACTTCCCGTGGTCTGGAAGTAACCTAGAGTGAAGCTGTAGTTCTGGTTCGGGAGAAAGGCGAGACTCGCCCTCGCCGTGGAAAGGGTCTGATCGATGTTGGCTGCTCCACCGCTGCTCTGTGTGGCGGTCAGCGTCTGTTTCTCGTGAATGAAGCTCGCACGACCGATCCACGACGCGGTGCCCTGACGCTGTTCGAACTGGCCGTCCACCGCGACGTCGGTGTAGTGGTTGGTCAGTCCGGAAATTCCCGTAGGATAGAGGTGCGCGTCGAACCCGAACGTGCCGAGCATCAACGACTGGGTGGGCGTTTCGTGTTGCAGAGACACGCGCCAATAGGGAATCACTCCCGACGTCGTGTTCGTCGCAGTCGAATCGAGCGGCATGGCCAAACCCTGCGGCGACGATCGATACGCGGTGAACTCCGTGTAGAGGATGTTGTCATAGAGCGAATACGCCCCGAGTCCCACGACCTTCTGGGAGAGTGCGCCATCGATCAGCGTGCTCGCGATCGCGGACGGCGCCGACCCGGAGCTCATGAAAGGGAATGACCACGCCGGCACGGTGTTCCACACGTCCTGCACGGTGGGATTGTTGTGCAGTGTCAGCCCGTAGATCACCTGCTTGTCGCCGAGGGTGCCGTGATCCGCGTAGCGGATATCCGTGTTGTCGATGCCGAACGACCCGCTCCGCGCCGTATACGTGAATTGGGAGAAGATGCCGATCTTCGGCGTGATAGCTCCGGCGGCAAACAAACTGAACTGCTGGGGTAAAGCCACCGTCCCGTTCTGCGTTCCGGGTACCGCCTGCGAACTCTGCGTGACAGAACTCACGAGCATCGCGGCGATGCCCGGCACCGAGAGGAGCTTGAGCGACTCACTGCCGGCAGAGTCGCCCGGCTGCCCGATGGTGGGTATTCCCGTGAGCGTGTAGCCGTTGAGCTTGAACAAACGCCCGAATGGAGTGAGCTGCGGAAACTGATTGTGGCATGCGGTGCACGCCATGCCAGTCTGCCGCGAGAACGCCGGGATGTTCTTGTGGACGGCAGACAATGCGCTGCTGAGTGACCGGGACATGACCATGCGATTCGCAGAGACGCCGGTGATCAGTCCGCCTGTACCGGCGCTCGCGCTGGCGAGCGGGACGGAAGCGAGCAAGACAACAGTGCAGCCGGAAATCCAGTGACGTCCGGCGGGCAGCGGCAGGTTACGCATCCAACTGTTCGGAACCATGTGTTGATCCTCGGGAGGTGGCGAACCGCGCCTGAGCGGCACACGACAACAGTTCTCACGCGGAAAATCGTTGAGAAAGGAGTGCCGTACCACCGGGAGCTACCCCCTTGATTGTGGGTAATTGTCCTGACACGATTCGAATGCTATTCCCCGCGCTGATGGTCGCCGCGTCAGACGATCGTTCTTCACACACCGAACGACCGTTCTCGCGGCTCCCGGAATCAGGACCGCCCGCACTCATTACGAGGCTCAATTGTTCAAGCTCCGATTTGCGTTAGTGGGGATGACAGCCGCCGCGCTCGCTTCCCCCATGCCGGCCAGCGCGCAGGGGACTGCAGGCGGCGCATCTGCGTCGCCGCACACCATCGTGATCAAGCTGGTCGAACACGCCGGGCCTGTGCCGTTCGCGTTCGAACCAGCCGCCTTTTCGGCCCGACACGGCGACACCCTGCGCTTTGTCCAGACCGCGCCGACGATGCACAACGTTCACTTCAAGACGATGCCGAGCGGCGCGAAGTTGGGCGCCGCAGCCATGAGCCAGTACCTCACGACAAAGGACCAGGTCTATACGCTGGTGGTCGATTCACGATTCGCCGAGGGCAAGTACGAGATCGTCTGCGATCCGCACGAGTTGATCGGCATGCACGCGTTCCTGTCGGTCACGGACGGCCCGGCCGTCACGAAGTAGCAGGACCTTCCGGAGGGGTGGCTGCGGCATCGACAGTGCGCAGCCGCTCCCGGGCAACATCCCAGTCGATGATGGGCGCCACGTTCTCATCCGAGAGTGCCAGGCTCTCGATGGCGCGCTGGATCACGGGAGCGCCGAGATCCGCCGGCAGGTCACGGCCGAACTCCAACTCGGCTCGGCGACAGATGCGTTCTTCGCGCGCCGAGTCGAATGAGTCGGGCCGCAACGCCATGCGGTCGATGCGCGCGTGCATTCCCTCATGTAGGATGGACGCGGCCACGGGTGCGGCGGTGATGTCCTTCCGCGCCAGGAAGGTCAGCTCGGTCATGCACGTGCGAGTCGCCGGCAGGTACGCACCCCGGCAGGGATAGCGAACGACCCAGATCCGGCGGAAGTCACGGCGCAGGTGAGCCAGGCGCCAGGGCTGATGTGTCTCGATGAGCGCAAGAGCTTCGTCGAGTCGCGAGAGCACGCAGGCCGTGTCGATGTCCGGACGGGTATTCTCGACGATAACGGAAAAGCCGCGAATCTCGTACGTCTCAGTCGGGGCTGCGCCCAGGGCGCCCGCAATGGCGTCGCCGAGTCGCTTGAAGAAGCTGGTCATTCGGGTAGGGTCCTCAGGTGCCGGCTACGGAGTGCCGAGATCATCCCGCGCATCCAGGGCATCTGAAGACGATGCCCATGAATCGAATGAATGCTTCGACGGCGAGGGACCCGACCGCGACCGCGGCGACCGTGCCGGCGAGTCGGCGGACGCCGACCATGACCCGGGCGGCGCGCGTTTGCGGCTCGAGCGATGTCCGTTGCTGTTCGCAAAGGGACCATACGCCGAACGCGCTCACGGCGAGGCACGCCGCGGCGGATCGATGCCAGCCGAGCCCCCAGAGTTGATATGCACCGGGCAGTGCGACTTGCAATACCTGATAGAAGCGCGCCGGCATCTGCGCGTCGGCCACGGCTCGGAGCGCGTTACCGAGAGTCGGCTCGGCCTCGATGTCCGTCGATCGCATTTTCAGCACGCTGATACCTCCTTCGCGAAGCGCCGCCGCGTGTCGAACGATGCAGACAAGAGTGGAGGTTAGTTCGCGAAAGGGCCACCCTGCAGTCTCGGCGCGCGCACCCGGCCGTCGCGCGCCGCGCCGCACGTCGATAGCTTCTCGATCTCATGAGAACCGCATCCCGAGCTGCCGCGATGTTGGTGCTTGCGGCATCCCTCGCGCACGCTCAGCGGGGTGTGCCCGCGATTACCCTGCGCGCCGGACTCGTCATCAGGAGCTCCGTTCGCGTCGTGCCACGGGTGTATCGACTGACCGCGGACAGCTTGCTGTCGCACTCGGTCATCACCATCAAGGGCGACGACATTACCGTCGACCTCACCGGCGTCACGCTCGAAGGCATCGATCCGCGTGCCGACCCGGACGCCGCACGTGGTGTCGCGGTGCTGGTGGATGGTGGACGCAACGTCACTATCAAGGGCGCCGTCATTCGCGGTTACAAGATCGCCCTTATGGCGCGCCGGACACGCAACCTGCGCCTGACCGACAACGATTTCTCGTACAACTGGAAGCCTCGGCTCTATAGTCTCGTCGAGCACGAAAGTCTCGCGGACTGGCTCTCGCACCACAAGAACGACAACGACGAATGGCTTCGCTTCGGCGCGGCCGCGTATCTCGCGGATGTGAAGGGAGGGGAGATCAGGGGCAACCGCGCGGAGCAGGGCATGGAGGGCTTCATGCTCACCCGCTGCGACAGCCTGCATATCGTGAACAACACCATTGCGTTCAACTCCGGAGTAGGCATTGGGCTCTACCGCTCGAACGACAATGTGATCATGCACAACCGCGCCGACTATAACGTCCGCGGCTACAGCCACGGCTTCTTCAAGCGCGGGCAGGACTCCGCCGACCTGCTCCTGTACGAGCAGAGCTCGGGGAACATCGTGGCGTACAACTCGATGACGCACGGCGGTGACGGGCTGTTCCTCTGGGCGGGACAGCACACGATGGACACAGGCGAAGGCGGCGCGAACGACAATCTCTTTTTCGGCAACGATTTCAGCTTCGCGCCCGCGAACGGCATCGAGGCCACCTTCAGCCGCAACACCTTCGCCCGTAATCGCGTCGAGGGGTCCGACTACGGTCTGTGGGGTGGCTATAGCTTCCAGTCGCTCGTGCTTGGGAACGAGTTTGTCGGGAACCGGATCGGCGTTGCGATCGAGCACGGCCAGAGCGACACCATTGCTGGCAACCGCTTCGATCGCAACAGCACCGCCGTTCAGCTCTGGGCCGACAAGATCGAACCATCGGACTGGCAGTATCCCAGGCACCGCGACACGCGGAGCACCAACCACGCGATCGAGCGCAACGACATCGTCGGCAGCACAGTGGGGCTGCGCATCTCTGATACACGTGAGTCGCGCATCGTCGGCAATCGCATCTCGGGTGCCGACTCGGCGATGGTGCTGAGGGACACCTCGGCCGTGGCAATTGTCCCGGGGCAAGCATCGCGCGACATGGGCGCAGTGGATCGATTGGCGCCGACCCCCCTGTCACGGGCGTGGTCGGCCTTTGGCGACTCGCTCACAGGCCGCGATCGTTCGGCGATCATCGTCGACGAATGGGGGCCGTTCGACTGGAGGTCGCCGAAGCTCTGGCCAGTGGACAGCTCACGGCGATCGCCAATGCCGCTTCGCGTGCTCGGGCCGCCGGGGATGTGGCGCGTTGTGGGAAAGCGCGGCGTGTCCGCCATGTCGCGCGAGGACGGTGTCGTGGGCGACAGCATTCTCGTGACGCCGAGCGATGCGGCAGATTGGCGGTTAGACCTGGAGTATCATGGGCGGGCGACGATATCGCCTCAGGGGATACGCGTCGGTGCCGGAACTGCATATCGGTTCACCTACGCCCACTTCGAGCCCGTCACCGACTGGGATGTCCGATTCTTCACCTGGTCGGACAGCAGCGATCCGCGCACGAAGGCGACTGCGTTCGCCCGCGCGCTCTTGGCGGCTCCGGTGGCGTCCCAACACACGCCGCGTCTCGATTACATGTGGTATCGGCCGACCGTGAAGGATGTGCCGCTGACGAAGTTCGCGATCGTTGCCACGTCGTCCGTTACGCTCGGCGCGGGCAAGTACACACTGCGCACCATCAGTGACGACGCAGTGCGGGTGTGGATCGACGGCAAGCGAGTCATCGATGACTGGACGCCGCACGAATCCGCGGTGGACGTCGCGCCGATCGCGCCAGGAACACATGTGTTGCGGGTAGAGCACTATCAGGTTGACGGCTGGACCGAACTGCGCGTCGAGATCCTGCGTGGGGGGCAGCGCGCGGGCGGCTCACCGGGTCCGCACTGATAAACGGATGAACGGTGCGACGTCGTCGCGCCGCGGCGCGCTCGCAGACCGGCATCTACAATCTGAGCCCGGCTGGATTCGACTACTTCAAGGCGAACGTGAAGCCCGAGCGCGCCTCGACGGTGGACTTCGGCGTCCGCACGAAGCGCGACGACATCGAAGCGTCCCTCTCGACGTACTGTGTCAACTATCGTAACCGACGCGTTGGAATCGCGAATTGCCAGCTCACCGCATTCTGCGCCTCGGTATTCGCCAACGTGGGCACCGTGACCACCACGGGTGTGGAAGGCCTGCTCGTCTGGCAACTCGCGCCGTCGGTGAGCTGGAGTAGTTCGGCGTCGTACAACAGCTCGAAGATCAACGACGACTACTCCACTGGTACGGCGAGTGGATCGAAGGTCGTACCCATCCAGGGGAAGGACGCGATCGACGCACCGAGGGTGATTGCGAACAGCGGGCTGCGCTACTCCGACGCTGGCTGGATCGGCAACGTCGGGGTCCGCTACGTTGACAAGCGCTACTTCACCGTTCTCAACGATCTGTCGGTGCCGTCTTACACGGTGGCTGACGCCGGCGTGGGATATCGCTTGCGCAACATTGGGCCATCACGGGAAGTGACGGTGAACCTCAACGTTACCAACCTTTTCGATGCGTCGTACCTCGGCCCCATCGGGACTGGCGGGTTTACGGTGACGGGCGACAACCAGACGCTCCAGGCCGGCGCTCGACGGCTGGTCTTCCTGTCGGTCGCGACGACGTTCTAACCCTGCGAAGACAACTGAACGGCGGACTGCCAGGCGGGGTCCGCCGCTTCAGGGCCAGGGGCACCTTGCATTCTTGCGATGGTCAGGCGAGTCGTGGCGCCGCGTACCACAGGACAGCGACGAAATGGCACGCGCTGCCTGCGGCGACGAAGCCGTGCCAGATGGCGTGGCCGTACTTCAGGCGCGCATCGGTGATGTAGAAGGCCACGCCTCCCGTGTAGCAGAGGCCGCCCGCGAGCAACCAGGCAAGCCCCATGGGCGACACGTGCGTCATCAGCGGCCGCACCGCCAGCACGATGAGCCAGCCCATTCCTACGTAAAGCGCAGTGGAGAGCCGAGGATAGCGGAAGCGCAGCGCGACTTTCGCGACGATACCGAAGGCCGCCAGTGCCCAGATCGTAACGAGGAACGTCCATCCAGTCGGTCCCCGCAGCGCCCCCAGCATGAACGGTGTATAGGTGCCGGCGATGAGCAGGTAGATGGCGACGTGATCGATGACACGAAGAACCCGCTTCACTGCAGGCGCGGGTATGGCGTGGTAGAGCGTTGACGCGGAGTAGAGCAGCACAAGCGCCACTCCGAATACGGCGCCACCGACGATTTGCCACACGTCTCGCCGCCCGACCGCCGCAGCCACCAGCACCGGAAGCGCGACGACGCTCGCGGCCAGCGCCGCTCCGTGAATGACGCTGTTCGCGATCTCCTCGCCCATCGACTGCGTGCGCTCGCCCATGGCTTCTCCCGTTCAGTAACCGCGGCGTGATGCGCCGGCGGCCCCTCCACTGGACAATTAACATCGTCGATTGGACTCTCGCTTGCACTCTGGAGCCACCATGATCCCTTCACCTACCCCGTTGACGACGAACAATCGCTCACGCGCCGCGCTGCAGCTGCTCGACGCCTATTGGCGCGCCGCGAACTACCTGTCCGTCGGGCAGATTTACCTGCGCGCCAATCCGCTGTTGCGCGAGCCGCTCGCCATAGAGCACGTCAAGCCGCGGCTGTTGGGGCACTGGGGCACGACACCCGGCCTCAACTTCGTCTACGCGCACATGAATCGTGTCATCCGTGACCGCGACCTGAATGCGCTCTTCGTCGCGGGTCCGGGGCATGGCGGGCCGGGCGTGGTGGCCAACGCGTACCTCGAAGGGACTTACACGGAGGTCTATCCCGCCATCACACGCGATGCGGAGGGGCTCGCGCGTCTGTTCACGCAGTTCTCGTATCCGGGCGGCATTCCCAGCCACGTGGCTCCCGAGACCCCAGGGTCCATACACGAGGGTGGGGAACTCGGCTATTCGCTCCTTCACGCCTACGGGGCCGCATTTGACAATCCCGAGTTGCTCGTGTGCTGCGTGGTCGGCGACGGTGAGTCGGAAACCGGCGCACTGGCGACCAGCTGGCATTCCAACAAGTTCGTGGACGTCGTGGGCGACGGCGCGGTGCTCCCCATCCTGCACCTGAACGGCTACAAGATCGCGGGGCCCACCGTACTGGCGCGCATTCCTGAGGCGGAGCTCACCGATCTCATGCGCGGATACGGGTATGAGCCGCACTACGTCTCCGGCGACGATCCGGAGGAGATGCACGTACTGATGGCGACCACGCTCGACTCGGTGCTGGACGCGATCGCGCGGATTCAATCGAGAGCCCGCGTGGACCGAATCTTCGAACGTCCACGCTGGCCGATGATCGTGTTGCGATCTCCCAAGGGCTGGACTGGACCGAAGTCCGTGGACGGCAAGCAGACCGAGGGCAGCTGGCGTTCGCACCAAGTGCCCCTCTCAGGGCTGGCGGAGAATCCGCAGCACCTCGCCCTACTGGAAGAGTGGATGCGAAGTTACCGGCCTGAGGAACTGTTCGATACGTCCGGGCGCCTGCGGCCGGAGCTTGCGGCGCTGGCTCCGAGTGGGGCGCGACGCATGAGCGCCAATCCGCACGCCAACGGCGGCACGTTGCTGCGGGATCTCGTGATGCCGGACTTCCGTTCGTACGGAGTCTCCGTCCCGACGCCCGGCTCGGTCAGCGGTGAGGCCACGCGCGTGCTAGGTGCGATGCTGCGCGATGTGATGCGGTTGAATGCCGACGCGGCGAACTTTCGCGTGATGGGACCGGACGAGACGAGTTCGAACCGCCTCGACGCGCTATTCGAGATCACCGGGCGGATGTCGGCGGCAACCATTCTGCCGAGCGACGAACACGTGACGCGCGACGGGCGCGTGATGGAAGTCCTGAGTGAGCACATGTGCCAGGGGTGGCTGGAAGGATATCTGCTCACGGGACGGCACGGGCTGTTCTCCTGCTACGAAGCGTTCATCCATATTGTGGACTCGATGTTCAACCAGCACGCCAAGTGGCTGAACGCGACGCGACGTATTCCGTGGCGTGTGCCGATCGCGTCGCTGAACTATCTCCTCACGTCGCACGTCTGGAGGCAGGATCACAATGGCAACAGCCACCAGGATCCGGGTTTCCTCGATCACGTGGTGAACAAGAAGGCGGACGTGGTGCGAGTGTACCTGCCACCTGACGCCAACACGCTGTTGTCCGTGGCCGATCATTGCCTGCGGAGCAGGAACTACGTGAACGTCATCGTGGCGGGGAAGCAACCGGCTCCCCAGTGGCTCGACATCGACTCGGCGTCTGCGCACTGCGCACAGGGCCTTGGCGTGTGGAAATGGGCCAGCACCGATGGCGGGCACGAGCCGGACGTGGTCATTGCGTGTTGTGGCGACGTGCCCACCCTCGAGGCGCTCGCGGCCACGGCACTGCTCCGTGAGCACGTGCCTCGCCTCCGCGTGCGCGTGGTGAATGTCGTCGATCTCATGACCCTGCAGCCGCAGGTCGAACATCCGCACGGGCTCAGTGACGCGGACTTCGACGCACTCTTCACGACTGACCGTCCCATCGTCTTCGCCTTTCACGGCTATCCATCGTTGATCCACCGGCTCACGTACCGGCGGACGAACCACGGCAATCTCCATGTCCGCGGCTACAAGGAGGAAGGAACGACCACTACTCCGTTCGACATGGCGGTGATGAACGATCTGGATCGCTTCCATCTCGCGCGCGACGTGATCGCACGCGTGCCGGGGCTAGCGCGGGATGCCGACGGAATGCGAGCCGACGCATATTGCCGTGGGCGGCTCCAAGAACATCACACGTACATACGTACGCACGGGGACGACATGCCCGACGTGCGTGACTGGAGATGGCCTGGCTGATGCACATTCTCGTTCTGAACGCCGGCTCATCGTCGATCAAGTTCCAGCTCATCGACACCGACGAAGCGTCCATCGCCGTGGTGCGGGATCGTCGCCTGGCGCGTGGACAGATCGAGCGCATCGGGGGCGAGGCGATCGTCACCATGACGCCAGACGGAGGCGATACGCAGACCGCCACCGCCGCGCTCCGTGACCACACCGCCGCCGTGGAGCACATCATCGCGTGGCTGGTCAGCGACCAGTCGGGCGTTCCGGTATCGAGTGTAGGACAGATCGAGGCGGTGGGGCATCGCGTCGTGCATGGAGGGGAGCGATTCAACCACTCCACGCGCGTCGATGAACGCGTCCGCCGGGAGCTCGAAGAGCTGATCGAGCTCGCGCCGCTTCACAATCCGAACAATCTGCGCGGCATCGCTGCCGCGCGCGCCGTCCTTGGGCCGGACGTGCCACAGGTTGCGGTATTCGACACGGCCTTCCATCACAGCCTGCCCGAGACTGCCTTCATCTACGCGATTCCATATCAGTTCTACCGCCGCTATCGGGTGCGCCGCTACGGCTTTCATGGGACGTCCCACCGGTACATCGCGTACCGATATCGCCAACTCACGGGGCGCAGCCGCGAGCAGACGAAGATCATCACACTCCATCTGGGCAACGGCGCATCGGCGTGTGCCATCACTTCAGGACAGTCGATGGACACCTCCATGGGCTTCACGCCCCTGGAAGGACTCGTCATGGGCACACGGTCGGGTGATCTCGACCCAGCCATCCTCGACTTCCTCGCGATCAAGGAGGGGCTGAGCACTCGCGAACTCGACTCGATGCTCAACAAGCAGTCCGGACTGCTCGGAGTGTCCGGGCTCACGGCGGACATGCGGGAGCTGCTCGCCGAGGAGGCTGAGAACGGCGACCGCCGCGCGCGGCTGGCGCTCGACC
>JANYIN010000189.1 GCA_025362035.1 Gemmatimonadaceae bacterium | reverse complement strand
CGGCGTCGCGGACGGAGACGCGGCGATGTTCGAGGCCGTTGCCTGTGCGGCCGGCGGCTCGATCGCGGACTTCGCGGCGGCGTTCAACATGATGCCCGCACGCGAACCCTGCGTGCCGTACGGAACACCGCCGTTGTAGTTGGAAGGGGGCACGTTGTCGTAGCCCGCCGCCTTCTGCCCTTCCTTGGGATCGTAGCCGTTCACGTGACAGTTCACGCACCAGCCCATGTTGAGTGAGGAGTACTGATAGACCTTGGGCATGCCCTGCACCTGTCCGTGGCACGTCTGGCAGGTGACGCCCGCGTTGACGTGACGCACATGCGGGAAGTGTACATATTCCGGTACTTTGTGGATCCGGACCCACGGCACGGGCTTGGCATTGGCGCCGCCGTACGCGACATCGGCGAACGTCCACAGCTTCTTGATCTCGGCCTTGCCAGCGTCGGTCGCACCGAGCACCGCGGTGTGGCAACCCATGCAGGTGTTGACCGCCGGCATTCCGACATCGGCAGACTTGTTCGCGCTATTGTGGCAGTAGAGGCAGTTCATGCCAAGGCCGCCCTGCGCGACGGCGCCCGCATGCTTGGGATGCGGAAACGCGATGGGCTGATCGGGGCCACTACCCTGCGAGGATGAGGCACCACTGTACGCGGAAAGCACGACGGCACCGATGCCCAGGAACAGAAGTCCCGGGATTGCCGTCCAATTCCTACGCTGCGTCATCGCGATGGGGTGTGGGAAAGTCCTGGAAACAGGCGCTTGTGAACGAATTCACAAGCACCTTATCGGCCAGCAATCTGATCGGGCGAGAGTGCTACCGCAAGGCGCGAACCCGACTCGTCGCGATGTCCCCTCAGCGCACACGTCGTGCCCCTTCGCGTGTTCGACTCGTGGACCCGGCGGCTAACGCCGATGCATCGCTGATGCCTGACGGCTGCAAGTCGCCGGGCAACAGGTCGAGATTGGCTCGCGGAGCCTGCGTGAGCCGAAGCGGCCAGTGGGTGCCGTACACAAACCGCTCCGGCCCGACCGTTCGAAACAGGTGCGCCAGATGATCTTCGGGTGGACCCCAGATCCACGCGAAATCCCAGAACACACGACCCTGCTCCGCAGGCGTGAGCCCCCAATGCGTTTCCTCGAGCAAGTCGCGGCCCGCCCCCGTGACCACAACGCGAACCGCCGGCCCGGCGCGGGCGATCGACCTGACATGTGCCGCCGTAAGATCCCCGGCAACATCCAGTGCCGAGCGCTGACGCAGATCTTCGAATCGGACCGTGAGCACGAGGGGCACACCAAGCTGCCCGCACGCCATCGCAAGCGCACGCATGTCGTCGTCGTGCGGTCCCATTCCCCATTGCATGGGATACGCACGGATCGCCGCGGCGCCTCGAGACACCACGTCGCTGAGCATGCGCTCCCACTGAGGCCAATCCGGCCGGACGACTGGAGCCGCACGTAGCGCTGGATAGGCGTCGATCGCGGCAAACAGCGTCTCGTTGCCCGGAAGTGGATCGCGGTGCCACGCGGCGGGAAGATATCCCACCCACGCGCCGAGCAATCCCTCCCGCTCCAGCACGCGAACCAGCACCTCCGGCTCAGGATGGGGGAGATGACGGAACGGATAGGGGCCGATGTACGCCGCGCAATCGATCATGACCCCACCGCCGCCGCGCTCGCCGCAGATTGACATCGCGGAAAGGCGTGAGCGCCGAACAGTCGCGACGCGTTGCGCCACCGCACGTTTGCGCGAGCGTCGCTCCCAAGGCCGATCACATCCAGCGCACGCAACTTTGCGAGCCCCGTTTCCATCGTGACGTCGCAGGCCCAGAGCACACGCTCCGATCCAAGCGCGTCGAGCGCGGCGTCGATCATGCCACGGTCAACGCCGCTGCCCGACAGATCAGGAAAGATGTTGGACTGCGCCTGCACGGCCGGCAGTGTGTGCGCCCAGTCACCGCCGCCGCCGAGATGGGCAAGGATGAACGAGACCTGAGGATGCCGTTCCGCAAGGCGCGAGAGGTCCCGGCCATCCGAGACTTCCTGGTTGGGCCACTCGCGCGTGCGATGTTGCCAGATGTGATGCAGCACGGGGAGTGATCCATCCGCTGCACGCTCGCAGATGGGATCGAGCAGCGGATCGTGGGCGCGGCGACTGGCCAGCAGCTTGATGCCGATGGCGCCGCGCGACACGCCACGATCGATTTCGGTGAGCGCGTGCGCTGTGTGGTTCGGGTTCACCGTCACATACCACCGCACGCGATGCGCCTCCGCGTCGGCCAGCGCCGCCATGGCGTCGTTGCCGCGCGTGAGGTCCGCGGGCGACGGAAAGTACGTCGGCGATGTGTGCCCGTACGAACCCAGGACGCTGGCGACGTGGTACGTAATGCCGATTCGGTCGCCCGCGCGCAGACGCACTTGGTTCACGCGGGCCCAGTCCGCGCGCCCTGCCTCCGCGTGATAGAAATGCGCATGCGCGTCGATGAGCGGCGAGCCGCCGCCGAGCGGCGTGTCGTCGGTCAAGCGCGCTCCTCCTCAAGCACGGAGACGAGCGCGGCGCTCGCCGCGGTCTCGATGTCGCGAAGCGCCGCCTCGTCGTGCGCGATGGCGGAAAAGTTGTACGCACCCCGTTTGAACAGCACTCCCTCGCGCATCGCGTGCGCGACGAAACGCTGCTCGCGTGCGGGGTCGCTCCACCGCATGAGCCACATGGGATCGATGCCATCGAACGTCACACCCTGAATGCCGCACGCCGCGACGGCACGTTCCACGGCCGCGCGCATCTCCGCTCCGGTCTCCGCCAGCGTAGAGCAGATGTCGGCGTCCTCGTGCCAGTCCAGGACCGCGAGCGCCGCGGCGAGCGCCGTGGACTCGCCTGCCAGCGTTGACGAAATCCACGTGGTGCGCGCCGCGTCCATCACCGCCTGGCGACCCACGACCGCCGCGAGCGGATACCCGTTCGCGAGCGCTTTGCCAAATGACGCCAGATCGGGCGTGACGCCGCTGACCTCCTGGTAGCCGCCGGGCGCGACACGGAAACCGGTCTTCACTTCGTCGAAGATCAGTACGGCGCCCGCCCTGTCGCAGAGCGCGCGGGCGCGCTGCAACCACGCCACCGATGGAGCACGCTCCACGACGGGCTCGAGCACGATGGCCGCCAGGGATCCGCCCGCTGCACTCACCGCGCGCTCGAGCGCGGGCACGTCATCGAAGGGCACCTGCGAGAGATCCTGCCGCACGCCAGCGGGCACGCCGGTCGCTTCGGAACACCAGTCGTGCCAGCCGAAGTAGCCGCACGCGATCACGGCGCTTCGCCCCGTGCTGGCGCGCGCGATCCGCACGGCCGCCGCCGTCGCCTCTGCGCCCGACTTGAGGAATTGCACTCGTTCCGCGCAGGGAATGATCGAACAGAGCCGCTCCGCCAATTCCACTTCGCGCCAGCTGGACAGTGCGGACACGTGGCCCTGCCCCGCTGCATCCACCACCGCCTGTGTGACGCGCGGTTCGGCGTAACCCAGCGCGACGGCACCGAGGGCCATCGTGCAATCGAGATACTCGATGCCGTCCACGTCCACGATCGTCGCGCCGCGCGCCGTCGCGAAGTGTGTCGGCAGGTCCACGAACGCATCGCCGTACAAGGCGGTCGCGCGCTTGCTACCGGTGGATGCCCCGTTGAACAGAATCGCCTCGGCGCGTTCGTGCCAGCTTCGCTCCGGCGCGTGTTCCGGCTCAGCGTCGCCGGTGGGCGTGTCCCCCTCCCCCAGCTCTTCCTCGTCGGTGACAGGAGCATCAGCGGGTGTTTCGTCGCGGCCGCGGCCGAAGAATCGTGAGAGCGCCATGGCGAAAAAAGGGGTGAGCGGACCGCGACGTCAATCCTTGCTGGTGTCGCGTCCGGTGATGTGCCGCGGCGGACGCGGCGACACGTCCGGCGACAGGGTCCGGTCGATGCGGCCCGTCCGTTCGAGAAAACGAACCACTTCCAGCGACATGGCGCGCAGTAGCGAGAGTTCGCGATCGTCCGGTTCGGCCCGAAAGGTGATGGCCCGCAAGGAGCGCATGATGTGCTCGGGGTACCGTGTCTTGAAGAACTGAATGGCGTCAAGCGATTGATGCAGCTCCACGAAGTACCGCTCGAAAAGCTCGGTGGTTGGCGGCGGCGCCTCCTTGCGCGGGCCGCGCATCACGCGCGTCGCGTCTCCGGACGCAAGATGCAGCTCGTACAGCGCAATCAGTACCGCCTGCGCCAGATTGAGCGACGCGTGGTCCGTGGTCGGGATCGTCACGGCGGCATGGATGCGATCGAGGATCTCGTTGGGGAGTCCGCGATCTTCACGGCCAAACACGATACCGGCGCGGCCGGCGTCCACATGATCCAGCACGTCGTCGGCCGCCTGCTTGGGATCCAGGAGCCGCCACTTGGCCGCGCGACGGCGCGCGGTGAATCCCACCAGCCTCACGCAGTCGGCAACCGCCGCGTCGAAGCTATCGAAATGCTCGATGCCGTGGATGATGTCCCAAGTATCGTGCGCAATGCCCTCCAGGCGCACCGGATCGTAGGCGCACGGATTGACGAGCCGAAGCGACGTGAATCCCATGTTCTTCATGGCGCGGACGGTGGCGCCGATATTCACCGGATCCTGCGGTTCGAACAGAACGATGGAAACGCTGTTGAGTTTCGAGTCAGACATTCGTGAGCGAGAAGCGGAGCAGCCGCGACGGGTCCTGGCGGTCTCCTCGAAGATAGACGAATTCCCCGCGCGCGCCCGACAGCACCAGCTGGCCGCGTCGGCGAGCGCGTCCGGTGACGACGTCGTTGATCAGAACGTCGAGCGAGAATTCCGACACGCGCGCGTCGATGTGCAGCGTGGCCTCGAGGCGATAGCCACCGGCCAGCGGCCGCCACCGCGCATCCATCGCGAGATCGTTCGTCCAGCCGTCTACCCGCCGCATGCTCACGATACTGCCATCGGGTACGAGCAGTAGTCCGGCGGTGCGCGCCCCGGCGGCAGCGTACAGCTGCACGCTATCGCCGTGAATCGACGCGGGATCGTTGTCCAGCTGGTTGGCCGTGATCAACGGCACGAACAGGCGCTGAGAGATCGGGACGTCGATTTCGACCTGCACCGTGCCCGGCGTGGGCCGCGACACCTGGACCGTGGCGCGGGGCGCACCAGCGCCCTGCCACGTAAATTCCGATCGCCGGTAGTGGGGCTCCTCGAGCTCGAAGCGTGCCGGCATCCGATGCACTCGGACGCCGCCGTCCGACTCGTGCTGTTCTTCCGCCGCCGCATCCCGCGAACTCGGGTCGACGCTGCCGGGCGCGACCGCGCCGCGGAGCTCTATTGTGCTGGCTGCGTCTCCGCGCCCTCGGTCGATGTGCCATCCCCACGCGCGGTGCTCGTGCCGATCAACCGTGCCGTCGTGGTGCACCACTGCCACGGCCTCCGCATCGGCCGCAACGGACGCAATGGCGGCCTTCCAACTCCAGACAGACACGAAACGACCCGTGCACGACGCCTGGCGAACCAGCACCAGGGGCACTCGACCTGGGAGGTCTGGAGCAGCCGGCGCCGTGGCAGACCACAGACTGCTATCCTCTCCGCACAGGATCCATCCGCGCAGCGCGGGACGACCTGCCCCCAACGGTGCAGAGCGCACCGCCACCGGTCCCGGTTGCGGCAGGATCAAGGTGGCCATGTCCGCCAGGAACGCGAAACCATCTTCCGCGTCAGCGCCGCCCATGACCGGGGCGGGAATTGCCGCGTGGAGATCGTCGCCGACCATCTCGACGCCGTGAACGGGTAGCGCGATTTCATGTGGTTGCGAAGCTTCCCACGTCAACTCGTCCACGAGATAGTCCTCGAGAACGACCACGCTCCGTCGCACGTCCAGGCCAGGGGCCAGCGACGCGTGCGCGCTCACCCAGCCGGCCTGTTCATCGTCCTGGTACGCAAGCAGTTCGCCGTGGACGCGCTGCTGTGAACGGCCATCCACCAGCGGCGCGTTATGGGCGAGCGTGCTGCGGTACCACGAGAGCGACGGGTCCACGTACGATCCGGTGCCGGGATCGTCGAACCAGCGATTCTCTCCGTCCACGAGAGTGAGATTGAGGCGGTCCGGATGGCCGTGCCCCCCTCCCGAGTGGCCGTAGTCCAGCGACGCATAGAGGCGCCCCTCGTCGCGGCGGATGACTCCCAGCCCCTGCGCCGCCAGCAGGTCCGAGCCGAGCGGCTGCGCTACGAGGGGTGGCAGCGTGGCCCGTGCGAACAAGAGCGCGCGCCAGGAGAGATCCTCGCGTCTCAAACCGGTGGCCGGAACATTCCGCTCCACGTCAGCGGACGATGCGTATCGTCCGGTCTCACCACGCGGAATGGCCGGATCGTAGAGCTGTGCGAGCACGCCAGTCAGGCGCGGGTCGTCCCGGTCCGCCAGCCCCAGCTCGCACGATTCGGCAAAGCGCGGCTGCCTGATGCTCACCGCATGCTGCGAGTCGCGTCGTGCCGGATAAGTGAGGTCCGGCAGGATGGTGCGAAACGGCGCCGCGAACCCCTCGTGAAAGCGGGCATCGAGCGGCGACGGCAACGGCTGTCCCGCCGCCGCCGCGAGCCGCGCACCATACCACAGACCTCGATGCGCGAAAAGATGGTAGTTCTCACCCTCGTACCAGCTGCCGTCCACCAGCAACGCGGTCTCCAGATGCGCGTGCAAACCGCTACCCGCATGAAGCGCTCGCGCCAGCAGGACCCGGTCATCGAGCAGACCGGCGGCGGCCATCATGGCGGCATTGTTCCACACCTGGCGGTTCGACATGCCCTCGTCGTACGACGCGATGAGCGCCACACTCGGAGCGATCAGGCGATCGCGCACGCGCGCCCCCAGCGACATCACCTCCGCCGACGGCGAACCGGTTTCGAGGAGGTCGAGCGCGATCGCCAGCTGCAGCAACCAGATCGATTCCAGATAGGTGCTGAAGAAGGTCCGCGATGGACCGAGCACGTTGTCGGAATTCGGGTACCGCAGATACTGGTCGGCGATCCGATCGATCAGCGTGACCGCGGCGGCGGTGCACGCGGAATCGTTCAGGACGATGCCCAGCAGCGCCGCGTGTACGGTTCGCTCGGCGAGCCAGAGTTGATACCAGTACAGGCGAAAGCGATCATGCAGTCCGCCCGCGTTCTGGCGGCCACACACGGGACAGACGTGGCGAGGATCGAACGGGTCGAACCGCAAGAGCGCGCCGTCCACGGCGCAGCGCCCGCCCGCCCGGCTCAACATGGCCTTTTCCCTCGGCACGTCCGGCGGGGCGTCCACCACCGGCGTGAGTTCTCGTCGCAGTCCCATGGCAAGCGCGGAGAGCTCTCCGGTCGCAATCGATGCGCGCGCGCGGAGCTGGTCGGACGTGACGAGCAGATTCAACGTCCGCCTCCGCTCGAGTCCAGCGCCCAGTCGTGCAGCGAGACGAGTTCGCCGCGCAGGTCCATCCGCGCTCCCGTCACTCGGCGAGACAGCCCTTGTACGCCGCGGGAGTGATACAGCCACGTCGCCGGCGCAAGCGTGTCCAGCGCGATCTGCACGTCGCGCCAGGCGGCGACGCGTGGCGCGCCGTCGGCCGACGTCCCCGCGGCACGCAGCAGCGCGTCGAGCGGCGCAGAGTGAAACCCCGTGTAGTCCAGTGTTCCGCCACGCTGCGGGCTCGCGAACATGGCGCTGATGTAGGACAGCGAGACGTCTCCGGGTATCCCGGTCATGAGCAGGTCGAAAGTCTTGTTGGTGGCTCGCGCAGCCGTGAGGAAAGCGCCCAGTTCCGTCTGGCGCAAGGTCACGGAGATCCCGCGTGCGGCCAGGTCGCTCTGGACCAGTTGTTCAGGGACGTTGTCGCCCGTCCCCACGGTCAACAGCTCGATCGCCAGGGGGTGGCCATTCCGCTGCCGCTGTCCATCCGGCCCGCGCCGCCAGCCCGCGGCGTCGAGCAGCGCGTCCGCCGCAGCCGTGTCGCGCTGCACGCCGTCGCGCCAGGCGAGCGGACCATCCGGCGGTACTCCGGAGGACCACGCGCGACCGAAGCCCGCCAGCGCAATGTCCACGATCCGCTGGCGTTCGATGGACCGTGCGACGGCACGACGCACGCGCACGTCGTCGAATGGGGGACGCGTGGTGTTGAAGCACAACGCCGTCCCGAACAGTACGGGGTACGACAGCACGCGAAGGGTGGCGTCGTGCGCCGCCAGCGAGGCCATCGTCGGCGAGATGCCG
This sequence comes from Gemmatimonadaceae bacterium, assembly GCA_025362035.1. Taxonomy (GTDB): domain Bacteria; phylum Gemmatimonadota; class Gemmatimonadetes; order Gemmatimonadales; family Gemmatimonadaceae; genus AG11. Next base: position 25,494 of record JANYIN010000189.1, on the reverse strand, counting down.
GCCACGTCCAGCTCGCCGCTGGCCAGTCCCGCGAATTTCGTCGTCGCCTCGTCCACCACGGCCACGACGAAGCCGCGGAGGGCAGGCGGCCCGCCGAGCTCCGCGGGAAAGGCGTCGTTTCGAGCGAACGTCCAGCGCGCGCCACGCCGTCGCGACACGAATCGGAAGGGTCCGTTGCCAACGGGGGCATCGTTGAACGATGCCCGCCGCATGGCGCTGCGGCGAACGGTGCCAAGGCGATGCATCGGCACAATCGGGAGTTCGGCGAGAAGCGCCGGCATGCTCCTCTGAGCAGCAGCGAAGCGCAGGACAAGCGTGGAATCGTTGACGGCCAGCGCGGTGTCGAGGTCCGCCAGTTCGGACGCGCGGTAGTAGCCCGTGGCCGGATCCTTGGCAGCCAGCAGCGTGAAGGCCGCATCGCGCGCGCTCGTCGGCACGCCGTCGTGCCAGCGCAGCCCTGATACCAGGGCGAGCGTGAGGGTGTGTCCGTTATCCGTCCACTGCCAGCGGCGCGCAAGATATGGCTGCGGCGTGAACAGCGTGTCGTAGCGCGTGAGCGTGACGAACAGCGCGTACCGCTGCACCTGGCGAGATAGCGGATGAATGGTGACGAGTGGATTGGCCGACTCCAGATCGGCACCCGACGCCATGACCAGGACGCCCGGCGTGCGCTGTGGCGCGATGCACGACGCGACGCACGACGCCGCCAACGCCAACGCACCGACCGTGCGGGCGCAACGCGTTGACGTACTACGTGCGTGATGCGATATCACCGCGTGCGAACCCACGTCGTGCTCCGCGCGCTCGGTCGCGCCGTGTTGTTGTTCTGGTGCGTCCTCTCGCTCACGTTTGCGCTCCTGCGGCTCGCACCCGGTGACCCCGCCACGTTTCTGCTTCCGCCGGGTGCGAGTTCCGCGGACGCCGCGCAGATGCGGCACGACCTCGGGCTCGACCAGCCGATGCGGGTGCAATATGTACGATGGCTGAGCGAGTCGCTGGCCGGTGGCCTGGGAGAGAGTTTTGCCGAGCACCGGCCGGTGCGATCCGTCATCGCGGACGCGCTTCCCGTTTCCCTTGGCCTGGGCGGCCTGTCGCTGCTGTTATCGTTCGCCAGCGGCACGCTTATGGGCATGGCGCAGGCCGCGCGACGCGGCACCCGCCTGGATGTCGCGGCCACCACGATGAGCGTGCTGCTGGTTGCCTCGCCGGCATACTGGCTTGGTCTCGGCGCGATCGCCTGCTTCACGTATCTCGCGTCGTCGTTGAGCCTGCCCCTTTACCTGCGGCTGCCCGCCATCGGGATGAACACTCCGGGCGCGGAACTCAACGGCGTTGCCTACGTTGCGGATCTGGCGCGGCACGCCGTACTGCCGGTCAGCCTGCTGGCGGCGATCGGCGCCGCGGGCGTCGCCCGCTACGTACGCTCCAGCGCCCTCGATGTCATCGACGCGGACTGGATGCGCACGGCGCGCGCCAAGGGGGCGTCGGCGTCAGCGCTCTACGCGCACCATCTGCTCGCGAACCTGCGCGCGCCGCTGGTGACGCTGTTCGCGCTGGCTTTGCCGGGCACCGTGGCGGGATCGGTCTTCGTGGAGACCATCTTCGCCTGGCCCGGAATGGGGCGCCTGATGGTGACGTCGATCGTGTCGCGGGACTACCCCGTGGTCATGGCATGCGCCGCGACTTACGCGGCGCTGGTGATACTCGCCAACCTCGTCGCCGAAGCGATGTTGCCGTGGGCCGATCCTCGCGTGTCCGCGTGAGTGCCTCAGCGCGCGCGCGGACCGTGCGACCGGACTGGATCGCGTGTGCGGTACTCGTCGTCATGACGCTCGCGGTGATCGCGGTGCCCGCGCTCGCGTCGCGCGACCCCCTGCGGATCGACGACGTCCTCGCGCGACGGCTGGTCGCGCCGCTGGGCCATGACCTGCGCGGTGGCTGGCACCTCTTCGGCACCGACCGGTTCGGACGCGACCTGTTCGTTCGCATGATGCTCGCAGGACGGCTCTCGATGCTTGTCGGCGTGCTGGGTTCGTGTGTCGCCGGTGTGCTCGGTACGGCGCTGGGGGCGATTGCCGGTTGGCGCCGCGGCTGGCTCGACCGGGTGATCACCTCCATCGCGGATCTTCTCCTGGCGTTGCCGCGACTCGTCTTGCTGCTCGTGGGCGTCGCGCTCTGGAGCCCGGGGTTGGCCACGATCCTCGTCGTTCTGGTGGCGACCGGATGGATGGGCGTGGCGCGGCTCATTCGCGCGGAAGTCATCGGCGTGCGCGAGCGCCCCTTCGTACCAGCCGCCACGGCGCTCGGTGCGAGCTCCACGCGCGTGTTGCTGCGCCACGTCCTTCCCAACGCGATCGGGCCGGCGATCGTCGCGACCACCCTTGGGGTGGGCAATGCAATCCTGCTCGAGAGCGGGCTCTCGTTCCTGGGGCTCGGCATTCAGCCGCCAGCGCCGAGTTGGGGGAACATGATTGCTGGGGGGCGCGATCTCCTGGTAATTGCCCCGTGGGTGGCGCTCGCGCCCGGGTTGGCGCTCGTCATCACCGTCCTCGCGACCACGGTACTGGGCGACGCGTGGCGCGATCGCCTCGCCGGCTTGTCGCCGCTCAGCGAACGAGGATCGTGATGATCTCGTGCGGGGCCGCGGTGAACGCCACCACGCCGTTGTCCGTCCCCAGGCTGCTCCGCGGGGTCTCGTCGAGCCGCGCGCGAACGGCTTCCCTGATTGAACGCGTCAGGCGCCACTCCCCGGTGACGTCCACGTCCAGTTGATTCACGCACCGCAACACGATCCATCCGTCGCGGCTCGCGGGACACGCGGCGCTGAAGGCTAGCCCGTCGCCGACGAGCTCCAGTCCGCCCACGCGACACGGTTCACCCAGATTCGAGCGCAGTGTTTCGCCGGTGAGGGGGAGCAACACGTCGGTCGCGCAGCGTTCGATCTCCGCCCGAACGGCGGGCGAATCCGCGCCAAGAAGTCGCAGGGCGAAACGAGCGTCATACCGGCCGGTGCACTGCGCCCGCGGCGTGGACGCCGGCCACCCCGCGTGGCCCATTCGTTCCGGAAGGTCTGCGCGCGACAGCTCGCCCACCGACCGCACGAGGGTCACGGCAATGCGTCCGTCATCGAGGCTCTCGTACTCGGCGAGGCCGTCCGAGATCAGCGCGGCCCCTGCGGCGGCGTCAAACCGCGCCACCCACCGATGCAAAGGCGCCGTGGTAACGACGTGTTCCATGGCCGCGTCCGACTCGTGTATCGTCAGCGGATGGCGCTCCACCGCCCTGAACGCGGCATCAGCTACGGTGCGCGCCGCCGCGAGGCGCGTATGGAAGACCATCCGGAGCCGCTGATCGCTGTCCCGGTTGACGCCGGCGATGATCACGTGCAGCAGGGGATCGTCCGCGTCCAGACGCAGTGTCACGTCGCAGCGGCTCGCCGTGCTGCCCCGCGAGCCGGCCATCTCGATGGTGATTTCCCCGCGGATCGGCCCGCGGTGCGCGAGACGCACCCGCCGCACGAATGGTACGTCGAGCGATTCCCTGATGGCGGGCGTGTACAGGTCGCCCACGTCACGCGCTCTCTCTACCGCCAGGAGATCGTGAATGTACCGGCCCAGCGCACGATCCTCGAAGCTCACCGCTCCCGATTCGCTCACCTCGATTCGCACGAGACCGTTGTCCAGCGCGCGCGACGTCGCCACCACCGCATTGGGTATCTGCTCGCGGCTTTGGCCGCTCTGCGGACGCGTTTCCGCCGAGTAGCCATGCATCTTCTCCACCCAGCCGACCGCCCGCACTTCCATCACCAGGTCGGCGTCCGGATACGCGCGCTGAGCCTCCGTCAACTCGATGCGTTCCTGTCGGGAAATGATCTGCAGCGGCACGTGTTGAACGCGGACGGCGCCCACGCGATGACGCTTGCCCTGCCTGGACGCCGAGCCTGGACCCACGGCGACGTCCGCGATTTTCGTACGAAGTGTCAGCTCCGCCACCCCCCCCCGTGACCGCGCAGCGGGGTTTCGAATCACCACCATGGGCCTCCATTGCTCCCGGTGGACGCGTGCCGCGTCGGCGTCGTGCGCAAGCAGCGCACCGATCGCCCTCCACCGAAGCGCACGGCCTTGCTCCTCCACCGATGCCAGTCGACCATCGAACGCATCGGCGACCGCGTCGATCGACGTGCCGCAGAGTGTGTCGTGCGGATGTGCTTCAAGAAGCGTTCGCCAGCACGCCGCCAACAGCGCCCGCGTGCTGCGGGAGCCACCCGCGGGCGACAGCGCGATCCATGGCTCGACCTCGCGCACCAGCAGTCGTTCGGCACACGCGTTCCGACGCTTCTGCGCCGCGCGAGAGCCGAGGGTACCCTGTAGCGTCCAGCTGTAGCCGTACGAATCACGCAGCTCACCCTGAATGGTGGGCAATTCGTGCGCGCGCGCCGCGTCGGAGACCGCTTGAGCCGCATCGCTCAGCGAGCTCGCGTGGACTCGTGTGGGCCCGGCCGCCGCGGCCATAAGATCGATCGCCGCGCTCAGACCGCGCTGGCGAGCGTGATGATCGGCGCCGTTCAACAGGATGGCCGTTCCCGTGCCCGAGCGCGCACCAAGGACTGCGGACACTCGTTGCCACCGCTCACGTGCCTGCTCCGGCAACAGTGGCAGGCTACCGCCTAATTCGTAGCCGTCCGGGGGCAGGTGGTAGACTATCGCAGTGTTGCCGGCCGCGCCGAGCCAGCGCACCGCGTCGCCCGCGGGCCACCGACGCCCGCCGTAGCCGCGCCACAGCACGATTACGTCGCAGCCGAATTCGCACGCGAGGTCCGGCAACGCGGCAGGATGCCCGAACGAGTCAGGACAATACAGAACGCGCGGCGCCTCTCCACGGAGCCGCCGCAGCGTTTCCCTTCCCGCGATCAGATTCCGTACGAGCGCCTCGCCACTCGGGATCAACTCATCCGCGAGGACGTACCAGGGGCCCGCCTCGATTCTTCCCTCGCGCAGCAGGGCGCCCAGCTCCGCCGCGCGCTCCGGCCTGACCGCCACGTAGTCGTCGAGCAAGATGGCCTGCCCGTCGAGCAGGAAGCTCCCGCCGAACGGGGGCGGATCGTCGAGCAGATCGTCGATGAGCGAGACGAGCCGCTGGCGAAAATGCTCGGCGGTATGGTACCACTCCCGATCCCAGTGCGTGTGCGAGACGACGTGCACCTCATCCAAGTGCAAAGACATGCCGCAGTGTGTGCACGCGACATGGAGGGCACAAGACACTGTGCCCTCCGCGTCGCATGGTCAGCCGCCCCGCGCGACGTCGCCTCGAAGGCTACGCGACTTTTTGTCCTGTGAGCAGCCGATACACGATGATGATCAGTGCGATGACGAGCAGGATGTGAATCAGCCCGCCGCCGATCGGGAAGATGAAGAAGCCGAGCGCCCAGAGGATGAACAGGATGATGGCTATGGTGAATAGCATGAGTGTGTCCTCACGAGAGAGTTGGGTTGCCGCTTGACCCTGCTTCAAGCAACTGTCGTACCGGACGAGGCGATAGAAGGTGGCGGACCACGAAAAGACCATCGCGAGAGCCCGTTCAGGTCATCGCGGGCCGCCTGGCAGTTCCGTTTCCGCCGACGGACCGTGCAGCGCGCGGCTCTGGCGCGCGAGGAGGATTCGCGCCGCCCGCACGTCATGGCCAACGTCGATGAGAAGAATGGCGAGATCGCCGACGCCCCACAGTAGCCCGGCAAGCACGACCAACCGGCTCGCTTCGCCCAGCAGCGTAGGCACCGCCGCCGTTCCCTGCGCCATCACCCCCGTCACCACCTCGGCGATGAGGAGAAGTGCCAGCACCACGCCCATCAGCTTGAAGAGCTTGGACAGGTAGCGAAGCCCCACGTACGGCTCCAGGTCGCTCTGACGAATTTCCGGAATTTCGTTGTCGTCGCCTTCGGGGTTCAGCACGTCGCCCAGTCGGTCCAGGGGACCGCGCGGTTCAACATCCACTGCCCCGTCTACAGCCCGCCGTTGTTCGCCCATCATCCACCTCCAGCACCGATCCAGCGGGCACGGTAGCCTCGCGAGTCGATGTGTATGAAAGGTCCGTGCCCGGATTCAGCCGGATACACTCCCGCACCCCCGACGAGTTCGGGATGTGCGGCCTCCACTCTGTCCACCGCCCCCAGGATCACGCGCGCGTCGTTGATGTCCACTCGACCGTCGTGATTGAGATCGTCCATGACGCCATTTCCGTCGTTATCGATGAAGATGTCGGCGGCGTCCCCGTACATGTGCCGGCTCAATCCGGCGCGCCCGCCGGTGTTGCCGCCCCCCTTGTTGTATTGAGGGGTTCGAAAGCCGCTCATGACATGAACGCCGTGCACGTCCATCCCGTGGGCGGCGAGATCCGAAAGGACCAGCTCCAGTTTGTCCACATTGCGCATCTCGATCACCACATACTTCGGCCACACGTTTGGCTGATCATGCGTGAGGAAGTCGCGGAGCTTGAAATGCTCGGACAGCCGTGTGTCCGCATTTGAGGGCGTGACTTCGATGAACCCTGACGGTGGTTGATATCGCGCCGGAGGCGCCTTGGTCGGCGTGCTGACCGGTCCGCTTTCACCGGGCCAGTTGCCGAGATAGTAGAGCCCCACATGGCCGTTCCGCTTCTCGCTTCGCGGGCGCATGCTGATGAGGCTGAAGTCGGTGATCGGCTTGATCGCGTTGCCCACGGCGACGGCGAGCTTCCAGATTCCCGCCGCCGGCGCCACGGCGGCTGCGCTCGCCTCGGACTCGGCGACTCGGAGCGACAGCGAGTCGGCGCCGAGCGGCGACCCCGGCGTGGCGATACGCGCACGCAGCTTGCCGCTGGCGCCTCGCAGCTCGCCCGTGAGCGCCTTGAGCGAGACGTCGGTGAGGTAGGCGGCCGTCGGGGCATCCCCATTCGTCAGCGCGTTGGCGATCCGCGCGGTCGCGCTCGGCTGCGACGCGAAGGCGGCCCGCCCGCCGGCCACCGTTATCGTCCAGCACCACCCGATGGCAAAGAGCACCACCACGCCGATGCTGACAACGTTGACGATCCGCTCCGTGCCGGGCGACACCCCCGCCCGGTGCCAGCGGCTGCGACGCGGGGCGACCATGCCGGCTGGTCGTGGTCCGGAACGCGCGAACTCGTTCGGCGAAGCCGTTGACCCACTGCGGGCGTCTGCCGAACTTCCGACGCTCGATCCGTCTTTCTTTCGCCGAGCCTCATGCATTCTCTTCTCGATCTGTTTCATCAGCTCATGGACGTCCAGCAGCTCGTCCGGCTGGGCGGATACGTCGGCATCACGGCCATCATCTTTGCGGAGACCGGGCTGCTCGTGGGCTTCTTCCTGCCGGGCGATTCACTGCTGGTGACCGCCGGGCTGCTGTCGGCGCACTCGCAGTTCGGTCTGAATCTGTGGTTGCTCGGCGCGCTGCTGACCGTGGCGGCAATAATGGGCAACTCCGTCGGATATGCGATTGGCAAGGTAACCGGCCCTCGACTGTTTACCCGCGACGATTCGCTGCTCTTCAAGAAGAAACATCTGTTCCGCGCCAGTGCGTTCTATGAGAAGCACGGAGGAAAGACGCTTGTCATTGCGCGATTCATGCCGGTGGTGCGGACGTTCGTGCCCGTGGTGGCCGGACTGGCCATGATGAAGTTCGCCGCGTACACGGCCTACAACGTGCTGGGAGCCGTGATGTGGATCTGGTCGATGCTGTTCGTCGGGTACTTCCTGGGCCGCTACATCCCCGGCATCGAGAATCACATCACCAAGGTCATCCTCGTGGTGATCTTCCTTTCGCTGCTGCCGGGTCTCGTCTCCTGGCAGCGCGAGCGCATGCGTGCCGCGGCCGATGCCCGGGCGCGCACCATGCCGAACGCCTGAACCCACTCGGAGAACACGATGGCCCACTCACTGCCTCCCCTTCCGTATCCCGCCACCGCGCTCGAGCCGCACATCGATGCGCAGACGATGGAGATTCACCATGGGAAGCACCACAACGCGTACGTCACCAACCTGAACGCGGCGCTCGAGAAGGCACCCGAGCTCGCCGACCTGCCCATCGATCAACTCATACGTGATTTGAACAAGGTGCCGGACGCAATCCGGACCGCGGTGCGCAACAATGGCGGAGGTCACTGGAACCATTCGTTCTTCTGGCAGATCATGGCACCGAGTGCCGGCGGCGCTCCCAGCGGCAAGCTTGCCGACGCCATGAACAGCGCGTTCGGTGGGTTCGAGAAGTTCAAGGAACAGTTCGCCGCCGCCGGCGTGGGCCGGTTCGGATCAGGCTGGGCCTGGCTCAACAACGAGGGCGGGAAACTCACCATCTCCAGCACGCCCAATCAGGACAATCCGATCATGGACGGGAAGCCTGCGCCCATTCTCGGCATCGACGTCTGGGAGCACGCGTACTACCTGAAGTATCAGAACCGGCGCCCCGACTACATCAAGGCGTGGTGGAACGTGGTGAACTGGAGCGAAGTGGAAAAGCGATTCGGATAATGGGTGCGTATGCCCTCGGGGTGACACCAACTGCATGCCATGGGTGCGTATGCCCTCGGGGTGACACCAACTGCATGCCGCGGATCTTCGCGGATGGAACAGCGCGAATTACGCAGATGCTGCTTTCTTCCGCGGCATGCAGTTGAAACCACCGTACGCAGCTTGAAACCACTGTACGCAGCTTGAAACCACTGCACGCAGCTTGAAACCACTGTACGCGGCTTGAAACCATTGTACGCAGCTTGAAATCACTGTACGTAGCTAGGGAACGGGCTTGGGCTTCGGCTCGATGCGTAACGCCCATAGCCCGCTGTTGAAGTCGTTCACGTAGGCCAGGCCATCCTTTTTGTTGACCACCACGCCCCAGGTCATGGCGGCGTTCGGCACCTTGGCACCGGGATCGGTCGGCATGAACTCGGCGATCTCCCGGCCCTGCGCCTTGAGGTCGCCGCGCAGCTCGCCACTCAGATCGAATGCGTGGAAGCCCGCATTATACGCCCCCATGTACAGGGTGTCACCGGCGACCCAGACATTGTGAACGCCGCCATATTCCGGCTCGTACCACGCCACGGGCCTGGGGTGTTCGATGTCGCTCACATCCAGCACCTGCAGGCGCCCGTGCGCTCGTGACGGCGACCAATTGAACAACTTCGCCGCGGCGTCGTTGCCGAACACCTCGTCGGCGATGAGCACGTACTGCTTGTAGCGCCACGCGGTGTGCGTGCCGCGAATGAATCCCTTGCCACCCTCCTGCTCCACGGAGCGGTAGAGCGCGTTGAGGTCGTACTTGTACTGCGCCACGAACTTCGGCGACGAGGGCGTACCGCCCTTGATGCCGTTGCCCACGTCGAGGATCACCAGTCCGTCATTCCACCAGGACCCGTACAGCAGCCCGTCCTGGACGTCGATGTCATGGAGCATCCGACCGGCTTCGCTCTGGCGCGGCGCCCAGGTGGCCACCTGCTTCGGATGATACGGGTCGTTGATGTCGATGACATGCAGCGCGCCGGTGCCGTCGTTTGTGAGGAAGATGTGCGTGCCGTACTTGGGTTGCCGGAGAATGAAGGTGGAATGGACGCCAGCGGTCACGCCGTCGGTGAACTCGCTGATTTGCTTCGGATGCAGCGGGTCGTGCGTGTCCGCGATGACGATGCCATTCTTGCGATTGTCTGCGCCTTCTCGAGTGAGGACCATGTAGTTGCCGTCGGGCGTGGTCATCATGTCGTTGATTTCGCGCGCGTTCACGACGATCGAGTCCACCACCACGGGGTTGGCGGGATTCGAGATGTCCACGGCGTACACGCGATCGCCGCCCAGGTGCGTACCGAGGTACGCGACGTTCCCGTTGGGATGGATCCAGACCTCGCTCGTGGGAAATGCCGTCCGCAGCAGCTTGCCGACCACGCGCACGGGTCGTTTCACGTCGCGGTCGGCCGCGAGGATGCTGGCGTCGGCGCTACGACTGCCAAAGTTCGCCGTCACCTGGTAGCTCCCGGGCTCGTACGCCACGAACGCGCCGTCCGGATCGATGATCCCCTTGCCCGGCGTGAACAGCCAGCTCGGTGTGAGGCCGGCGATCTCCCTGCCTGCGGCGTCCTTGACTACCGTCTTGAAGCGGACCACGTCACCGGTGCGAACTTCCACGGACGCGGGCTGCACCTCGATGCTCGCGACATTTTCCGCCACGACCTCCACCGCCAGCGCTGCGCTCGCCGCGCCACCGGTTGCGGTGACCGTCGCCCGCCCCGCGCGCACGGCCTGCAGTGCGCCGTCGGCACCGACCCTCACCACATTCGGCGATGAGGATGTCCATTGCACGCGGTCCGCCCGCTGGTCGTTGGCGCTGGAGAACACCGCTGCCCCCAGGCGCAGTCGCTGGCCCGGTAACAGGCGCGTGGGCCGCGGCGAGATGACGATGTGCGCCGCAGGTCCCGGTACCATGGCGATCTCGAAACGGCTCACCACCGGTTTCTCGCCCGGAAGCAGCGCGATCGCGGTGACGGCAAGCGTGCCAGTCGCGCCCGAGTGCACCATGCCCAAGGAATCCACCGTTCCTTCGAATGGCGCGCCGGCGGGGCGGAACGTGATCTTCGCGTTCGGGACCTCCTTTCCAGCGGCGTCGAAGAGCTGCGCATGCAACTGCAAAGACTCGCCGGCCACCACCGTGTGTGCGGCGGGCGTGACGACGATCCTGCTTGTGGGCGCGGCCGCGTTCTGGGCGCGGGCCAACGAGGCGCCGCACACGAGGCCGGCGACGATGAGACGGTAATAACGCACTGAGGATGCTCCGTTCGGGTAGACTCTCTCCAGGAAAACGTCCCGCATCAGCCCGGTGCTGTCAACTCCATCCGGCGCCACGCGGCGCGGCATCGCTCCTATTGCGCCGCCTCTCCTTCGAGGTACGTGTAGCCCTCCAGCCCGGCGACATAGTCCGCGATGAACGTGTTCGCGTCCGTCCGGCTCAGGTGCTTCACCTGCGTCACCTTGCGCCGGAAGGTCTGGAGGAGATCCGACGCCCGGAACTGGACATAGTTCAGCACCTCGGTCACGGTGTCGCCGTGCACGAGATCCGTGATTTCGTAGCCACCGTTGCCGGCGAGGCGGATGTGCACGGCGTTCGTGTCGCCGAACAGGTTGTGCAGGTCGCCGAGGATTTCCTGGTACGCGCCGGTGAGGAACACGCCCAGCATGTACGGCTCGCCGTCGCGCCACTCGTGCAGTTCCAGCGATGGGTTGCCCTCCTTGTCTCCGACGAAGCGGTCGATCTTGCCGTCGGAGTCGCAGGTGATGTCCTGCAACGTTCCGCGCCGCGTCGGCTCCTCCGTCAACCGATGAATCGGCATGATGGGGAACAGCTGATCGATGGCCCAGCTGTCCGGCAGTGACTGGACCAGCGAGAAGTTGCAGAAGTAGCGGTCCACCAGTACCGCGTCGAGATCGGCGAGGATGTCGTCGTACTCCTCGCGATCCTTCTGTACGATGGCCGATATCGCGTTGACCGTGGCGAGGTACATCTGCTCGGCGATCGCGCGCCCGCGCAGGGACAGTACGCCGCTGGCGAAGAGTTGCTGCGCGCGTTCCTTGTCGAAGGTGACGTCGTGGAAGACCTCTTTGACGCGGCGCCGCTTGACGTGTCCCTTCGTCATGTCGTGGTAGTCTTCGGCCATTTCGTGCAGCACGGCGTGATCGTCGTCGGTAAGCTCGGGCACGGGCACCTCCACCACGGACTCGACGTCGATGACCTTGAGCAGCAGCAAGGCGTGGTGCGCCGTCAGGGCGCGCCCGGACTCGCTGATCACGTGCGGCATTGGCAAATCCAGGTCGCGGCACGACTCGGCGAGCGTGTAGATGACGTCATTCGCGTATTCCTGCAGCGAATAGTTCACGCTGGCGTTCGACGTCGAGTTCGTGCCGTCGTAGTCCACGCCAAGACCCCCGCCCACGTCCACGTGCGTGACGTCCACGCCCAGCGCCCGGAGTTCCGCGTAGAAGCGCGCGACCTCCTGCAGGCCCGCCTTGATGTAGCGGATGTCCGTGATCTGCGAGCCGAGATGAAAGTGGATGAGCTTCACGATGTCCAGGCGGCCGGCGGCCCGCAGCTTGTCCACGGCCTGCATGAGCTGCGCGGCGTTGAGACCGAACTTGGACTTCTCGCCGCCGCTCTCTTTCCAGCGGCCGTAACCGGTGCTCGCCAACTTGATGCGGATACCGGCGGACGGTACCACGTCGAGTTCCTCAGCGGCGGCCAGGAGTACGTCGATCTCGCTCAACTGCTCGATGACGATGAAGACTTGATGCCCGAGCTTCTGGCCGGTGAGCGCCAGACGCATGAACTCGTCGTCCTTGTATCCGTTGCAGATGATCAGATGCTCGGTGCTTTCCGAGAGACCGAGCACCGCCTGCAATTCCGGCTTGGATCCGCATTCCAGGCCCACGCCATGCTTGGCGCCAAACTGCACGATCTCCTCGACGACGTGGCGCTGCTGGTTTACCTTGATGGGATAGACCGTGGTGTAGCCGCCGGTGTACTCGTACTCCTGGATGGCCGTCTGGAAGTTCTCGCTCAGCGACTCGATGCGCGAGCGAAGGATGTCCGAGAATCGGAGCAACACGGGCAGGGCGACGCCCTGCTCCTCGAGGTCGCACGCCAGCTCGTGCAGGCTGAGCTGCCGGTCGGGATGCTCCTTATCCGGGCGCACCACCACGTGGCCGCGCTCGTCGATGTCGAAGAATCCCGCACCCCATCCTTCGATGTTGTAGAGGGCGCGGGCCTTCTCCACGCTCCAGTCGGCCCCAGCACGCGCGGGAACCGTGTCAGCCGTCAGTGTCGCCATGCGAATCAAGATAGCCGCGAGGGCCGAAAGGCGCGGGGACGCCCGCGTCCTGCATTATGGATAGAGAAGCTCAGTGCGCCATCCGTCGTCCACGCGCTCGAAGACGTGACGTTCGTGCAGCCGGCTTGGCATCCCGTGCCAGAACTCGAAGCGGTGCGGGATGAGACGGAATCCGGTCCAGTGCGGCGGGCGCGGTACGGGTGTGCCGGCGAAGCGCGCTTCCGCGGCGGAGACCTGCGCTTCGAGATCGCCAGCGTCAGTCATCGGTCGGCTTTGCGCCGATGCCCACGCCCCGATCTGGCTGCCGCGCGGGCGGCTGGCGAAGTACTCGTCCGCTTCCTCCGGCGCCACCGAACACGTTACGCCCTCGATACGAACCTGGCGCTCCAGCGGCTGCCAGTGAAAGCACATCGCAGCGCTCGGATGCGCCAGTAGCTCCCGTCCCTTACGACTCTCGACGTTCGTGTAGAAGACGAACCCTCGCTCGTCCACGCCCTTCAACAGCAGGATGCGCACGGCGGGCTGTCCGTCTGCGCCGACCGTGCCAAGGGAGAACGCGGTGGGCTCCGGCAGCACGGCCGTGTCCACAGCCCTGGCCGACGCCAGCAGCGCGTTGAAGCGCTCGAACGGCGCGTGCATCGGTGCGCGGTTCATCCGATGGCCCGCTTGTAGAAGCTACGCAGTCCCGCCACCCAGAAGAACGCGCAGATCACCAGCAGCGCGCTCGTGGACACGAGGAGCGACATGTGCGGCAGCTCTGGCGTCAGCGCGCCGCGCATGCCCTCCGACACGTACGTGAGCGGGTTGATCAGCACGACGTATTTCATCACGGGTACCGCGTCCAGTCCGCGCCAGGGGTAGTACGCGCACCCGAAGAACATCATGGGCGCGACGATCACGCTGAACATCAGTCCGATCTGCTGCGGCGCGATGCCGGTGCCGAGCCACATGCCGAGCGAAGAGAATGCCGCGGCTCCCAAAACGGTGACCATGAGCACGTCGCCGAAATGCCCGAAGGTGAGATTGGCGATCGGCCCCATGATCAAGCGCGCGATGGGTAACACGAAGAGCGCAGCGATAATGCCCTGCAGCATGCCCGCCACGATCTTCTCCGCCGCGATGACCCACGTGGCCACCGGCGCAAGGAGGCGGTCTTCGATTTCTTTCGTCCACCCGAAGTCTTGCACCATGGGCAGCGCAACGGACTGAATGGCGGACAACGCCAGGCTCACCGCGAGAATTCCCGGCAGCAGCGCCGTCTGATAGCCGCCACGCACCATGCCCATTTTCGGAAGCAGAAAGCCGAAGACCGTGAGGAAAAGCACCGGCTGCATCATGGTGCGCACCAGAAAGAAAGGCAGCTCCTTGCGCGCCACGCGCACGTCGCGCCGCAGCAGCGCCCAGAACACCGTCAGCGCGCTGACCGGGCCTGGTGTGACAAGTTCGTTCAATCGAGTTTCCTCCCCGTGAGTTCGATGAACAGCGTCTCCAGGCTTGGCTCGGTCAGGGTGATGTTGCGCACATGCCGACCGGCGGCTTCCGTCGCCTCGATCACGGCGGAAATGATGCGGCCGCCGGCGGCGCTGTGCACGCGGAGCACGTCGCCGACCGCCTCGGCCTTGCTGACGTAGTCCATTGCCCGCACTTGCGCGGCCGCGTCGTCCGCCGGTCCGTTCAGGTCCAGTTCGATGAGCGTGCCGCCGGGTGCTTTGGCCTTGAGCGACACGGTCGTGTCCAGCGCGAGCAGGCGTCCGCGATCGATGATCGCCAGCCGGTCGCACAGCTGCTCCGCCTCTTCCATGTAGTGCGTGGTCATCACGATGGTGCGTCCCTGACGATGCAGCGTGCGCAGGACATCCCACAGCGCCAGTCGGGCCTGCGGATCGAGTCCCACGGTGGGTTCATCGAGGAAGATGACCCCCGGCTCGTGGATCAGCGCGCGGGCGATCATCAGTCGCTGCTGCTGTCCACCCGAGAGTGCGTCGACCTTTGCGTCGGCCTTCTCGCCCATGCCGAACTGCTCGAGCAGCGCCACCGCCCGCCGCATGGCGTCCGCGCGCGCGATGCCGAAGTACGCCGAATGGAAGACGAGGTTCTCCAGGACGTTCAGACCGCGGTCCGGGTTGGCGCGTTGGGGCACGACGCCGATGCGGCGGCGCACACCCACGGGATCGTTGATGACGTCGGCGCCCGCCACGCTCGCTCGGCCCGCACTCGCGACGACACGCGTGGTGAGAATGCCAAGGGTGGTGGTCTTTCCCGCGCCGTTCGGGCCGAGCAGTCCGAAGAATTCCCCTTCGCCTACCTCGAGATCGAGTCCCTCCAACGCCACCAGCTCGCGCGCGCCGTTTGCCGCGGCCGGCGGCAGGGCAGACTGCCCAGGTGGACCGAACGGCGCGCTTGGCGCGCGGCGGCCTCGGCGCTTCGGCACGGCGAGCGGGTAGATCTTGCGAAGTCCTTCCGTGCGAATGGCAGTCATCCGCGCGCAATCTAGTGTTCGTGAACGCGGCGTGCGAACGGGTTGGACCGCACCGCGATGAGGCCGGCGCGCGGCGACGTGCGTCCGCCATCGTTCGCGGACAGGTCCGTGCAAGGGGACGGCGGCGTGCACGATCGCGACGATGGTGGTGCGCTCGGCGACATGAGTCTCGTTCTGCGCGCCGTCAGCGCGGTGCAACGCGTCATCAGCCTCGTCCAACGCGACGGCAGCGTCGTGCTCTGCGACGTGAGCCTCATCCGCTCCGACGACAGGCGGCACACCACCGACGTCGGCGAGCTCTGCTCCGAGAACAGTCTGCTGCGCACCGACGACGGGTCGCACGTCTCCGACGTTAGCCCGGTCTCATCCGACGCGAGGCTGCTTCGACGCCGTTGCAGCCAGCGCCGCGCCGACAACAGCCGGCCTCGCACCGACAACGGCGTGCGCCGCTTCGCCAACAGCCAATGCCGCGCCGCCGACAGCCCGCTCCGCTCCGACAACAGGGCGCACCGTGCCACCAACGGCAAGCTCTTCGCCGTCAATAGCCAGCGCCGCGCCGGCAACGGGAAACGCCGCGCGTTCACCAGGAAGCTCCGCGCCGAACACATACAGCTCCGCGCCGGCCACAGCCCGCTCCGCGCCATGAACAGTTCGCTCCGCGCTCTCAACAGCCATCTCCGCGCCGTCAACGGACTGCCTCGTTGCGACACGATCCAGCGTCGTTCCGAAGTGAGGTTCGATTTCCCCGGCATGGACCAGCGGACGAGACTCGCGCGGGCCCAACCCGCTGCGCATCATTCGCACTCCCCCAACCTGGCCACCATGCGTCTTCCCCGAATCGCCGCTGCCGCCGCCGTCATTACCCTGTCATCGGCCTCGACTCTGGTGGCGCAGGGCCGAACGACGCGATCGACCGACACCGCTGCCACCGTGCTGCTCACTCCCTCCCGCGTGTTTGACGGACGCGAGCTGCACGAGGGGTGGAGCGTGTTGGTGCACGGCGAACGGATTGTGGGCGCGGGCCCGACCGGGAGCATGACCGCGCCCATTGACGTTCGGCGCATCGACCTCGCCGGCACGACCCTGATGCCGGGCATGATCGAGATGCACTCTCATCTCCTGCTGCATCCGTACAACGAGACGAGCTGGAACGATCAGGTGCTGCGCGAACCGCTCGCGCTCCGTGTGGCGCGTGCCACGAACCATGCGCGCGAAACGCTGCGTGCTGGCTTCACGACCGTGCGCGACCTCGGCACCGAAGGCGCCGGGTACGCCGACGTCGGCCTCAAGCGCGCCATCGCTCAGGGCATCATCCCGGGTCCGCGCATGATCGTCGTCACGCGCGCGATCGTCGCGACCGGCAGTTACGGCCCGCGCGGCTTTACGTCGGAAATGGACGTACCGCAGGGAGCGGAAGAAGCGGACGGACCGGCACTCACCCGCGTGGTACGCGATCAGATCGGACGCGGCGCGGACTGGATCAAGATTTACGCGGACTACCGGTGGGGACCGAACGGCGAGACGCTCCCGACCTTCACACTCGAGGAGATCAGGCAGATCGTGGAGGTCGCGAAGACCTCGGGCCGCCCCGTGGTTGCCCACGCCGCCACGCCCGAAGGGATGCGGCGCGCCATTCTCGGCGGTGTGGAGACGATCGAGCACGGGGACGCCGGCACGCCCGAGGTCTTTCGCCTGATGAAGGAGCACAACGTGGCGCTGTGCCCCACGGTCGCCGCGGGTGACGCCATCCTGCGGTATTCGGGATGGAAGGCGGGCGACCCGGAGCCGAAGCGCATCAGTGAAAAGCGCGCAAGCGTCAAGGCGGCCATGGAAGCGGGCGTCACCATGTGCAACGGCAGCGACGTCGGCGTGTTCACGCACGGCGAGAATGGCCGCGAGCTGGAGCTGATGGTGGACTATGGCATGTCGCCCCTGGATGCGCTGCGCGCGGCGACGAGCACCAACGCGCGCCTGCTGCATATGGAGGAGCAGATCGGATCGGTGCGCTCGGGCCTGTACGCTGATCTCGTGGCCGTGCGCGGCGATCCCACGCGAGACATCCATGCTGTCCGCGACGTGCGATTTGTCATGAAGGGCGGCGCCGTGTTCCCCGCCGCCCCGTAGCTCGCAATCGAATGAGTCTTGTCAGGCCGCCATGGACGACCGCGGCGCGTCCATGATGATGCTGAACGTCGATCCGCTGCCCGGCTCGCTCGACACGACGAGGTGATGACCCATCAACGCGCAGAGCTTCCGCGAGATGGCGAGTCCCAGTCCCGTGCCCCCGTACTTGACCGACGTCTGGACATCTGCCTGCTCGAACGCTTCGAAAATGGCGTCCAGCCGATCGTTGGGTATGCCGATCCCCGTATCCTGGACCTCGATGCGCTCGACGCCGCCCATCTCCGATTCCCCCACGATGCGTACCGTGACCGAGCCGCCGTGCGGGGTGAACTTGATGGCGTTGCCAACCAGGTTGATGAGCACCTGCTTGAGCTTTGCGGGGTCGGTGTGCGCGTGCGATTGCTGTGGCGTCTCCACGTGCAGTCGTACGCCCGCCTCTACGGCTCGCACATCCAGCTCGGCGATCGTGTCGCGCACCAACCCGTTGATGGAGGTGTGCGTGATGGTCGCCGTCTCGTGGCCGGCTTCGATCTTGGACAGATCGAGAATCTCGTTGATCAGCGTGAGTAGATGGCGCCCGTTGGCGCCGATGCGCTCGAGGAACGTGACCGCGTCACGGTCCAGGCGGTCGCGCCGCTTGCGGAGCAGCACGTTGGTGAAGCCGATGACGGCGTTCAGCGGCGTGCGCAATTCATGACTCATCCTCGCGAGGAAGTCACTCTTGGCGCGATTTGCGTGTTCGGCTGAATCCTTGCTGGCCAGGATCACTTCCGCCACGCGCCGGCTCTCGGTGACATCCCGCGCCACGATCAGGCCGCCCACCACCTTCCCACCCGACGTGCGCATGGGGGTGACGGTGAGGTCGAGCCACACCTCGTCGTGCCACACGGCGTGGGTCGCGCGTACGGCCGTCATTTCGGTGGCGCGGCCCTGCAGCGCCTCATGCAGGAGGCGGACCTCCTCGCCATGGTCCAGGAACGTCAGCAGCGTGCCGATAACGGTGCCGTCGGCGTCCGCAAGCGGGCGTCCCGTCAACGACGCCATGGCGGGATTCCACGCGTGCACGCATCCCTCTCGGTCGAACGCGGCGACGGCATCCACAGTGGATCGCACCAGCGCCGCGTTGAATTCCTGTTCGCGCGCCAGTGCGTCGCGTTGCTGCGCCAGCTCGGCTGCGGTGGATTGCAGCTGCTCGTTCTGGCGCTCGAACTCCTCCGACTGTGCCCTGAGCAGGTCGCCGTTTCGGTCGCGCACGGCTTCGGCCTGGGCGCGCGCTTCGTTCTCCGCGGCAAGTTGCGCCACCACGAGTGACAGCGTCTCCGACTGCTCCGTCGCGACCTGCGCGGCGCGGACGATCAGCGCCGCAATGATGGTGCACGCGAATGCGGCGAAGAGGAACGTCGTAGGCAGCGTGGAGGAGAATTCCTCCAGCGTTTGCGCGGACGGCATGATGGTGAGATCCCAGCGCCTGCCGCGCGCTGACACCGGCACCGTGGTCACCCAGCGATGCGACTCGCCGTTGTACACGTCGCCGCGCGTACCGATGGGCGCGGCGTCTGCCTTCAGCTGATAGCCGAATTGCCCCGCGAACTCATCGGGGAGCACGTCCGCGAGGAGAATGCCCGGCTTCAATTCGACGATGATGTATCCATCCACAACGCCGGCGGCGGTGGCCGTTCGCGACGCCACGAAGACGCTGGCCGGCGACTGTGCACTCGCCTCAGGCGCCGAGATGATGGCGCGCTCGTGCGATAGGGCGTCGAGCAGCAGCGACGAACGCACGCTGTTGCGGTCGAAGCGATGGCCGGGCGACTCCTCGGGCCTGGCGTGGTCGGACGCCTGCCACGTGATGGTGCCGGCGGAATCGACGATGAAGATGGCGACGATACCGGAAAAGTCGCGCATGATTTGCGTGGCGGCGAGGCTCCGGCCCTTGGAGTTCGTGATGTCCATCGCTGCCCGTCGTTGGGCCATCCGATCCACGAGGCGCGCCCGCTCGTCGACGCTCACCGCAATGGCGCTGGCCATTGCCCTGGCGTGATGGCGGATGGCGATTTCGAGGTTGCCGCGGTCGTGATCGAGTAGGGACTCCCACAGCAACAGGGACGACACGGCCACGAGCGTGGCCGCGAACAGCGGAAGGATGCGCCGTCCGGACACGCCGGCTCGCCGTGCGGTCAGGACGATTGCGGCAAGCACGCCGAAGCCCAGCAGGAGGAACGTGTAGGACCCGGACATGGCCATGCGCGTGGAGTCGCCCCAACCGTATTGCAACGGGATGCCGAAGAGATACCCGGCGAACGCCACCGTGCCGGCGGTGGCGGCGGCGAGCGTGGCGCCGGCACCGACGAGCATGCGGCGTTGGGTGAGCGGGCCCCGCGACACCAGAACCATTGCCGACGCCAGCAAGATGAATGCGACGGCGCTGTTCGCCGGCATTTGACCCATGGAGCCGTCGCGAACCCGCGCCATGTCCAACATCGTGGCGCGGTTCACGCCGAGATGCCAGAGCATTTGGTCGATGCCGGCTGACCATCCGGTGAGGTGCTCAGCGAGCGTGATTCCGGCAATGCACACGACGGCCGTCGACAGCGCAAGGCACAGGCGGCGCCGGGCATGTACCAGTGCGGCCAGCGCGCCCGCCAGGATCAGCAAACACACGATGGAGTTGAACTGGGCCGACGCGTCATCAGGGCCAGGTCGTAGCAGCCGCGGCACGTTCGCATACCACCCGATCAGCCCGAGCACCGCCAGTGCGCCCGACAGTGCATACACCACCGTCGCGGCACGGCGTAGCCGCGACTCGGACCACACGAACGCGCGGGCACGGACCACATTGGCGACCGGCAATTGTGACAAAGTGCTCACGGGCAACCGGGCCAGGAACGGGACGCACAGAATACAGGAGAGTCGAACTCCCTCTATTGCAAAGATCGGCAGTGGCCGAGAGCGACTTGAATCAGCCGATTGCCGCCGGACGCGTGCGAGAGCGGTGGCGGCTCGCGGCCGCATACAGGAGCGGACCGAGGCCGATGGCCGCAATCGTTCCGAGGATGGCTGGCAATCCAAATTCACCGTCGGCGAAGCTGACTCCGACCACCAGGGCCAGCACGCACAACGGAAGCGTCGCCAGCACCGTGACGCCGGCGGTCCCGAGCGGGACGCGAAAGGCGCCGCGCAGATCAGGCTCGCGACGGCGCAACCGCACGAGCGACGCGAATTCCAGCATGAGCGCCAGCGAGTAGAGGAGCACGTCGGCAATCACGAGCGTCCCGAAGGACACCAGCATGAACGAGGAGTAGCAGACGGCGGCGCCCAGCACGGCGTTGCGCGGCGTTCCTCGCGCGTCGGTGCGGGCGAGTGCGCTTGGAAGCAGCCCGTCCACGGCCATGACAAACGGGATGCGCGAATAGGACAGCAGCAAGGCGCTGAACAGGGCCAGCGGGCTCACCATCCCCGCGAGCGCCACCCACGCGGCAAGCACGGGACCCAACCGACCCCCCGAGGCGAGCGCGATGGCGGGCCAGCCGCCTTCCGTCCACGCGGTCCAGTTCGTTGCCGACAGCGTGGCGAGGAGGGGAACCAGATAGCCGGCCGCCACCATCGGCAGCGCCAACGAGAGCGCTTTCGGATAGCTACGCGTGGCATCGCGGACCTCACCCTGCACCGTGGATGCATTGTCCCACCCGATGTAGTTCCAGAGCGCGATTGACAGACCGACCGCCACGCCGCCAGTGCCGGCGCGGCCCGGGGCGGCGAATGGGCGCCAGGGAACATGGGTCGCATGCGGAGCCGCGACGATGGCAATGGCGAGGAACGCCCCGAGGACGAAGAGCCCCGCGATCACGGAGCCTCTGCCCACGCGAGCCGATCCCATGATGTTGAGCAGGGTGGGCACCCAGATCACGAGGAGGCCGATCATCCACGCCGTGGACGGCGCGAGATGCGGGGCAAAGTACGCCAGGTACGTGAGGAACAACTTCGGATAGAGGGCCATGTCCACGAGCGAATACATCCACGTGAGCCAGCCGTTCTGGAACGCCCAGAACGGGCCGAACGCGCGCCCCACCCAGCGGTAGTATCCTCCCTCGAGCGGCAGCATGCTGGCAAGTTCCCCGACGATGAGTACTTCGGGCAACGAATAGACAAGCGGCACCAGCACCAGGATGAGTAGCGCCAGTCCCGGACCCACGGACTTCACGAGCGTCTCGGTGGTGAAGGCACCACCGGACGTACAGAAGAACAGGATGAATACCAGGGACAGCGTCGTCAGCGATCGGGCAAGCTTCATTCACGCAAAGTGGCAGACCGCCTTCACGTGGGCAACGCGGATTAGGTTGTACCGATGACTGCGTCCGTATCCCTGCGGCAGCGCGTGAAGCCGCTGCCCGAGGAATTGCGTCCCAAGGGATGGAGAGACCGCCTCGCCGCGCTGCGCTATCTACCCGCGCTGCTCCGACTGGTGTGGCAGACACATCGCCGGTACGCGGCATCGATGATCGTGCTGCGCCTGGTCCGCAGCGTCGTGCCGGTGGCCGCCTTGTGGGCGGCCAAGTTGATCATCGACCAGGTGGTCCATCTGGCGCAGGCACCGGGCGCGTCCCTCGTGCCGCTCTGGCGGGTGCTCGGACTGGAACTCGGCATCGTCGTGCTTGGGGAGCTGTTGGCGCGCGCGTCGTCGCTGATCGAATCGCTACTGGGCGATCTCTTCTCGAACTACATCAGCGTGCGGCTGATGCGGCACGCCGCCACGCTCGACCTGGCGCAATTCGAAGACCCGGTGTTCTACGATCATCTCGACCGTGCGCGTCGGCAGACGACGGCGCGCATCGGGCTCATCGCGATGCTGTTGTCGATGACGCAGGACCTATTGACG
The DNA here is from genome assembly GCA_025362035.1 of Gemmatimonadaceae bacterium. GTDB lineage: Bacteria > Gemmatimonadota > Gemmatimonadetes > Gemmatimonadales > Gemmatimonadaceae > AG11. The sequence continues at coordinate 3,162 of JANYIN010000189.1, read as the reverse complement.
CTCGCGACGCTCGCCGCGGCGCTCATCGTGCACAACCCGTGGTTGCTACTGCTGTTGACCGTCGCGATCCTCCCCAGCTTTCTGGGCGAAACGCACTTTGCGGCCTTGAGTTATTCCCTGCTGTTCCGCCGCACGCCCGAACGGCGAGAACTCGACTATTTGCGCTATGTGGGTGCGAGCGACAAGACAGCGAAGGAAGTGCAGATGTTCGGCCTGGCCGGCTGGTTGAGCGACCGCTACGCCGCCCTGTCGCAGCGCTACTACGAGGAGAACAAGCGGCTCAGCGTCCAGAAGAGCGTCGCGAGCGCGTTGCTGTCGCTCGTCGGCACGCTGGGGTACTACGGCGCCTACGTCACGATTCTCCTGCACGCCGTGGCAGGGTCCATTACGATCGGCACGCTCACTTTTCTCGCGGCCGCCTTCAGCCGCAGCCGCGACCTCATCCAGCGGCTGCTGCTGTCGGCGAGTGACATCTACGAGCAGAGCCTCTATCTCAAGGACCTCTTCGTGTTCTTCGAGATGGAGCCGCACATCAAGTCGCGACCCGGCGCGGCACTCGTGCCGGACCCGATTCGCAGTGGCTTCGCGTTCGAGGACGTGGGGTTCCAGTATCCAGGCAGCGATCGTTGGGCGATCCGGCACGTGACCCTCACCATCGGACGGGGCGAGCGAATCGCCCTCGTGGGCGAGAACGGCGCCGGAAAGACCACCATCACCAAGCTGCTCGCGCGGCTGTACGACCCTTCGGAAGGCCGCATCCTGCTGGACGGCGTTGATGTGCGCGACTACGACCTCGCCTCCCTGCGGGAGGCCATCGGCGTGATCTTCCAGGACTTCGTGCGGTACGACATGCGCTTCGACGAGAACGTGGGCGTGGGCGAGATCGAGGGCGTGAGCGACTACCTGGCGCAGGTGCGTGACACGACGGTGGCGGATGGGCGCGTTCCACCTCCAGCACTCGTGGAAGCGGCGGACCGCTCGTTGGCGTCGAGTCTCCTGCCCCGTTTCGCCGATGGGTACCGCCAGATGCTCGGGCGGCGCTTCGACGACGGTGTGGATCTTTCGGGCGGCGAGTGGCAGAAGATCGCGCTCGCCCGCGCCTACATGCGCTCGGCGCAACTGCTGATTCTCGATGAGCCGACCGCGGCGCTCGATGCTCGCGCGGAGTACGAAGTCTTCGTCCGCTTCAATCAACTGATGGCGGGGCGGATGGCGGTGGTGATCTCGCACCGGTTCTCCACCGTGCGCATGGCGGACCGGATCGTGGTGCTGGGTCAGGGGAAGGTGATCGAGAACGGAACACACGAGTCGTTGGTGGCGGGCGGCGGGTTGTACGCCGAGCTGTTCGAGATGCAGGCGGCGGGGTACCGCTAGAGGGGCGGCGAGCTCGGTGGCGCTGGAGGCGCACTGCCACTTGAGTCAGCTTTCCCATGCGCTCAACTCTGCTCGGCACGCGTCGATACTCCTATCGCCGGACCAATTCTCGCCGCTGACCTTGCCCTGGAGCGCGTATGCGCCGTCTCGCCCTCGTCGTCACCATCGCCGGCATCGCTGCCGCATGCCACTCGACTCCGCCCAGCAGTCGGCAGGGTCCGGACCCGGTGGGCAACGCCCCCACGGTGTCGCGAGGGGAGGCCACGGCGCGCGCCGAACAGAGCAAGCCGGAACCCTACACGTCGCTCGATCACGTGTACAAAGTGGCAGGCAGCAGAATTCCGTCGGCCATGCGGTTGGTGGTGATGGACACCACGGACTACAACCAGGTCTGGACGCGGATCCTGGGACGCGACGACCGCACCGTGCGCCCCAAGGTGGACTTCACGCGGGAAATGCTGCTGGTAGTCGGTATGGGCGAGCATCCCTGCCTCGGCTACGCCATCAGCATCGACACCGTGTATCGGGATCAGGAGAAGCGGATTTACGCGCTCGTTCGCGAGCGCCATCGTGGCGCGCGTTGCGGGTGCCTGGCAGAAGTGATCTCCCCGGTGGACGTGGTGAAGGTTCCACGGACGGAGCGCCCGGTGAGCTTTCTGGAGCGCGTGGAAACGAACACATGTGAGGAGCGCTGAGCGTCTGCCGGGCCGCTACTGGCTCCGCGAGATCAGCTGAATGACGCCACCGCCGTATTGCGCGCCAAACCGAACGACGGCGTCGATACCCGGGAAGAATTTGATCTCCGAGAATCGTTCCGGCGGCAGGTTGCGCATCGATTCGGGAATTCCGTACTCCTGATCGTTGATGAAGACCACGGCGCGCTCGCGCGTATTGCCCCTGAGCGAGACCCGTCCGCGATCTCGCAGAAATTCCGCGTGGAGCCGGGCAATCAGCTCGTAGACGTTGCTGGCCTTGGCGGAATCGATCTCCTCTTCCGTGATGACATTGTGCAGGGCGCGTGTGGACGGTCGTTCCGCGGGCTGCGTACGGCACGCGGCCGCCACAAGGAGTGCTCCCAGCACGACGGCAAGCGGACGGCGCATGCGATGCTCCACGGGTGGCGACTGCGGTGGTATCAGAAGAACGGCCCCGACACTGCGTCGGGGCCGTTCCTGTTTATCTGAAACCTGCCGGCACGTTACGAGCAGGTGGGCGTAATGGACGTCACACCGCGGGTGTCCAGCTCGCGCTTCGGAATTGGCAGCGCGGACTGGAAGATGTCGCCCGCGAGCTCCTTCTTCAAATACGCCGCGTTGAGGCGGCTGTACGCCCGGAGATCCACCAGACGCTGTGGGCCCGACGCAAGCAGCTCATAGCGCTTTTCGTACAGCAGGGCAGTAATGGCATCCGCCTTGGTGGCCGGCACGGCAATGGGCGGCAGGCCGCCGTCGATGGTGTGGACCAGGTTGATGTCCGCGGTGGCGCCCGCGAGGTCACCGAGCTCGATCTTCACCTGCGCGCGGAGGAGGACCGCTTCCGCTACCGTAATGACCGCCGCGGGCTGCGTGAGGTTGGCGGGATCGGTGAGCGGCGACTTGTACCTGGACGTCACGCCGAACAGCGACTTGGACGCCACCGTGGTGATCTTGGACGCTCGCGCATCGCCGGGCTGAATGCTGTCACCCACGGACGGATTCAAATAGATGTTCGCATCGGCCACGGGGTAGCGCGTCTCGCCAGCGGCGGTGCTGTAGTAGTTGTAGATGCCGGTGGCGAGGTCCGCCTTGC
>JANYIN010000096.1 GCA_025362035.1 Gemmatimonadaceae bacterium | reverse complement strand
ACCGAGTCGAGCGTCAGCCGCGACGACGCCCAGCTCACCGTCGTAAAGAGGGAGGCCAGGTTGGTGCCCGGCGTCGCCGCCGACATGTCCACGATGATCGGGACGGCCAGCTTCCCGCTTGCGCTCACCGAGGTACTGGCCGTGCTGCCGGCGGCAATCGTGATCGTCCCCTGCGCCCCCGCCGTCAACGGGAACGCAACGGCGACAAGCACGAGACGTGCGCGTCGAAAATGACGCATCAAGACTCCTGGCACAGTGCAGCAAACCCGGGGGCCGAGCACGAGAGCTCCGGCCCGCAGCGAGTTCGAATCCGGGTGGGGCCTACTTAGGCGAGCCTGCCGCCTGCGTAAAGATCCCGCGCTGCTGCACGACGCGATCCTTCGCGACGGCGGAGCCGGTGACCTCTCCGACGACATCCAGCGTCGCCAGCAAGTGCGCTTCTTCGATCGACTTGGTCAAATGAACGACGATCTGCGCGGCAGCGGTGTGCGCGAAGACATCGGTGGAGAATCCAGCAAAACGAACCACGCCCGACTTGGCCGACGCGGCGTTCACCAGGCGGTTGCCGTCGGACGGCGCAGTCGCATCGAGAACCTGCATCGCGGCCGCGTCGAACTCGAGCTGCCCTTGGTATGCCGCCACCGGGACATCCTTGGAGTCAACGTGGATAGTGAGCGTGACACGATCCGCGGTGCCACCCGGCTCCTGAACGACGTAGGCTCGGACGCCCGAGGCAGTCAAGGCCGGCGGCGCCGTAAGAGCAGGCACCGCATGCGAACCATCGTCACACCCAGCGACCACCACCGCCAGGACGAGCAGCCCTTGATACCGCATAGCGCCTCCAGAAAGTCTCACCCCGGAATGACGATTGTCACGTGCCAGGGTTACGATAAATACTGCCGCGGGACAAGCACGCTCAGAACGCGGTTGCCATGAAGATAACGGTCGGAAGTGATCCCGCGGACGCCGCGATGGTGTTGCTGCCGGCTGCACTGCCCATGATCCAGCTGCCCAGCGTCGCAACCCCGCTGGCGTTCGTCGTGGCGCTGCCGCCCGTAACGGAACCGCCACCCGACGTCACGGTAAAGGTCACTGTGACCCCGCTCACAGGGGCGCCGGCGAAGTCCCGCACCAGTACCGACGGCGCCACCCCCACAGAGGTTCCTGCCGCGGCCGTCTGATTGTTGCCGGCTTGCACCACCAGCGACACTGGGATCCCCGCGGTGCCATCCACCCACGTAACCGCCACGGGCGTCGGGCGTTGCGTCGTCGTTCCGTCACCTATCTGGCCGAAGCCATTGTACCCCCAGCAGTACGGCTGCCCACCAGCCGTACGGCCGCAACCCGTGGTGTTTCGAATCCGCACCGACGCATACAGGATGCTGCCTTGCACGATCGTCGGCACACGCCGCGTGGCGGTCGTTCCGTCGCCGACCTGCCCGGACGAATTGTCGCCCCAGCAGTAGATCTGCCCCGCCGACGTCCGGCCGCAGGTGTCTGATGATCCGCTCGCTGAAATCGACGTGAACGTCAACCCGCCCGACACCGCGCTCGGCGACGGCACCAGGGTGGATACGGAGCCGTCGCCGATCCCGCCGGCGCCGCCGTAGCCCCAGCAGAACGCCAAACCGGCATTGGTGACACCGCAGCTATGCGAGTCGCCCACCGACAGACTGGTGTAGGTGCGCCCATCGGGAACCGCCGCGGGCATCGAGCGCGTGGCGACAGTGCCATCGCCCAACTCGCCGAAGGTCCCGAGCCCCCAGCAATACGCGGTGCCGCTCGTGGCGACTGCGCACGCATGATTCTGGCCTAGGGCCACGCTAGAGAACGTCGTGCCCCCGGCGGCCACCGCCGTCGGCGTCAGATGTACCGTACCCTGCACACCATCACCGTACAGTCCGTATCCCGCCGAGCCCCAGCAGTACAGCGCCCCGCCGCCCGTCCGTCCGCATGTAGCGTTCACTGACACCGCCAGCTGCGTGAACGTCAGCCCGCCCGAAACGGCCACCGGCGCCGCGCGGTTGGTGGTCGACCCGTCACCCAACTGGCCGTATCCGTTGAACCCCCAGCAGTACGCCGCCCCTCCATTCGTCAATCCGCACGCGTGATCCGCGCTCCCCTCGGCCAGTGACGTAAAGGCCAGACCGCCGAGCACCGCTGTGGGGACCGCCCGGTCGGTGGTCGTTCCATCGCCCACCTGCCCAAAAGCGTTGTACCCCCAACAATACGCGGCGCTCGCGGTCGTCAACTCGCACCGCCCAAAGCCAGACGTGCTGCTGGTGCTCCTGCCATTGAATGTCACTGGCGGAAGCCCGCTCACCGTCGCTGTCGCCGTCTGATTCCCGGTACTGTTGCTGGCATTCCACGTAGCACTGGCCTGACCGCTTCCATCCGTCAGTACCGTGAGCGTCGGCGAGCCTCCGTTGATGCTGCCGGCGGAGGTCGCGAAAACAACTCCCGCGCCGACCACCGGCGCATTGGATGCGTCCTTCACGATCACTTTCAACGGCGCGATGAAACTTCTGCCTTGCGCCTGCACCTGATTATCACCGACGACCAGCGCGATGCTCGCCGGCGCTACGGTACTGGTCGCGACAAACGTCGCCACGGGCAGTCCAGGTGCAGCCGCCGTCACCGAGTTGGACACTCCCACGGTCGGTCCCAGCGTCCAGCTCCCCAGCGTCGCGATGCCGCCGCCGTTCGTGCTAGACGTACCGCCGGTCAGCGACCCGCCACCTGACGTCACGCTAAAGGTCACCTGCACACCACTCACAGGCGTGCCGGCATAGTCCCGCACCAAAACGGACGGCGCCACCGATACGGGCGCTCCGGCTCCGGCTGTCTGGTTGTTACCGGCTTGGGCCACCAACGACACGGCCACTCCGGGCGTGCCTTCTACCCAGTTCACGGGAACCGGCGTGAGGCGCTGCGTGAATGTTCCATCGCCGACCTGCCCCGAGGAGTTGTCTCCCCAGCAGTACGGCTGTCCGCCCGACGTGCGGCCGCAACTCGTCCCGTTCCGCAGCCGCACGGATGCGAACACGATGCCGCCCTGCACCGGCGTTGGCAGTAGCTGAGTGGTGGTGGTGCCGTCGCCTAACTGACCCGTCGAATTGCCCCCCCAACAGTATGCCCGGCCGCTGCCCGTCACAGCGCACGTGTTGGTGGATATGGCCGAGCTGATCGACGTGAATGTCAAACCGCCCGACACCGCGGTCGGGTTCACGAAAATGCCAGCCGACCCGCTCCCCACAGCAACGCCGTTGCCCCAGCAGAATGCCGCGCCTCCCGTGATGAGACCACACGTGTGCGACGCACCCAGGCTCAGCGAGGTATACGTCCGCCCGTCCGGCACTACAGTGGGCGCGGTGCGAGTGATGGTACTTCCGTCACCAATCTCCCCGTTCACGCCCAGCCCCCAGCAATACGCCGTGCCGCTCGCGGCGATGGCGCATTCATGGTTCTGACCCAGGGCCACACTGGTGAACGTCGTGCCTCCCGCGACCACCGCCGTGGGCGTCAGGTGCACGGTTCCCTGCACGCCATCCCCATACAGTCCGTATCCCGCCGAGCCCCAACAGTACAGCGCCCCGCCGCTCGTGCGTCCGCACGTCGCATTCACCGACACCGCCAGCTGGGTGAACGTCACCCCCCCCGCTACGGCCACCGGCCCCGAGCGGTTGGTCGTCGTTCCGTCGCCCAACTGCCCGTAGCCGTTGAATCCCCAGCAGTATGCGGCCCCCGCGCTCGTTAACCCACATGCGTGATCCGCGTTCCCGTCGGCCAGTGACGTAAAGGTCTGCCCGCCCAGCACCGCGGTCGGCACTGCCCGGTCGGTGGTCGTCCCATCGCCCACCTGCCCGAAGGCGTTGTACCCCCAGCAATATGCGGCGCCCGCGCTCGTCAACTCGCAGCGTCCATTACCGATGGTAAATGACGTGCTCCTGCCGCTGAAGCCCACCGGTACAAGCCCGCTCAGCGTGGCTGTCGCCGTCTGACTACCCATGACGCCGCCGGCAATCCACGTGGCGGTCGCCTGGCCACTGGCGTTGGTCTGCACCGAGAGCGTTGGCGAGCCACCGGTAATGCTTCCGCCCCCCGATGTGGTCGCGAAGACAACCGTGGCGCCGACGACGGGCGTGTTGGTCGCGTCCTTGACGAGGACCGTGAGCGGGGCGAAGAACGCGCTGTTTGCCGTCTGGACTTGATTGTTCCCCGACACGATGGTCAGCGACGGCGGAGAGCCCACCGTCACGGTCACCTGTGCGGTCTGGGCGCCCGCGGTTGCGGTCAGCGTGGCCGTGCCCGTCGAGATGCCCACGACGAAGCCAGTGACATTCACCGTCGCCACCGCCGCATTGCTGCTCACCCAGCTTACCGGCGCACACCCCGTCAGCCCAGCGCTGCTGGCGTCCAGCGGCGTGGCCGACAGCTGCAGGTTCCCGCCGATCGTCACCGTGGGCGACGGCTGATTGATGGTCAGGCTCGCCACCGTCGGCGGCACGTACAGCGGCGTGTTGATCCGCGCCGTCGCCGTCAGTCCCACGCTGTACCGCGCAATCTGCTGCGCGTCGATGATGTTCACGCTGCCGTCGTTGTTCACATCCCCTTGTGCCGCCACCACCGCCGGATTCGCCACGCTCAGCCCCACGCTATACCGCGCGATCTGCTGCGCGTCGATGATGTTCACGGTATTGCTCCCGTCCACATCCCCCCATAAACCACTCTGCGTCACACAGACATCCAGACTGCGCGGGCGCACCAGCGACAACACGCTCGCCGGCGTGTCGTTCGACGCCGCACTTGGCGACAGCACGATCTGGGTCCCGCCATTCGTCGCCGCCCCGGTGAAGTACATCGTGCCGATCGTCACCGTGGCCGTCGTCCCCGTGTTGCTCTGCAGCGACAACGTCGCCGAGCCCGTGGACGCATTCGTCGTGTTCGGCGTCAACGTGCCGAAGGCTCCCGCCTTCACCGAGTCGAGCGTCAGCCGCGACGACGCCCAGCTCACCGTCGTAAAGAGGGAGGCCAGGTTGGTGCCCGGCGTCGCCGCCGACATGTCCACGATGATCGGGACGGCCAGCTTCCCGCTCGTGCTCACCGAGGTGCTGGCCGTGCTGCCGGCAGCAACCGTGATCGTCCCCTGCGCCCCCGCCGTCAACGGGAACGCAACAGCGACAAGCACCAGACGCGCGCGTCGAAAATGACGCATTGAGACTCCTGTAAGCCCAGCGAACACTGGGCGGATAGAGAGGACGCCGCGCCATCGCGAATCCCAATCGTGTGAGCTTCACCTTGGCTCGCCTGCCGCCCGCGCGAGGATCCGCGCTCCTGCCAAGGTCGTTGCTTATGCAACCTCGGTGCCGACTGGCGCGGCGATCGGCTCAGCGTGGCGCGACGACGCTTGGTAAATCGAACGAGTGCAAAGCCAAGAACGCGGGGGCGCCGTCAACGACGGCACTTCCCGCGTTCCCTGTTTGCTCCTGGCGCTCCGCCGCGCCAGGAACACCGGGCTTACGGCACGGTGACGCTTACCGGCCTCACCACGATGGGTGATGTGAGCGGTTGCCCGTTAGCGTCGGCAGAGAGCGTCACGTTCGCAGTAATTGAGGAGTTCGTCGCGGTCGCGATGGGTTTCAAGTTAACGGTGATGATGGTCGGCGTTCCCGTCGAAATGCCGGTTGCGTCGAAGAACCCGACAGTGATCGAGCCATTCGCGGCGTTCCCCGGGTTGACTGTAGGTCCGGAGGAGCCGAGCTGTCCGTTTGTCGTGCTTACATACGTGAACTTCGTCTTGTCCCAGGTGAAGTCGAATTGCAGTGATGCAAGGTTCTGATTCGCCGCATTGGTGAAGTCGAGAGTCACCGGAACAGCCAACGTCACGTTCTGCGTACCCGAGGCGGTCGGCGTCGGGTTGACGTTGAAGGCGATGAACGGCGCCGCGATCGTGAACGGAGTCGACGTCGCGGACGTGAGACCAGCTGCGTTGAACTGAAGCGTGTACGTTCCCGTGCCAGTCACGGACAGGTTGGTGAACGTGGCCACACCGTTCACCGTGTTGACCGTCTGCGTGCCGCCCAGCGTACCGCCCGCCCCGACCAGCACTGCCGTAATGGGAATGCCGCTGCTAGGGACGAGGGTGCCATTCGCATCCTGGAGCTGAACCGACGGTTGCGGCGCCAGCGCATTCCCGGTCACGGCACCGCCAGGCTGCGTGCCGACTCCCAGCTTCGACGCGGGCAGAGCGCTGACGGCGATGGCCGTCGACGTGGCCGGTGTCAGGCCGGCGGCAGCGAACACGATCGTGCTGTTCCCGGTCCCCGTGATGATCAAGTTCGAGAAAGTCGCCACGCCATTCACCGCGGCCACCGTCACAGTGCCCGACAACGTGCCGGCGCTGCCACCGCCGATCGACGCCGTCACCGCGTTCGTCGCGCCTGCCACCACCGTACCGTTCGCGTTTTTCACCTGCACCACAAACGCCGGCGACAGTGGCTGCGTCGTTGCGCCGCTGGTGGGCTGGGAAGCGATGCCCAGCTGCGTCGGCGGCAATGCCGACACGGCGATAGTCGCCGACGTGGCCGATGTCAGCCCCGCCGCCGAGAAAACGATCGTGCTGTTCCCGGTACCGGTAATGATCAGGTTCGAGAAGGTCGCCACGCCATTCACGGCGGCCACCGTCACGGTGCCGGACAACGTGCCGGCGCTGCCACCACCAATGGTCGCGGTCACCGAATTCGCTGCGCCCGCCACCACGCCACCGTTCACGTCCTTCACTTGCACCACGAACGCCGGCGACAGCGCTTGCGTCGTCGCGCCGCTGGTGGGTTGTGAACTGATGCCCAACTGAGTGGGCGGCAGCGCGCTCACCGGGATGTTCGCCGATGTAACCGGCGTCAGACCGGCGGCCGAGAAGACGATGGTGCTGTTGCCCGCACCGGTGATGACGAGGTTAGTGAACGTGGCCACGCCGTTGACCGCCGCGACCGTGGTCGTGCCGGACAGCGTGCCGGCGCTACCGGCGCCGATCGTCGCCGTCACGGCGTTCGTAGCGCTCGCCACCACACCGCCATTCGCATCCTTCACCTGGATGACGGGCTGCGACGTCAACGCCGCCCCCGTCGTCGCACCCGACGGCTGCGTGCCGACGCCCAACTGGGTCGGCGGCAACGCCGCGATGGTGAACGGCGACGAATTGGCTGCGGTCAGACCGGCGGCCGCAAACGAAAGCGTGTACGTGCCGGGACCGGTAACGACGAGGTTCGTAAAGGTCGCCACGCCGTTCACGGCGTTGACCGTTTGCGTTCCAGACAGCACACCGCCCGCGCCGACGAGCGTGGCCGTAACCGCGTTGGCCGCGCCGGAGACGACTCCGTTGTTCACGTCACGCACTTGAACCACGGGCTGCGGTGCCAGCAGCGCACCTGTGTTCGCGTTACCCGGCTGTGTGCTGACCGCCAGCTGCGTGGGCGGCAGTGCGCTCACCGGAATATTCGCCGAGGTTACGGGCGACAGCCCGGCCGACGAGAAGACGATGGTGCTGTTGCCCGCGCCGCTGATGACCAGGTTGGTGAACGTGGCCACGCCGTTGACCGCCGCAACCGTCGTCGTGCCGGATAGCGTGCCGGCGCTTCCGAAGCCGACGGCGGCCGTCACCGAATTCGTCGCGCCTGCCACGACACTGCCGTTTGCATCCTTCACCTGAATGACGGGCTGCGTGGTCAGCGCGGAACCCGTCGTGGCGCCCGAGGGCTGTGTGGCGATGCCAAGCTGCGTAGGCGGCAACGCTGTGATGGTGAACGGCGCCGATGTCGCCGACGTCAGGCCAGCCGCCGCGAACGACAGCGTATAGGTGCCGGGCCCCGTCACGATGAGGTTATTGAACGTCGCCACACCATTGACAGCGTTGACGGTCTGCGTTCCCGACAACACGCCGCCCGCGCCAACGAGGGTGGCGGTAACGGCGTTGGTCGCGCCAACCACCGTACTGCCAAGCGCGTCACGCACCTGCACGACCGGCGCGGTGACCAGCGTCGAGCCCGTGCCACCACCCACCGGCTGGGTGGCCACACCCAGCTGCGTGGGCGGCAACGGCGTGATGACGAACGCGCTGGAGACCACAGCACCCACGCCAGCGGAGCTGAACGTCAGCGTGTACGTCCCCGACCCGGTCACGACGAGATTGCTGAACGTCGCCACGCCGTTGACCGCCGCTACCGTAGTAGTGCCGGACAACACGCCGCCGCCGCCATTGAGCGTGGCGGTCACGTTGTTCGTCGCGCCGATGACTGCCGTTCCGGACAGATCCCGCAGCTCCACCACGGGCTGCGTGCCCAGAGGCGACCCGGTCTGAGCACCCGTTGGCTGCGCGGTGACGTTCACCGACACCGGCGGTGAGACCGCCACCGTGAAGATGCTGGACGTCGCGGGGGGCAAGGCGCCCGACGAGAACGTGAGCGCATAGGTACCGGCCGCCGACAGCTTCAGATTCGTGAAGGTAGCAACGCCGTTGACGGCGTTGACGGTTGTTGTGCCAGACAGCGCACCAGTTCCCGTTCCGCCCGCACCGATGGCCACCGTCACGGGTCCTGTGGCGCCGATGGCGGGGTTGCCGTTCACATCGAGCAGCTGGACGACCGGCTGCGTGGTGAACGGCGTGTTCGACGACGCGCCGCCGGGTTGCGTCCCGATAGCGATTTGGGTGGCCGGCAGCGCCGTCAGTGAGAATGCCGCAGACGTAGCAGGGCTCGCGCCGGCGGCCGAGAAGCCCAGCGTGAACTGGCCGGCGCCGAAGATCTTCAGATTGGTGAAGGTCACGATGCCGTTCACGGCGTTCACGGTAGTGGTGCCGGCAAGCGTGCCCGTTCCACTCGCGAGCGAGGCCACGACCGGTCCGTTCATCGACGTGACGGTGGCTCCCGTGTTGTCGGTGATCTTGAGGATGGGCTGCGGAGCGAGCACCACACCGGTCACCGTGCCCGAGGGCTGCTGCGTGATGACGATGGTGTTGGGCGGCGCCAAGGGGAACACGTTCAGCGTGACGGCGATGTTCTGCGGACTGTTCGTCGAGCCGCTCGCCGTCACGGGAATGGTCGCCGTGTACGTGCCGGGCGCGGTGATGCCGGACGTGTTGGTCGTAACAGTCAGCACCGACGGCGCGGAGGAGGCGTTGACGACGGCTGTCAGCCAGCCGGACGCTCCGGGTCCGTACGTGATGGTCCCGACGGCAATGCCCGTGAGCGAGCCCGAGCCCCCATTCGAAATGTTCACGGTCTGCGTACCGGCGGTGGGCGAGCCCACGGTCACCGCGTACGACAGCGCGTTCGTGTTGAGCGAGATGGTGCCCGGAGCCGTTGCGGTCGCGGTGAACGTGACGGACGCGAGCCCCGCCACCGTGGCGGTCAGTGTATTCGCGCCGACGCCGCCCAGTGTCCACGAGCCCACGGTTGCAATGCCCGCCGTGTTCGTCGTCGCAGTCGCGCCGGTGATGCTGCCGCCACCGGAGGCCACGGCGAACGTGACGGTCACACCGGCGGACGGCTGCCCAACGCCATTCAGCACGATGACAGAGGGCGCCACAGTCACGGCCACCCCAGTCGCGGCGGTCTGTCCGTTGCCCGCATTTATGCCGATCGATCCGATGGGATTCGGTATTGCCGTCGCGGAGAACGTCACCGGCGCGACGCCCGCGACCGTTGCCGTGAGCAGGTTCCCGCCGACCGACACGCCCACCGTCCACGATCCAACCGTGGCGACGCCGGAGGCATTCGTTGTCGCGGTGCCGCCGGTGATGCTCCCCAATCCACCGGACACGGCGAACGTGACCGTCGCGCCGGCCACGGGGTTGCCCGCGGAATCGCGAACGGTCACCGATGGTGCGACAGCCACGGCCGTGCCCACCTGCGCGCTCTGGTTGTCACCCGCCGTCTTCGCGAGGGACGCCGGATCGCCGGCAACCACGGTGACTTTTCCGGAGGCCGATGCGCCCGCGGACGACGTGGCGGTGATGTTGGCCGTTCCGATGGTCAGCGCGTGGAGCAACCCGGAACTCGTCACGGTCACCACCGCCGGATTGTCCGACGAGAACGTGATGGTTTGCCCAGTGACGGGGAGACCATCCTGAGTCGCGGTCACCGTGATCTGCACGGTGGCCCCGACCTTCAGCGTGGCCGCCGGGGGGTTCAGCGTCACGGAAATCACGCCCTTGGGCGCCGTGACCGAATCGCTACCGCAGCGTACGAAGGTAAACATCAGCGCCGCTGCAAGCAGCACGAACCGCACGGGAAAGGACTTCATCAGATCAACCGGGGTTGGAGACTTGGTCGCAGACCCAGGAACGGGTGCGAAAGACGTTGCCATCGAAAAAAACACTTCGTCGCGCTTGCCGGCGCGAGGAGCGAACGTTCTTAAACATCTGGCCCAACAGCGTCAATGCTATGGCCCGCGATTGCCTTGCACAACCCTGCACCGCACTCGCGTATCGTCACAATCGCGCGCCCGAGTCGCGGGTTGCACGGGCACGTGGCGTATGGCGACGCGAGGCCGTCACGGTTCAGTCTGACAGCCGGAAAGACTCCCGAGCTTCCGTCATGCGCAAAGAATGCACCGCGACGGCAATATCACCGCAGTCCGCGATAGCCCGAGCCGCTTATAACATCCGGCAACCGCACTAGGACGCGGACCGCCAACGAGTCGAACGACGCTGTGGCACCGCAACGAAAACGGGGCCAAACTCGCACAGCGGCGGCCCCGCCTTCCTGACCCAATATTATAGAATGGAGCGTATCGGGATCGAACCGATGACCTCCTGGTTGCAAACCAGGCGCTCTCCCAGCTGAGCTAACGCCCCCGAATCTTGCAGAAAAGAAGATAATCAGCGCGTCCTCGAGCGAAAAGCGAGCATGACGATCACAGACAGCACGGTTCCGAAATTGACGTTGCGATGCACGCACTGCGGGCAGTGGAACCGCGTGCGCGCCGATCGAGCGAACAGCGGTCCGAAGTGCGGGACGTGCAAAACGCCCATTGCGCTGGATCAGCCGGTGTACCTGGACGATGCGTCGTTCGACCGCGTGGTGTCGGAATCGGACGTACCCGTCCTCGTGGATTTCTACGCGGATTGGTGCGGGCCGTGCCGCATCATGGCCCCGTCCGTAGAGACGCTGGCGCGGGAGTCCGCCGGCCGCGCGATCATCGCCAAGCTCGATACCGAAGCGTCGCAGCGTACCGCATCCCGGTTCCAGATCCGCGGGATCCCGACTTCTATCGTGTTCAGGAACGGCGTGGAAGTGCGCCGCGAGACGGGAGCCGTTCCGCTCGCCGCGCTACGAGCCCTGCTCCCCACCTGAACTCGCGGGGGTGAGTGCAACGCACCGAACCCGCGATCATCGATACCGCTGTGATAGCAGCGGTTGACCTCGCGGACTGCTCCGAACCGGCCTACTCGTGCGCCGGCAACGGCTTCATCGTCTTCGCATCCACGGGCACCTGCACCTCGTCGCGATAGGGCGACGTGATGAGCATCACCCGCATGCGCGGGAAGGCATTCATGAACGCGAGGTAACAGCCGCCCCAGATGCCGGTGAACCCGAGGAGAACCGCGACTTCATAGATGCCAAACGGATTGGACGCAGCCTCGCCATAGAGCGACGGGTAAACCTCGAGATACCGAACGAGGAACATGCCGACGAGACTGAGGATCGTGAAAAGCGCCAACGTTGGGCGATAGACCTTAGCCGCTCGCGAGAGCAGGCCGAAGAATGGTGCGAAAAACACCAGCATCACGGCCGACACCGAGAAATGCACCCACGGCTCCGTGAGGCGAAGCCGCGGCCAATGCGTTTCCTCGCCCAGGTTGCCGTACCAGATGATCAGGAACTGGCTGAACGTCAAATACCCCCAGAAGGCGGTAAACGCAAAGCAGAGCTTCCCCAGATCGTGGAAATGAGTCTCGGTAATGAGATCGTCCGCGCCGAGAAAACGGCGCCACGCCAGCACCAGAAGCGTGAAGAGCGTGAGCGAGCAGAGCCACGCCCCCATGAAGAACCACCAGCCGTACAGTGTGCTCTGAAAATGCAGCGACAGGCCCATGGACAGATCGAACGCCAGGATCGTCCAGCCGTACCCAAACGCGATCGTGAGAAAGACCGCCAGCTTGCCCTGCAGCGAGTGCGTGCTGTGCAGTTCGCGCCGCTCATCGCCATACCCGCGCCGCATGCGCGCGCGCAGCCCGGCGGCCCACTTCGCGCCAGCCTCCGGCACCAGACCCACGTCCAGGCGGACGCAGGTATAGATGTACCAGACGGAGAGCACGGTGATGATGCCTAACGCGATGAACACACGCGCCGCCAGGAAGCTACCGTTGAAGTAGGTGACCTTCTCCTGAACGGGTGGGGCTTCGTGCGTCCACGGGAAGATGTGATTCCGCCCCGCGAAGACGCTCAGCAGCAACATCACGAACGCGACGGGCAGAAAGGCCACGTAGCCTTCCATGAAGCGGATGATGGATCGCGACCAGCGCGCCGTGGTGATGCGCTGCACGGCCACGAACAGCACGCCGGCCGACGACAGCGACGTGAAATAGAGCCAGCAGACGTGATAGGCGCGCCACGCACGATCGGCGTCGGCGAACAGGCCGCCGACAAACCCGAGGATGCCGATCGCGGCGAACGCGAGACACGTGAAGCCCACCCAGCCGGGAATCGGCTTGGTGTACGCGCGGACGATCTCCTCGCGCGTTGGAACTCGCTCAGGATGCAGACTCACCGTGGCCCTCCAGTCTTCGGCGTCATGGGGGACGTGGGGGACGACGTGACGGCAGCGGCGGGTGCGGCAGGGGGCGGCGACGCGTACCCGCTCGTCGCGTCGGCCTGCGAGCCGACGTGCTTGTAGTACGGCGACGGACGCGTGGGACCCATCTGCGAAAAGCCCGGTACCTTATCACCAGTTTCTCCCGGCAACCCGACCGGACCGATGGCGACCTGATACTTGCCCTGGAGGCCTCGGACGTAGTTGACCACGTCCCATCGATCCATCTCTTCGATGCGATTGTACGACGGCATGGACCCGCGTCCGTTGCGCATCATGCCCCAGATGTACCCGTCGGAGCGGCTTTCCGCGCTCGCGCCGATAAGTGGGGGGGGGTAAATCGCCTTGGCCTTCATGATCGGCCCGTCGCCCTTGCCGGCGTCCCCATGGCAGACGGCGCAGTTGATGGCGTAGTACATCCGACCGTTGTGCAGCGAGCGCGCATCCGCCGCCACCGGATTCCTGATCGATGACATGCTGTCCACCGTCCCGGGCAACGCCGCGCGCGACACAGCGTAACCGGGCGCAAGCGTCCCATACACCGGCACGGAGAATTGTGGATTGCCGCGCATGGCCGTGCTGTCGTTCACCGACTCCCACGGATCGTACTTCGGCTGCTGCTTGAAATCCGTGAACCACGAACACGCGCCGAGCGCGAAACACGTGGCCGCGAGCGACGTTCGGCGCACGGCAGCGGAGATCTTAACGTTCATGGCGAACCTCGAGCGCGCCGTGCTTGCGCAGGACCTCCGTAGCTTGGGGAGCGCGGTCAGGCCCCGCCGCAACCCACACGCCGAAATCGCCGTGACTGAAACGCGGATCGTAGCCGACGGTGAGCGTCAGACGCGGCAGTCGCGCCAATGCGAACATACCGAACACGGTGGACAGCGAGCCGATGAGCACCATCAGCTCGAAGCCGATGATGGTGTAGGGAATCCAACTCGCCACGGCCTTCCCCCCAACCACAATGGGCCAGTAGTCGGAGATCCAGATCGGCACCCAGTAGCCGAAGGTCACTCCGAGCAACCCGCCAATGAGCGTGAACCGGCGCACGTTGCTCTTGGGCGCCGCGATGGCATCTTCGAGCTCGTGGCGCGGGGCCGGCGTGTAAACCGCGATGTCCCTGAAGTTCTGCTTCCGCAGATCCTCGATGGCGTGCACGGTCGAGTCGAGCTCGCCGAATGCGGCAATGACGCCTTGCATCAGTGCGCTCCTCCGGTGGTGTGCGATCCATCCGCCGTGACCGGATGCCCGTGTACGTGGCGCATCGGCGGCGGCACGATCTCCTTGATTTCGGCGATGGCCATGACCGGCATCTGCCGGATGAACAGCAGGAACCACATGAAGAACCAGCCGAATGAGCCGAGCAGGATGCCGAAGTCCACCCAGGTTGGATGATACCCACCCCATTGCCACGGTTCGTACTCGTGCGACAGCCCCGGAATGACGATGACGAAACGCTCGAACCACATGCCGATATTGATGAAGATCGACAAGATGAACAACCACGTGGTATTCCGCCGCAGCTTCTGCGAGAAGAGTGACAGCGGCAGAACCATGTTGCAGATGATCATGATCCAGGCCGACCACGCCCACTGGCCGAACACACGGTTCCAGAAGTACTCCTGCTCCACCGGATTGCCCGACAGCCACGCAACGAGAAACTCGGTGAGGTACGCCAGTCCCACCACCGACGACGTGAACAGACAGAGCTTCGCAGCCGCGTCGAGATCGTTGATCGTGACGTAGTGCTGAAGCTTCATGAACTTGCGGATCGGTATGATGATCGTGAACACCATCCCGATGCCCGAAAAGATGGCGCCGGCGACGAAGTACGGGGGGAAGATCGTCGCGTGCCAACCGGGAACGAGCGCCATCGCAAAGTCGAAGGACACGACGCTGTGCACGGAGAGCACGAGCGGCGTGGCGAACGCGGCCAGAAACAGATACGCGCGCGTGAAGTGGCGCCATTCCGTGTCGGAGTTTCTCCATCCGAGCGCGAGCGCGGCAAAGATGCGCTTGCGAACGGGGTTGGTCTCCTGGTCGCGCAGCACCGCGATGTCAGGGATGAGACCGACGTAGAAGAACGTGGCGGACACCGTAAGGTAGGTCAGAATCGCGAAGACATCCCACACCAGCGGGCTCTTGGGATTCGGCCAGATCAACCGCCAGTTCGGATACGGAATGAGCCAGAAGAACTTCCATGGCCGTCCGAGGTGAAGAATCGGAAACAGGCCGGCCGTCATGACGGCAAAGACCGTCATCGCTTCCGAGGCGCGGTAGATCGTGGTTCGGAAACCGGCGCGGAAGAGATACAGAATGGCGGAAATCAGCGTGCCGGCGTGACCGATACCGACCCAGAAGACGAATGAGACGATGTAGACACCCCACATCACCGGCGGCTGATAACCGGCCGCACCCAATCCTTCGTGGATCTGATAGGTCCACGACCCGATGCCGATGAACAGTGCCAGAATCGCCGAACCGAGCAAGGCGAACCAGCCGAGTGTCGGCTTGAGTGTGGCAATGATCTCGCGATCGATCTGCTTGTAGTCCTGTACGCTCGGCAGGCGGTTGCCGGCGGCGGCGATATTCGGGCCGTCGAGGTGCGGCGGCCGCGGCTTTGCCATGGTGGCCATCGTCGCCCCTCTACGCCCTGGCCGGCGACGCCGGCCCCGGATGGTTGACCTTCTTCAAGTAGACCACCGCGGTGTAGGTGTTGAGCTCTTCGAACACGTGGTATGCACGCCGGTCATCCACTTGCGTCGCCACGGTCCACTTGGGATCCGCGGCGTCGCCGAACGTAATTGCCCGCGAGGGGCAGGCCTGCCCGCACGCGACCGTGAATTCGTCGGGTACCAATTCGCGCCCTTCGCTCTTGGCGCGCGTTTCCGCCTCGCGGATGCGCTGTACGCACATGCTGCACTTCTCCATCACGCCCTTGCCGCGGACGGTGACGTCCGGATTCAGCTGCCAATCGAGCGGCTCCGGGAACGCGTACTGTTTGCGATCTGTCTCGCCATACCCGAACCAGTTGAAGTAGCGAACCTTGTACGGGCAATTGTTGCTGCAGTAGCGCGTGCCCACGCAGCGGTTGTAGACCTGCACGTTGAGACCGTCCGGCGCGTGATACGTGGCATACACCGGGCACACGGGCTCGCACGGCGCGTTGCCGCAGTGCTGGCACATCATGGGCACGAAGCGCGCTTCGAAATCCTCGGTGAACTGCCCGTCGTCGGCCCCTTCGAAATAGCGCTCGAGCCGAAGCCAGTTCATCTCACGGCCGCGCGTGATGTTGAACCCTGCCTTGGCCACCGCATACACCGTGGCGTTCTGCCACGGAGCGCCCACCGTCGGGATGTTGTTCTCCGCGTAACAGGCGGTCACGCAGGCGGAGCAACCGGTGCATCGCGCAAGGTCGATGGTCATTGCCCAGCGCCGATTGGCCATCCCCGACCAGTGGTCAGGGGAGTACATCCCCTTTTCCTTGCCGCGATCCGGCGTGCCGGTCCCGAGCTGCCCTTGCGCGTCTGCCGCCTCCGGCGACCGCAGCCCGGGCAGGAACGCGTGGCTCGCCTCGCCCGCGATCTTCTCCTCCTTCCCTTCCTTCTTCGCAGCGCCGGCCAGCAGCTGCGAAATGGGGATCGCCTGCGAAATGCCGCGACCGTGCTGGCGTGCCGAGCCCTCAGTGGATACGAGGATTTCGTTCTCCCCAGTGCGGGAGATCGACGCCTTCGTGCTGGTCAGTGCGAGGCCGCCCGCCGCGTTCGACGCGGCGGCGAGCAGGTCGTGCGCGCGGACGCCGATATTCCTCGCATACCGGCCATAGCCCCACTGTACGGGCAATGTCCTGCCGTTCTTGCCGTCGTGGTCCGCGAGCTTCGCCGCCGAGCTGTGCCCCTGACCAATGGCGAGCGCAATGGTGTCCGGGCGAATGCCGAGATAGTGAAACGCCGGAGCCGTGACCTTGCCGCTAGCCGTCGTGACTTCCACGAGGTCGCCGCGGCCGATGCCGAGTTTATTGGCTGTCTCAGGATGTATCTCAACCCACGAACTCCACAATACCTTCGTGACGGGATCGGGCAGCTCCTGCAGCCACGGCTTGTTCGCCCCGCGGCCGTCGCCGAACACAGGCGAGTGATATACGACGAGAAAGTAGTCCCCGCGCGCCTGCTCCATCGACGGCGCCGCGGGAAGTACGGGTGGGGCCGCAGGCGCCAGGCGCGGCGCCGTGGTCACGCTCGCCACCCCCTTCTGCACTGCCGCCGTGAAGGCCGACATGCCGCCGGGAAACTTCGATATGAGGAAACTGCGATAGTCCTTCTGCGCATACTTGGCGGCGTTGGCGGGGTCCTTCTGCGCCAACTGGATCAGGACATCGGCCGTGGCGCGCGTACCCGAGAACACCGGGTCCATCGCAGGCTGCTGCAGTGAGATCGTTCCCTGCATCGCCTCGCCATCTCCCCATGACTCGAGCGAGTGCAGGTCGGGAAGAATCAGATCGCACAACTCGGTGGTCTCATCCGGGTAGAGCGAGAAGCTGACCTTGAACGGCACCTTTGCAAACGCGTCCGCAAACTTTGAAAACGCCGGCAGATTGTATGCGGGATTGACGCCGCGCACGAACGCGATCGGCACCTGCCCGGAGCGCATGCGTTCCACCGCCGCCGCGACATCGGCAAACCGCGCGGCGCCATTGAAGGCAGGCATCGGTTCGGCGGGACGAATCGTCGTGCCAACCGCGCCGTTCGCCTTGTTCAGTTCCGCCACGGCGAGCGCCAATTCCAGCGCATCGGACGTGCTGCCGCCTGCCAAAAGCATCGCTGGCTTGGCCGCAGCCAGCTCCTGCTGCAGGCGGGCAAGCGTCGCCTCGGCTACACCGCTCTGCTTTGCGGCATCCGCCACAGATCCCTTGCCGCCCAACGCATTGGCGATCGCCAATTCACTACCGGGCTTGCAGGCGATCCATTGATCGGCATTGAGGCCGGTGAGTGACCGCCGAGCGCCGATGTAGACGAAGCGCGGGGCGCCCTCGATCTTCGCGCGCGCATCGGCAAAGTCGAGCTGCTGCGGTACCGACAGCCCCCAGGTCTCCAGGAAGTCGGCGCCGAACGACACGATGAGCTTCGCGTCCCCGAACGAGAGCCTCGGCCACGAGACACCATAGGCTCGGCGATTGGCTTCGATGGCGGCACCATCCGCTTCGAAATCAACGCTCAGGTGCGGCTTCATGCCGAAGCCCGCCAGCCACGCGTCGAGGAAGACGGGAAAGCCCCCGGTCTCGTGCTGATTCAGAAAGACAGCGTTGGTCGCCGTGCCACGACTGCGCGCATCGCCCAGCTTCGTGCTCACGAGCGTCAACGCGGCATCCCATTCAATGGGTTTCCATGCACCGTTCTCCTTGACCATGGGGCCACGGATCCGGTCGGGGTTGTACAGTCCCTGCAGCGCGGATTGTCCGCGCGCGCAGAGCGCACCCCTGTTGAGCGGATGCTCGGGATTGCCCTCGAGCTTCGTCGTTCGGCCATCGCGCGTTTCGGCGATCAGGCCGCAGCTCGCCGCGCATTCGCGGCACGTCGTGGCGTAATAAGTGGACACGCCGGAGACCGTCTGGTCCGGATGGACCAGGTACGGAATCAGCTTGCCAGCATCCTCGGAAACGCAACCCACCGTACCAATGGTGGCGGTTGCGACGCCGAGCACCTTGAGGAAGTCGCGGCGCTTGACGCCCTTCGACTCCGTGTCGTTGCTCATGTGCGGCTCGTCCTCAGGCGGTCAGTAATGGCAGGCGGCGCAGTCATACCGTGCGCGACGGCGCTCGGAGGACGGCGTCGCGGACGGAGACGCGGCGATGTTCGAGGCCGTTGCCTGTGCGGCCGGCGGCTCGATCGCGG
>JANYIN010000090.1 GCA_025362035.1 Gemmatimonadaceae bacterium | reverse complement strand
TGTTCGCCACGACGTTGAACGTGACGGGCGATCTCGCAGCGGCCACGATCATTGCTCGCGCTTTCAATTCGACCCCGAATGCTCCAGTCCCGAACACCTGAATCGAGCGAATCCGTACTCCTCCTGAGCGCTGCGCACCTGACGCAGCTCCTCGATCATCGTGCCTTGCTCGACGGCCTGCGCGACGCGATGCGCGCGTACGAAAATGAAGCGGTGCCGCGGGCGCGGCGGGCGCATAGCGTCGTTACCGCAGGGAACGCGCAGTCCGTGATGATCGTATTCCCCGGCATCGTGCCGGGAATACCGGCCTACACCGTCAAGGTCAACGCAAAGCTTCCCGAGCGCACACCATCCGTACTCGGACTGCTCAGCCTGCACGACATGGACAGCGGACGTCCGCTTGCGATCATGGACTCCGGCGTCATCACCGCTGTCAGAACGGCGTTGCTTGGGGGCGTGGCTGCTGACGCGCTCGCGCGCCGGGCGATTGAGACTGTCGCGATCATCGGCGCAGGTGTGCAGGGGCGCGGTCAGCTCAAGGCACTGCAGATGGTGCGCAGCTTCACCCACGTCCGGGTGTTCGATACGGACCGCGCGCGTGCGACACGCTTGATCGACGACGTATCTCCGACTGTCAACGCGACCTTCACCGTCGCCGATTCGGTGGAGGCCGCCGTGAGGGATGCTGACGTGGTGATCACCGCGACGTGGGCGAAGCGGCCGTTTCTGACGCGGCGAATGATTCGACCCGGGACGCACATCACCGCGGTCGGCGCCGACGAGCCGGGAAAAGGGGAGCTGGCGGCTGATCTCATTCTCGCCTCTCGCTTCGTGTGTGACGATCCGGACCTCGCGCTGTCGATGGGCGCATTGGCGGGCGCCTCGCTTGGCAAAGAGGCGATTCATGCCTCGCTCGGCGCTGTGTTGAACGATTCGGCGCTGGGCCGAGTGCATGACGATGACATCACTGTGTTCGGAAGTGTCGGTCTTCCGTGTCAGGACCTCGTAGCTGCCTGGCAGGCATTCGGGGCCGCGCGCGCTGTGGGTGTCGGTGGGAACTTCCGGTTTCTGCCAGACCGACAATAGCGCATGAATGTGGCGAGCCATTTCCGGATACCCGTCTTCACCGCCCGGGCGGCGCCTTCGTCCTCCCCGTCTGTGCATGAGCGGAACATCATCTCCACTTCGCCGAACTTCAGCCGCGCGCCAGACGAAAGTTCTCGCTCACCCGCCACCCTCGACCCGTCTACAAACGTGCCGTTCGCCGAACGGAGGTCGACGACGTACCAGGCGACGCGCTTGTGCAGCAGGGTCGCGTGTGCGGCCGATACGCTGTCCGAGGGCACCACGACGTCGTTGTGCTGCGCTCGTCCAATTGCGCAGACCGGTTTGTTCAACTCGAATGTCGCGCCGGCGAAGGGACCGCGCACGATCTCCAGCGTGCACGAGAGACGGCGTGCGCTGGTGGTGCTCTCGAGACTGCGCCGGATTTGCGAGAGATCGAGAATCTGTGTGGCTTCGCTGTTCTTACCCGTTGCCGAGACGTCGGTCATTCCCTCCACGTCGTAGCGCAGCTCCTCGTCATGCAGTTGCACCACGTCGCCGTGCGCGAGCAGGTAGGTCGCGATCACTGGCGTGCCGTTCACCCTGGTTCCGTTGGCGCTCTCGTCGCGGAGAAGATATCCGCCACCTACCGCGCTCACGGACGCGTGGCGACGTGAGATTCCTTTCCCGTTGAGCACGATGTCGCACGACTCATCGCGTCCGATCAGCACGCGACGATCAGTGAGGACGAGGGTGTCGCCAGTGCGTATGTTGACGAGCCGCGCACCGATGCCCGATGCGAGCGTCACAGCGTCGCGGGTTCGTCGCACGAATCGCTCCGACTCGTGTGCCGGATCCATCGTCGCCGCACTTGATGGTCCCATGTTGTCCGCCTCGAAGGTGAGGCGACACCCCTTGAAGTCGACGATGGCACCGTTCGACAACTCCGCCGGTGCGATGCCCAGCAGCTCGTCGTTGAGACGCACGACGACCGATGCGCACGTCCGCTGAATGAGCACGTGGCCCGTTCCCGCGCGCGGCACGGTGATCGTCGCCACCGCCGAGTGCCATTCAAGCGCGGGAAGTTGCAACGCGTCGGCGCCACCTCCCCCAATGGTATTGGTGCCAGGCTGCAGCGCGCAGCGCTCTTCACCCACGATTAACGACGGCATGAATGCGGGCCCTCTCGCCGAGTCAGCAACACATGAGGAGCGGCAATCCGTCAACGTCGACCGGATCAACGGCATCATGCACTCGACAACGTGGCGCGCGGCAGAGCTCATGGTCCGTGACGTGGCTCACGGCGCTTGCCCGCGCGCCAAGCTGGCGCCCTGCCTGGACCCGGCAGGCATGAGGATAGCGCTGGATGCCGCCGGCACTTTTATTTGACTCGCTTGCAGCAGAGGGTTGGCGGTACCAGCTGTCATGCAGGCTCGATGCACGCCACGACTTCAACCAACCCATGCGAATACCAACCCTCCTGACGGTGATGGCGCTCGGACTGTCCAGCGCCGCGACGATTCACGCACAGGCGCCCGTCGACTCCTCGCTCGCGGCATTCATCTCCAGGATTCGCGCGGTGGACAACCACACGCACGCGAACAGCGTGGCGCCGGTCGATTCGGAAGCCGATGCCCTGCCGCTCGATGGACTACCGGCCTTCGCACTTCCGGAGCGACTCAAGCCCGACGGTCCGCCATGGATTGCCGCGTACCGCGCCCTGTACGGCTATCGCTACGATGATCTCAGCGAGCCGCACATGACCGAGCTGCGCGCGGCAATGAGGCGTGTCGCGTCTGCGCAAGGGACGCAGTTCCCGGAATGGGCGCTCGACAAGATCGGCACGGAGGTCATGATCGCCAACCGCATTGCGATGGGCCCGGGACTCACGCCGCCGCGCTTTCGCTGGGCGTCGTATGTCGACGCGCTGATGCTGCCGCTCTCCACGCGCCTTGAAGCGGCACGATCACCGGACTATCGCGCGCTGTATCCGCTAGAGGACCGCTTGCTCCGCCGCTACATGAAGACGCTTGCCGTCGCGAAGCTGCCCCCGACCCTCGAGGCGTACCAGCGCCTGATCGTCACGCCAGTGCTCGAGCGGCAGCGAAAAGAGGGCTGCATCGCGGTCAAATTTGAAGCTGCCTACCTGCGGGCGCTCGACTTCGACGACCCTTCGGAGCCCACGGCGCGCAGGGTGTACGCGCGCTACGCCGCTGGCGGCGAACCAACCCACGCGGAATACAAGGCGCTCCAGGACTACCTGTTCCGCTACATCGCGCGTGAAGCCGGCCGGCTCGGCATGGCCGTCCACATCCACTCGTTCGAAGGCGCTGGCGGCTACTATCACGCCGCCGGAAGTGATCCACTCCTCCTGGAGCCCGCATTCAACGATTCGACATTGCGCGGCACGAACTTCGTCATCGTGCATGGCGGTGGCATGTATCTGGCGCGCGCCAACGCGATGCTCTGGAAGCCCAACGTGTATCTCGACATCTCACTCCAGTCGATCATCGGCACACCGGCCACGCTCGCGCCGGCCGTTCGCAGTCTGCTCACGCAGTTTCCGGGCAAGATCCTGTTCGGCACGGACGCATTCGGCGGCGGTCCTGATGCGGGATGGGAGCTTGCCGCGTGGATAGGCACGACGACGACGAGGAAGACGCTGGCCGTGGCACTCACTGGCATGCTGCGAGATGGCGAAATCAGTCGCGCGCGCGCGCAGGACATCGCTACGATGGTGCTTCGCCAGAACGCGAACACCCTGTACAAGCTGGGCCTGGAGCGGTCCCCCATCACGGCGCTTCGTTTCGGTGCGCTGGCCGATCCCTCGGGCCGCTCGATATCCGACGCGGTGATCATCGTTCAGGCCGATACGATTCTCAGGGTCGGCATCGGCGCGAGTGCCATCCCTGCGGGAGCGCGCGTCGTCGACTTGCGCCGCTACACGGCAATTCCCGGCATGATCGATGTGCACACGCACATGACCTACTGGCGCGACAAGAGCACACCCACGGCCAATGGTCCGCGCAGCAAGGATTCCGTGGTGATGGCCGCTGCCGAAAACGCGCGCAAGACACTGGAAACGGGCGTGACGACCGTGCGCGATCTCGGCGCCTCCAACTACACGGACATCGCGATGCGCGATTCCATCGACAAGGGCGTGATGCTCGGCCCGCGGATGTTCGTCGCGGGGTACGGCCTCTCCAAAGTGACGACGACGCCTCGCGCCGGCACTCCGTCCGGTGCACCGCGCGGTCGCGTACAGGATACGCTGGAAATCAAGGACGCAATCAAGGCTCAGATCGACGCCGGCGCCGACTGGATCAAGATGTATGGCTCGACAGGCAGCTTCCAGAACGTGACGGGACAACAGACGTTCACGGACGTCGAGATGCGCGTGGCCACTGAGACCGCACACCGGTACGGCAAGCCGATCGCCATCCACTCGTATGGCGATTCCGGCGGACGCGCCGCGATGCGCGCAGGCGCAGAGTCGGTCGAACATGCCGCCGGGCTGAGCGACGCGACATTTGCCGAGTGGATCAAACGCGGCACCGTCTACGTGCCCACCATCGATCACAACCGCTTCTATGCGGAGAATGCGTCGCTCCTGGGCTTTACCGCCGAGCAGGTGGCCGGGCTCGATTCGTTCCGGTTGCTCAATCTCGAGACGGCGCGCCGCGCACACAAAGCCGGCGTCACCCTCGCCATGGGTTCTGACGCAGTGTACTGGATGTTCGGGGAGAACACGCGCGAGCTCGGCTGGTTCGTGACGGCCGGCATGACACCGGCGCAGGCACTCGCCACGGCAACGACGAACGCCGCCGCCCTGCTGCGCATGCCCACGAAGCTCGGCGCGATCGCGCCTGGCTACTTCGCCGATATCGTGGCGGTGGAGGGCGATCCCCTGCGCGACATCGACGTGGTCATCAATCGGGTGAAATGGGTGATGAAGGGTGGCGTGGTCGTGGTGGACAAGACAGCGCCCTGAATTTTGCTCCTGGCCGCGCCGTCACGGCGACGAGGTCACCCGCGTGTATTGCACCTCCACGGTACCAGGCTTGCCGTCGGAGCCGATGATGTCCGAATGTCCTATGAAGCTGTCTCGACCCGTACGGATGTAGGCTGTCGTGCGCGGCTGTGTAGACATCAGGTTCTTGTCGTACGGGACGGTGTTCTCGAATTCGTCGCGATCCGGCCGGTGGGACGTGAGCCGCATGGTCTGCTTGAATTGGGTCTCGTACGCCTCCAGTTCCGGCGAAAAATGACGGAAGCGCAACTCCAGTCCGGTCGGTGAGTCCACCATCGAGATCAGTTCGACCACCAGCACGGTGTCGCGTTCCACCAGATGCATGCTCCCGAGCATGAGCCGGGCGCTGGGCTCCGTGAACGTGACTTCGGCGACGGCGTTCTCATTGCCTGCCAAGTGACCGCGCCAGCTACCCACGAGCCAGCGAAAATCGTGCGTCGTTGCCAGTGGCGTCGCGGACTGCGCCGCGGCGTTCGTGGCACATGCTGCCAGGAGCATGATCGCCAGAGACGACCAGCGTCCAGCGATCATCGCGCCACCTGCCGCACACCGCGAAACGCGAACTTCCCCAGCCAGCCGCCGAGCGCGCCGGTGACGGCGGAGCTGAGCGTTCCGGCGACGATGATCAGTGCCTGGACATCCCCGAGTGCATACGAGACGAGGATGCCGAGCAGGGCGCACGCGCCACCCGCCAGCATGCCGCCGGTCGCGAGATCCCGCGATGATCGGGCTCCCGATTGCCATGCGTAGAGGATCCCCGCCACCAGGGAGATCGCGACGCCCATGAGGCCGAACATGGCCGCGACTGCCTTGTTGGAGTGTCCCGTGAGCACCATGGCCAGTTGCAGCATGGTGCCTGCGATCGTTGCGATGCCGAGAGCGCGGGTGTTCAGCATGGGAGTTGGAGCTGAGGGTGAGGGAGTGAGGCGCGTCATCGTTTGCGGCTGTGCAGCAGGAGATCCACATATCCTCGATACTGCCTAATAGCGTCGTCGAAGGCGCGCGGCGAACGGTCCGTACGCGACAGCATCACCCCGCCTTCCATGGTCGTGAGCGCCATGACGGCCAGCTGGCGACGGTTCACCGACTTCGGTAGCCGCGCGCCCGCTTCGACGAAACACTGTTCCACGGCGTCGACCCATTGCGCGAAGTTGGCGGCAAGTCGGTCGCGTACGGCCGGATCGGGCTCATGCAGCTCGAGCGCGATGCTCCCGATGGGGCATCCGTACGTGCAGTCCGTGGAGGTGAGTCGCTTCCGATACGACCCGAGTAGCGCGAAGACGCGTTCGATGGGATCGGGCACCTCGGCCCACGCCGGCGCGAGCAGCATGGGCTGAATGCCCTCCAGATACGTGTCGAGCACGGCGAGCAGGACGTCCTGCTTTCCCGGAAAGAGGTGGTACATACTGCCCGCGTTCATTCCGGACGCGTTCAGAATGTCAGCCACGCTCGTGGAGTTGTAGCCCTTTTCTCCGAAGAGCCGCATCGCCGCGAACACGATCTTGTCCCGAGTGGAGGTCTGCACGCGCACAAAGTGTTGAATGATCATTCAACACGCAAGGCACAGGATCGTTCAACGCGCCATGTTCTTCAGCCTCACGAACCTGGGCCCCATCTCGCCTTCGCCCCAGGTGCCCGGTCCCCATTGAATCGCCTCCACCAAACCGGATGGCCCCGCGGTGAACGTCACGGGCGCGTAGTCCGCCAGCGAGAAGAACGTGGAGTCATTCACCGGGAGCAGGATGCGGTCACCGAACAGGAGCATCGACGGCGAGAGAAAGGCCGCGCGCGATCGGGCGCCACCGCCCGTGTCGTACCAGCCCTCCAGACGTGCCTGAACCGCCGCGCTCAGTGACGCAGGCGTGACACTGGGCGCGCGTGCAGGAGCAGCCGCTTCCCCTGCGGCGAGATGCAGGACGGCGCGCCGCACCAGGTCGATCGCGCCGGTATGCGCGTTGCCGAAGAACAGCACGAAGAGGGAGTCGCGCTTTCGGAAGTCGGCGAAGGCACGAAACCCATTCGTGACGCCGCTCCACTCCAGGCCGCTGTCACGCATCAACTCCGTGCGCGCACCCGCGCCGTACGTGCCGGCGATCACGCCGTGCATCACGGCCAGGATGTCGCGCGGTGTGCTGTACACGCTTCCGCCGCCGACGAGAAACGACAGATCGTGCAGCGGCCCGTTCAGCATGCCGGCGCCAGTAGACATCATGCTCGACGCGCGGCCGGCGAGCATATCGCGTCGGTTCACGCTGCGTATCGTGCCGGCGCCCACCGGTCGCGCCACGTATTCCTGCAGCAGCTCGTCGTACGTCTTGCCGGTCGTCCGCTCGAGCACGGCCGCGAGGATCGCGTATCCTCCCGAGCTGTACTCCGACTTCGCGCCAGGTTCGAACAACAGCGGCAGGGCGTTCGCCGCTCGCACCATGTCGGCTGTCGTTCTCGGTTCGCCCTGTGCGTCGTCGGCCAGCAGGCGATGGGGAACGCCAGCTTCATGATTCAGCAGTTGTGTGACCGTCATCCTCGATCCGTGCACGTATTCGGGCACCCACTTCGAGACCGTGTCATTCACCGACAGCCGCTTTTCTTCCGCCAGCCGAGCGGTGATGATGTTCGTCAGGGGTTTGGTGATCGACGCGATATTGGTGGGCGTGTTGGGCGCGAACGGCACGTTCAGTTCGTAGTTTGCGTACCCGAACGACCGCTCGAGCAGAATGTGGCTTCCGCGCGCGACCAGCAGTGTCCCGGAGAGGTCATGCGAGGCGAACGGTGCCACGTACGCTTCGATTCTCCGTGCCAGTGTGGCATCGTCGGGGGGCGTCGCGTCCTGCGACCGCACGATTGCCGGGGCCACGAGTGCGCACGCGAGTCCGGCCGTAGCCCACACCGCGCGCGTGGTCATGGGCGATCGGACGTGGACGGCCAGGCCGCCGCCAGCACGCCGACCTGTCCTCCGGCGTGAGCCAGCTTTTCCCCGGATTGGTTTAGGGGCCCCACGAGTTCCTTGAATCGCGCATCATCACGGTACCGCTCGAATTCCGCGTCCTCACGTAGCGCGCGTCGTGGCGCGCCCAAGTCAACTGCTCGCTCCACCCACCGAAGTGCCTGCTTTCGGTTCCCGAGATGCGCGTATGCCCGCGCAATGCCCACCGCCGCAGGAGCCGGCCTGTCCAGGCCAAGTCGAATGGCTTGTTCGAAGGCGCCGATCGCGTCGCGGTATCGGTTGTCGTTGTACAGCGCCTGCGCGTAGGCATTCCAGTGGTTCGGCTGGGCATCATCGGCGAGGACGACCTGCTGCCATAGCTCCGCGGCGAGCGCCCAGTGTCCCGCCTTCAGGGCGCGGTCCGCCCGCCGAGCCACGCTGGATGATGCGTGCTCCGTGTTCTCTGGCAGATCGAGGGCGATGTCCAGTGCTAGTCCGACCTCGAGCAAGACTCTTCTGCCGAGCGCGCTGGCATCGATCTGCAGGCTCACGAGGTCGACGTAGCGGCGCAGATCAGACTGCGCCGTCGTGACCTGTGGCGCTGCCATCGAAAGCGTCAGCGCGGCAACGATGTAGGCGTTTCTCATGGGAATGGGCGCGGACGCGGCCATGGCCACGGCCATGGGTTGAAGGCATTGTTGCCCACGAGTCCGCGCACAGCGGCCTCCCGGACGGAAGGATCATTCGATTTGAGCAGTTCGGTGAGTGTTTCCTCCGAGTGGCCGCCGGACTTGATCAGCGCGCGCACCAGGCCTCTTCGCACTGAGCTGCTCTTCTCGACCTTGAGCGCCTCGCGGATGTCGGCCAAAGCGGAAGCGTCGGCGATATTGCCGAGTGCCCACGCGGCCTTGAGACGCGAGTCGTCGTTTTCGTCCTTGAGCTCGCGAAGCAGGCCGGCAGATGCCTTCGTGCCGTTCCCTTGAAGCTGCCCGATCGCCCACGCCGCCGTCCCTCGCACCCGGGAGCTCTTATCGTTCGCCGCCACCTCCCCCAGTAAATCGACCGCCGAGCGATCGCCGATTTCCGCCAGCGCCCACGCAGCGCTTTCGCGTACCGTGTCGTCGGCATCACGACGCAATGCACTCGTGAGCGCGGAAGTCGCGCCGCCCCCACCGGAGTTGCCGATGGCCCACGCGATCATTTCGCGCACGCGTGGATCGCTTTCCTTTCCAAGGGAGGCGGCAAGAACCTCCGATGCCTCGCGCGCTTCCTTTTGCCCCAACGCCCAGGCTGCCACGCGCCGCACTGCCGGCGACTCGTCCTGCTGCAGCACGCGCATCAGGGCGGCGATGCTGCTCGTCGAATCGATGCGGCCCGCCGCCACCACCGCGGCCTCCCGCACCTTTTCGGCGTCGTCGTGAAACAGCGCGACCAAGGTCACGAGCGCGCGACCGCTTTCGAGATGCCCCAGCGCCCAGGCGGCGTTGGCGCGCACGCCAGCGGAGGGGTCGCGCAACACCTTGATCAGTGGATCGACTGCAGTGGCGGGCTGCAGCATGCCGAGCCCGAACGCCGCCAGCTCGCGCATCGACGCATCGTCGGCACTCAGGCGTGACATCAGCGCGCTCGACACCCGATCTCCCTTCTGACCACCCAGCACTCGTATGGACAACTCGCGTACGCACGCGTCGTCCGACGCGAGTGCCGACAACAGCAGATCGATGTCCGCCGCGGGTAACGGCTCGTTTCGGGCCGCATCGCGCACGGACGCCACTGCCCCCAGCGGTGTCGCTGGCGCGTCGGACCAGTTGTTCCACCCCCACCCGCGCACGGACGCCGCCGCCATGGCGCAGATGAGTGGTGGCGCGCCACGCGCGGCGCTGAGCAACGTCGCCACGTCGAGCGACGCTCGCGGCGCGACGCCCGCATCCTCGACAACCATCGCCGCGCCCGCGGCCTTCATCGAAATCAGTGTCGCGACCGCGATCACCGCAAAGGTTCGTTGCATGATTGGTCCTCGTGCGATGCCCATGATGAGCACCATGATGAAGGGTGAAAAATCAGCACTATCGTTCAAAGAAACGGGCACCCGCAGACGCGGCTGCCCGTTACCACTCGATCAGGGGAACGGACGCGGGCTCGGCCACGGCCACGGCCACGGCCCAGCCGCATTACCTCCGGCGAGGGCGCGAACCGCCATCGCTTTCACCTTCGGGTCCGATGACTCGAGCAAGGCACTCAGGACGTCCACAGACTTTTCGCCCATTGCGCCGAGCGCGCGAATGTAGGCGATCTGGAGCTCCTGGTTCTGCTCCGTTTTGAGTGCTGCCTGAAGCGCACCGGCGGTGGACGGATCCTCGATCCGGAACAGGGCCCACGCGGCTAACAAGCGAGTGCGGGAATCCTTGTCCCCCAGCAGTGCCACCAGCGCCTTGGGCGCCTGCCTCGGCTCGACGTTTCCAAGCGCCCACGCGGCGCGCGTGCGGACTTCGACGCTTGCGTCCGCAAGCGCGGAGGTGAGCGCATCCGCCGCGGACTGCTCGCCGGTGTTTCCCAGCGCCCATGCTGATGTTGCCCGCACCTTTTCACTCGCGTCGCTCTTCAATGCCGACGAGAGCGCCGAGACGGACGCGGCCGAGCCATCATCCCCGCTGCCCAGTGCCCAGGCGGCCATCTCGCGAACCGTGGCGTCCGAGTCATGCCGCAGGGCCGTCGCCAGCGCGACGGCTGCCACGGGTGAATCCGCGTATTCCTGTAGACCCCACGCGGCGATGCGTCGCAGGGATGCGCTGCTGTCCGTCCGCAGCACCTTCGCAAGCAACGCCGGACGGTCGTCGGAACTCTTGCCACCCTTGGAGCCTTTTTCGCTCCTCCCACCCCTCGGCTCGAGCGACTGTCCAAGTCCCGACAGTACCGACGATGCCGCATTCAGACCCACGTGGATGCCGGCCTTCGCAAGTTCCGCGAGCGCGATCTCGCTACTGGTACGGACGTTCACGATGGCCGAGGCGAGCGGATCGGGCGTCGCATTCGGACGCGGTTCTGCGCGACCTTCGGCCGGCGCTTCCGCGGCGGAACTGGAACTGGAGCGGGCGTCCGTATGCGTCATCGAGGCCATCGTGTGCGTCGAAGTCGACTTCGAGGTGATCATGGCGGTCCGCGTCGAGACCGACTTGCCGAGCACCACATCGATCACCCCGGGCTCACCGGAATCGGGATACGCCTTCTCCACACGCATCCTCACCGCCGGGGGCAGCGGCCGCCCGGTGGTATCACTCGACTGAGTTACGAGCGCCGTCGTCGGCAGCGCATCCGGCGGCGCCGCCCGACGCACCGGCGCGGCTGCCGCGACCGTCAGGGAAATCAGTACGAACGTTCCCGCCAGCGCCGCCGACTGCTTTTTGCCTGGCGCAGAACGGCGCAGTTCCGGATCGAGGATGGCGAGCATACGGCCCTCGAACTCCTTACGGCGCGCCATCGCCAGTGCAACGAGTGGCGTCGCGTCGCCGCGCACCGACGTCACGATGTCCAGCAGGTGCTCAGCGTAGTCCGTGGCGCGGGTTCCGCAGGACAGCGCAAGATCGTCGCAGGCTCGTTCGCTTTCGTTGCGCAGTTGCTTTGCCGCCGTCCACACGAGTGGATGGAACCAGTACACGGCGCAGGCCAGACGGCCCAGCGTATGGCCGAGCAGGTCGCGGCGACGCACGTGCGCCAACTCGTGCAGCAGTACGGCGCGACGGCGATCCAGGGTCCACTGCTCCGCTTCCGCAGGCAGGATGATCGTCGGCCTCAACACGCCGCACGCAAATGGCATCTTCATCGTGTCGCTCTGCAACAGCCGCGGCGCTTCATCGAGTCCTAGTCGATCGGCAATCTCGAACAGCGGATTCACCCAGTCCGGCGATTCCAGCGGGCGGGCTTGGCGCACGATTCTGCGGACCGCGTAACCGGCCCAGGCAAGTGACATCACGATGCACAGCACGACCGCGGCCCAGATTGCGAGCACGATGGAAAACCCGCTCATTTCGTCCATGCGCGTGCGGAGGCGATCGATGGCGCTTGGCGCCGCTGCCGGTGCAGCCAGATGGGAACCGTCCCCGCGCACGTCCGTGTCGGCGGTCGGCTGTTCGAACCGCGCGTCTATCGGTCTGTCGGCGGCAGCCAGCGCCGGCTCCTCCAAGGGTGCGGCAAGGATCGCGATGCGCAGCGGTGCCCACGCGGCCAGCACCGGCACGAGCATCAACGTGCCCAGCGTCACCAGCCACACCAGATGGCGGGCACCCGCCGACGCGTGTTGCATCGTGCGCGTAATGGCGAGCGCCGCGATGAGGATGATCGTTGCCTTTGCGATGAATGCCAGAAGGGAAAGGTTCCAGCCGGGAAGCGTAGCGACGGCCGAGACGAGGTGCGCGAACATGGTCATCTCCCTCTCTGCCGTGCGCGGCGAATCGTGTCGCGAAGCCGCTGGATGTCGGCGTCCTTCATGTCCACATCCGACATGCGGAGGAGCGCGGTGAATGCCTGTTCCGGCGATCCGGCGAAGTAGGTACGAACGACGTGCGCGAGTACGTCGTCGCGGGCCTCTTCGGTATCCCTGGCCGGAAAGTAGACGTAGCGCGGGCCGTCTTCCTTGTAGCGGATCAGGCTCTTCTCGCCGAGAATGCGCAGGACGCTGCGCACGGCGGAGTAGGTTGGCGGATCCGGCAGTTCGGCCATGATTTCGGCTACCGTCGCTTCGCCGCAGCGGTAGAGAATGTCCATCACCTGCCGTTCGCGGCGGGAGAGGGTGGCCGATTCGGGAGTCTCAGTCATCACGGAAGAGGACATGGGTACCTGTCTCTGTTGAAAAATCAACTATGTTGATATTTCAACAGTCTACGGCGAATGTCAAGGGCGAGTTTTTGAGTGGAGGAGGGTGCGTGGTGAGGAAGTGCGATTTCGGGATCGGCCAGGGGTGGACGCGGCACCGACCCCATCCGGAACTGCCACCCGTGCGCCATATTCGACCTGCGGTGCGGCGAGCCCCTTCACATCGAGCCGGTTCCCCGCAGGATGATCTGTTCACGCCAGTCTTCCGGAGGAACGATATGAGTCCGTCCACGAAGCCCCAGAATTTGGCGAACCATTCGCGCTACGTGCCCGGCTTTCACTTCTTCACGGGCGCGCTCGTCATGGCGAATCTGGTCTGGTCGCTGAGGCACCTGTACTTCAATCGAACCGGCGCCGCGGTCGATCTCGTCGTGATCGCGCTCTGCCTGATGGGCCTTTTCTGGTACACTCGTGCATTTTCTGTGGCGGTGCAGGATCGGGTGATCCGTCTCGAGGAGCAGCTGCGTTTCGCTCGGCTGCTTCCTGCGGACCTCCTGGCGAGAATGGACGAGTTCACCCCCAGTCAGTTGGTGGCGCTGCGCTTCGCCTCCGACGCGGAATTGCCCGACCTGTGCCGAAGAGTGCTCGCCGATCGTATCACGGAGCGGGGGGAGATCAAGAAGATGGTCAAGCAATGGCGGCCAGATTACATGCGGGCGTGAGCCTCTGATGAGACGCCGCATGGTTCGCCCCGTAGTGATTCTCGCGCTGGTGGCGGCGCTGCCGGGCATTGCCGTCGCCCAAAAGGGGCCGGTTACCGACGCTCTTGGTTTCTCTCCCGACCGGCTTGCCCGCATCGACCGGTTCATGCAGCAGTACGTCGACTCGAACCGTGTCGCGGGCGCGGTGGGGCTCGTGCTGCGCGACGGAAAGGTGGCCTATACTCGTGCAGTCGGTTGGGCGGACAGGGAGGGCGGGCGTCGCATGACGTCGGACGTGATCTTCCGGATCGCGTCGCAGTCCAAGGCCATCACGAGTACCGCGGTCCTGATGCTCGTCGAGGAGGGGAAGATCGCGCTGAGCGATCCCGTGAGCCGGTTCATCCCGGCATTCGCGACGACGTCGGTTGCATCACGCGCCGACAGCGGGCGTACGTCGGTGCCGGCGAAGCGCCAGATCACCATCAAGGACCTGCTCACGCATACCGCCGGCATTTCGTACGGCACCGATGGACTCGTGGCGCAGCGCTATGCGGCGCAGGGACTGGGACCGGCCGCGGGCTGGGGCTGGTACACGGCGGACAAGGACGAGCCGATCTGCACCAGTATGGAGCGGCTGGCGAGCCTGCCGTTCGTGGCACAGCCCGGCGACGCGTGGGTCTACGGCTACAACATCGACATTCTGGGTTGCGTGGTGGAGCGCGCCTCGGGTCAGGCGCTTGACGAATTCGTTCGTGCGCGCATCACGGCGCCGCTCGGGATGCGGGACACATACTTCTTCCTGCCGGCGTCGAAGCGGGCGCGGCTCGCCACCGTTTACATGAACGACAGCACCTGGCACGCCG
>JANYIN010000074.1 GCA_025362035.1 Gemmatimonadaceae bacterium | reverse complement strand
AGACGCTCCGCTATCCCGGCCATGCCGAGATCATGGAGACGATTCGCTCCCTGGGGCTGCTCGATAAGGAGCCGGTGGACGTGAAGGGAATGAAGGTCATTCCGCGTGACGTGTTCGTCAGCGTGGTGGGGCCGAAGCTCAACAAACCCAAGGGCAGGGACCTGCTGGCGTTGCGGGTTACCGTTGCCGGGACGAGCGCCGGCGCTCCCGCCGTTCGGCAGTTCGATCTGATCGATCGCTATGACGACACGCGGGGCATCAGTGCGATGATGCGAACCACGGGGTACTCGCTATCGATCACCGGCCAGATGCAGGCCACCGGGCGGGTCACACCGCCGGGCGTGTGGACGCCCGACGAGTGCATTCCCGCCGAGTCCTACATCGCGGAGCTGCGGCGGCGCGGCATGGACGTGCGGGAGTCCAGCTCGTAACGAGCCACGCCGGGAGCGCCGCTCGAGTGAAGGCCGCCGCTACTCGCGGACGAAATTCGCGAGGGTGGCGCCCATCGCATCCATCGTCGCCTTGGCGTTCCAGCGGTCGTTCCCGTTGTACAGGAACGAAAAGGCGACGATCTCGCCGTCCTTGGCGGTCACGTACCCACCCAACCCGATGACAGTGTTGGTCGTGCCGGTCTTTGCGTGGAGGTTCCCCTCGGCGGGTGTGCCGCGCATGCGCCGTCGGAGCAATTCCGATTCGCCAGCAACCGGAAGTGAACCATGGAATGCGGACGACCATGGACCCTTGTGCGCGTAGCTGAGCAGCTGAACCATCGTGCGCGGCGTGAGAAAGTCCAGCGTCGAGAGCCCGGAGCCGTCGTAGACCCGAATGGCCTGCGGATCGGCGCCCACCTTCCTGCTGAGGAAATCGCGCAGGTGGGCGAGCCCGCGGTCGGCCGAACTGGTGCCATCGGGTGTCGAGGCCCGAGCAGCGTCACGGAAGAGGAGTTCCGCCACGATGTTGATGCTTTCGCGATTCATCTCGGAGACGATCTGTGACAGCGGCGGCGAGGAGAAGCTCGCGACCTTCACGGCCGTTGCCGGCGTGCGCGCCGAGCGGATGGTGCCGTCGAAGCTCACTCCCACGTTCTGCAGCGCGGCGCGCAGCGCCCCAACGGCGAACAGCGCGGGATCCTCGACCACGAGGGAATAACGCAGGGGGCCACTCAGCGAACCGATGGTGCCGGCCACGTCGATACCGCCATCCGCGGCACGACGCGCACTGATCCGCCCGCGCCGCCCCCCGACGATTCGCACATTGCTGCGGACCGGAATGGTGGTCGTCACTGGCTCCAGGGTCACTTGCGCGGTCTTGCCGGCGGGACTGACGACGACCCACACAAGGTTCTCGTTGAGCGACAGCGCCGACACCCGCGCGGCGTACGAAGCGCCGAGATAGCTGGTCTTCCAGCCCTCCGGGATCTTGCGGTCGTCGAACGCGGACGCGTCGTACACCAGGTCGCCGCTTACGTTCTTGACGCCGGCGGCGGCGATGGAACGGGCGAGCGTGGCCATCGGCAGGTTCGGGTCCTTGAAGAACCGGGCCGACATGGATGGATCGCCCTCGCCTCGCAGGTACAGGTTGCCCTGCAGCTTGCCATCGGGCGTGAGAGCCCCGTCGCGGAGCACTTCGGTGGAGAAGCTGAATTCCGGTCCGAAGCGATCGAGCGCGACGGCGGTCGAAAACAGCTTCATCGTGGAGGCCGGCTGCATCATCTCGCCGCCGTTCTTGGCGAACAGCGTGTCGCCGCGCGTGAGCGATACCACCATCGCGCCGAACGTGCCGCTGCGCACGCGATGGCTGATCATCTCGCCAAGGTCGGCCGCCAGCGCCGGCGCGCCGCGCGGCGAGGTCCACGCCGTGGAGGCCGTGGCCACCCGCGCGTTGCGCGCTACCGTTTTTCGGCGGACCGGCTTCTTGCCGCGCGCGCGCTTGCCGCCTTTTCGGACGGCGGGCGACTGCGCGAGCGCCGCGAACCCGCCCGTAGCGGGCGCAAAAGCGGCGGCCGACGCGTCAACGAAGGTCGCGGTGGAAAGCGCGATGACGACGGGGGTTGCGACCGCGAGCGCGCGCAACCAGGAAACTGTATGGGACATTGCTGTCAGAGAAGGCAACTCGCGTTCCAGCGAAGAAAGACTGGTACGCAGAATCTAGCCCCATGACCGCGGCGCGTGCCGCTAGACCTTGAGAATGATGTTCCGCCGGTAGAGGACGAGCAGGATCCCGTACCACAAGAGGACGAACGACAGCGCGAACGCCAACGAGGCATTGATCGGCGCGAGCCAGGACGCGAAGAACGTCTGATAGATCCCTTCCTCGAGCGATACCCTCGTTCCCCCCACGGTCACCGTGAAGATCGAGTAGATGCAGCGCGCCATGATGCCGGAGCCCACGAACGCGATCGTGGGGTTCAGGCCGTAGACCACAAACGGCTTCGTCCATCCACGGATCTTCTGAAAATCCACGATCCACATGACCGTCGCGAGCGTGAGCGCCGCCATGCCGCCGCAAAAGAGCACGTAAGAACTGGTCCACAGGCTCTTGTTGATAGGGAACACCCAGTGCCACATCAGACCGGTCATCATCAACAAGGCGCCGCCAGCGGAGAGCCCCG
Source organism: Gemmatimonadaceae bacterium (assembly GCA_025362035.1). Classification (GTDB taxonomy): domain Bacteria; phylum Gemmatimonadota; class Gemmatimonadetes; order Gemmatimonadales; family Gemmatimonadaceae; genus AG11. The sequence goes on along the minus strand of JANYIN010000074.1, from coordinate 165,626 downwards.
CCAGGCGCTCGCTGAGCGGCGCGCGCTGCGCGATCCACCGTCCGGCAAGGTTTCCGAGCATGCACGTCGCGATGGCGGGCACGGTGGAGAGAATCCCTTCGGGGTCCCACGTCCGGCTGGAAACCCAGAGGTGGTTGCCAAGGCCCCACCGTGACCAGTCCAGGACCATGCGGTCGGTCCATGCCGCCATCGTCCGCGCGGGGAAGTCCAGCAGGAGCGCGCCAATGGTTCCTTCGCCGGGCACGGGCAGGACGGTCATGACCATCCAGTAGCCGAACAGCAGGCCGGCGATCGTCAGCACCTGCTGGCGCAACGACGTGCGAAAGGTGAGCAACGCCGCGCAGAGGTAGGCGAGACCGATCCGCTGCAGCACGCCCATGATGCGCCAGTGAAGCAGCCGGTCGCCAACCCGCTGCAGAAAGGTCGGATCCGTAATACCGGCCACGTCACCCCAGGTGAAATACGGAAACCCGTTGACGAGAAATCCGAAAAGGAAGATCAGCGCTCCCCGTCGAATGATCTGGTTACGAATCGCCCGCTCGCTGTCTCCGCGCGCGCGTCGCGCCGACAGTGACAGATGGGTCGTGATGCCGGCGATGAAGAGAAAGAAGGGGAAGATGAGATCGGTGGGCGTCCAGCCATTCCACGGCGCATGTTCGAGCGGCGCGTAAATGTGCTCCCAGCTCCCGGGATCGTTGACCAGTAGCATGCCGGCAATCGTGAGGCCCCGAAAGACGTCCAGCGACAGCAGGCGCTCACGCGTATTCGGCTTCAGCGACTCAGGATCGCGGAATGCCGAGACGGTCGATCGTGGGATGGACGGCAGTGTGGTGGTCATGCTAGCGACCTCGGCAAGATGACGCGGACCGGGAGGAACCACCGGGAACGATTCTGAAGTTCATGGAGTCTGTCTAACTAGAACCCGAGTGTGCCGGTTTGTCGAGGCGGGCGAAGCAACGTTCTATCGGGACCCGCCCGCGGCGCGCACATTCAAGGACGGCAGGTGCGCAGCCTGCTTGCGAACGCCCAGGTGAAGCCGCGCGAGATCGCGCGTGTCGGATAGCAGCACTGTCAGACACCACGCCAAGAGGGAGGTTCGAATGCGTCATTCGCTCGTTCGTGACGGCGTCGTTGCTGGAGTCATCGGGGCGACCGCTGTCGCGTTGTGGTTCCTGGGCGTCGATATGTTGTATGCCCACGCATTTGCCACTCCGGCGGCGCTGGGCCGCGGTCTGCTCCGGCTACTCGGTCCGCCGGGCATGGAGGGAACCGTGACGTTCGTGGTCGCCTATACCATCTTCCATTTTCTGGCCTTCATCGCCGCCGGTCTCCTGGTCTCGGTGATCGTGTACTGGGCGCAATCCGCGCCGACCGTGCTGGCGGGCGCGATGATGCTGTTCGTGGTGTTCGAGATCGGCTTCTACGGCATGAGTTCCGCGTTGCAGGAGTCGCCGTTTCTGGGCGCGCTCGGGTGGGCGCAGGTGGCAACGGGCAATCTGATCGCCGCGCTGGTGATGGGCACCTACATGTGGCGATCCCACCCCGAATTGAAGGGCGAGCTGAACTACGCGCTAGGCGGGGGAGAGATGCAGTGAGGCCGCGCCGCATGGCAGAACCGGCCGACACGCTGTGTCGACCGGTTCCTGTCCTGCAGCGGCAACGGTGCATGCTCAGCGCGCCGGGTGCCAATCCACCTGCGCCCCGGCCTGCGATTCGTCACCGTCCACCTGCTGCCATCGGTAGAACACCACCGAAATGATGGCAAAGAAGAACAACCCGCCCGGCACCCACATGATGAGCGCACCGATGAACTGGTCCGCCATTGGGGTGATGCCCCACAGCCTGGGCGCGCTGGAGTACGCCGGATAGAGGATGTGGTCGGCGTACCCGATGCAGATGGCGATGAGCGACATCGGGATGCTGAGCAGGAAGAGATACAGCATCTGGAGCGGGTACGAGATCCTCGGCAGCTCGGGCAGGGGACTCAGAACAGGCCACCACATGAGCGTCGCCGCGGCCATGAAGCAGAGATGCTGCACGATGTGCACGTTGTGATGCTGCATCGCCATGTCGTAGACCGGCGGCAGGTGCCAGACGGCGAGGACGACGCTAAAGATGCCGAAGCAGCGTGTCGGCGCCGTGAGCCAGCGGGCGACGGGTCCTACTCCGCGCCATCGCAGTGCGGGACGCAGCATCCAGCCTGGCGTCCCCATGATGAGCAGCGGCGGGGCGACAAGGGTCAGCATCAGGTGCTGCACCATGTGCGCGCTGAACAGATAGTAGTCGCTGAGGTCGTGCAGCCAGCCGTTCAACGAGAAGAAGATCAGCGCCAGTGCGGTGAAAAACGTGGCGCGTTGTCCGGTGGTGGGCGTGTCCTGTTCCGCCGCCGCGTGCCGCGCGCGCCAGTGATACGACGCGCCGAGCGCGGCCAGTCCAACGACCGTACTGGGGTGAACGGTGAATTCGGACAGTGCGATGCGTGCCGCCGGGTGCAATAGCAGCGACATCGGCGGGAACATCAGGTGGCTCCCGCTCCAATGCGCAGGTGCCCGAACAGGAACAGCAGCCCCACGATAGTGAATGACGCGATGATGAGCGGTCCAGTGAACAGCACGCGAAACAGCCTGTGGTCGTAGCGGAGATGCATGTAGAACAGGACGACGGTCGCGAACTTGACCGCCGACATCGTGAGCAACATCGGGACGAACGCGCGTGAATCGCGGATGCTGGGGACGTAATAGATCCAGACTTCCACGACCGTGATCAGCGTGAGGATCACCGCGACCTTCCAATACGTGGACCAGGTCGGATGTTCCTTGACCATGCCCATCGCGGCATGGTCAACGTGGGTCGTGTGCTCGTCGTGAGAGGGGTCGTGTGCCATGGTCGTTGGCCTACTTGATCAGGTAGACGAGCGTGAAGATCGCGATCCAGACGACGTCGACGAAGTGCCAATAGAGCGCGGCCAGGTCCACGTTGAGGGCATCCTTCGGGCCGAGCCCCCGCCGATAGTCGATGGCCAGCAGCGTGAGCAGCCACAGCACCCCGGCCGTCACGTGCGCACCATGGAAGCCGGTGAGCGTGAAGAACGACGAGCCGAACAGGTTTGTCCGGATCGTCAACCCTTCGTGAACGAACGACGTGAATTCGAACGCCTGGAAGCCCAGGAACGTGACGCCGAGCAGCGCCGTCATCCACAGCCACAGCTTGGACGAGCCGAGGATGCGCTCACCAGTGGTGTGTTTGGGCTGATCCTTCGTTTCCACCGCCGCCAGCGCCAACACCATGGCGAGCGACGACATGAGCAGCACGAATGTGGAGGCGGAGGTGACCGGAATGTTCAGGATGGCCTTGAGGGGCGTGCTGCAGGCCGGCGGCAGACATGCGTCGTGCGGATACGGTCCGACCACGCTCCGGCCCTTGTAGATCAGATAAGTGGAGATCAGCGACGCGAAGAGCATGCACTCGGAGCCGATGAAGGCCCAGATGGCGATCTTCTTGTTGTCGAGTCCCGTTGACGTCGGCGGATGTCCGTGCGTGTCGTGCGCGCTGTGCACGGCGGCGGCGTGTGCCATTTAGTGAGCGTCCTCCAGCGGGGTGAGGACCCACGCATAGAGTGAGAAGGTCATGGACAGGGCGCCTCCGATGATCACGGCCAGGGCGAGCGGCAAGTTGTCCTTGTGGATGAACAGCAGTCCGGAAAACATGATGACCATGGAACCGGCGCAGAGCAGTGGCTTGATCGAGGGATTCGGCATGGGAATGCCGAGTTCCCGCGCGGACTTGCCTGTGGGCAGTTCGATGTGCATGCCCGATTCGGCGCGTTGCCGCGGTTCGCTGGTCAGCGGCGCGGAGTCGGTATGTCCCACGTGCGACCCGGCGAAACTGACGTTGACCCGCTGATCGCCGCCGCTCGTGTGCGGGACTTCAGCCGAGAGCGTCGGCGTCTTGACGTCCCACAGCGGCGAGCGCGAGGTCACGCGCGGGATGCTCTCAAAGTTGTACTCCGGCGGCGGCGAGGGGATGGACCACTCGAGCGTCGCCGCGCCCCAGGGATCATTCCCGGCGATGGCACCCCTGCGAAAGCTGCGAAAGAAATTGTGCAGGAAAAGCGCCACTCCGATCATGAGAACGATCGTGCCAATGGAGCTGGCGAGGTTGAAGCCGTCCCAACCCTGGCCCGAGTCGTAGGTGTAGATGCGGCGCGGCATCCCCATCAAGCCCGAGAAGTGCATCGGGAAAAACGTGAGATTCATGCCGATGAAGGTGAGCCAGAAATTCCAGGACCCGAGCGACTCGCTCATCAGCCGGCCCGTCATCTTCGGGTAGTAATAGTAGATGCCACCGAAGATGCCCATCATCGACCCGCCGAACAGCACGTAATGGAAGTGGGCCACGATGAAGTACGTGTCGGTCTGCTGCAAGTCGGCCGGCGGCGATGCGTGCATCACGCCGGAGATGCCGCCAATGGTGAAGAGCCCAACGAGCCCGATCGCGAACTTCATGGCCGTGGTGAACTGCAGCGAGCCCCCCCACATCGTGAAGATCCAGTTGAAGATCTTCACGCCAGTGGGAATGGCGATCAGCAGCGTGGTGACGCCGAACACGGTATCGCCGATGGGTCCCATGCCGACCGCGAACATGTGGTGTGCCCAGACGCCGAAGCCCAGGAAGGCGATGAGCATCGTGGCGTACGCCATGACCGGATATCCGAAGATCGGCTTGCGCGAAAACGTCGGGATGATCTCGGAAGTCAGCCCGAACGCGGGCAGGATCAGGATGTAGACCTCCGGGTGTCCGAAGATCCAGAAGAGATGCTGCCAGAGGAGCGGGTCGGCCCCCGCGGCGATCGTGTAGAAGTTCGTGCCGAAAAACCGGTCGAACTGCAGGAACACCAGCGCGATGGTGATGACGGGAAATGCCAACACGAGCAGGAACTGCACGACGAACGCATTCCAGGTGAACATCGGCATGCGCATCAGGTTCATCCCCGGCGCACGCATGTTGATGATCGTGGTGATGAAGTTGAAGGCCGCCGCGAGCGAACTGACGCCGAGGATCTGAAGACCGATGACCCAGAAGTCGATGTTCAAGCCCTGCGAAAACTGCATGGTGGTGAGCGGCGCATAGCCGAACCACCCGCCGTTGGGCGCCGCGCCGATGAGCCAGGAGAAATTCATGAACAGCGCGCCGAACAGAAACACCCAGTAGCTGAACGCGTTGAGACGTGGAAACGCGACGTCACGTGCGCCGATCTGCAGGGGAATGATGTAGTTGAAGAATGCAGCGGACAGCGGCATGATCGCCAGGAAAATCATGGTCGTGCCGTGCATCGTGAACATCTGATTGTACAACTCGGCCGAGAGCACGTGCTTGTTCGGTCCGGCGAGCTGCCAGCGCAACATCCCCGCTTCCAATCCGCCAACGACGAAGAAGAAAAGCGAGGTGAACAGATAAAGCGTGCCGATCCGCTTGTGATCGACGGTCGTGAGCCAGCTCCACAGGCCACTCTCGCCGACGTAGCTCTCGACCGGGGCGTAGGCCGGGGCGGTAGCTGTAATTGCCATGTCGTCCTTATCTCCGGGGGTCGGCGTTACTTGAGCGCTTGCAGGTAGGCCACGATGTCAGCGATCTGCTGGTCGTTGAGGCCAGTCTTGGGGATGTACGTCTTGGTGATGGGGTCGTACTGCCCTGCGCCGAGCGTGGGCATGATCACGCCCGGTTTCATCCAGCGCGCGTTCTTGACCCAGAGCGCCAGATGCTTTGCGTCATTCGGGTAGATGCCACCCGCGAGGGTGGTGCGCGACGCGACGTGGGTGAGGTTCGGTCCGATCACCCCCCGCATCACCGGGTTCCCGTTGATCATGTGGCACCCGACGCAGCCACCGCCCATCTGCTTCGTCATGAAGTCGAGGCCGCGTTGCGGATCGCCCTTGAGCGACTCGTTGAACGTGAGCCCCTCGGGGAGCGGCGTCTGCGGGATGTTGTGCACGCCCAGCTTGTCGTACGGAAAGGACACGAATGTGGCGGGCACCGCGGTGCCTGCCGGGTGCGTCGGATTGGTCACGACCGGAACCGTTGGCGTCGCCGCGGCGATTCCCGTCGCAGCGGGAAGTGCCACCGCCGAGCCCCTGGCAGTGCCATCGGGCGTCGAAACCGGAACCACGGACGCGGCGGCGGGCGCCACGGCGCCGAACGCGGCCATTTTCTGCTGGTTCGCCGCCCAGCCCTCGAAGTTGGACGGCGCCACGGTGAACACCCGGAAGTGCATGTTGCCGTGCGACGTGCCGCAGAATTCGGCGCAGAACCCGTTCCACGCACCCTCTCCCACCGAGTCCGGCGTGAACCACAGGTAGTTCACGTGGTTCGTGATCAGGTCGCGCTTGCCGCCGAGCTGCGGAATGGAGAACGAGTGCAGCACGTCCTGCGTGGTCAACTTGAAGTTCACCTTTCGGCCCACGGGAAGGTAGATCTCGTTGGCCGTGGTGATCTGGTACTGCGGATACCGGAATTCCCACCACCACTGGTGTCCGATCACTTCCACCTGCAGGGCGTCGGCGCTCGCGACCGCCTGGCTCTTGAAGATCGTGCGGACGGTGGGAACCGCGATAAAGGCGAGAATTACCGCCGGGATTGCCGTCCAGAGAATCTCGAGCGTGGTGTTCCCGTGTACGTGCTTGGGACGCTCGGAATCGCTCTTGCGCCGGAACTTGAAAATCGTGTAGAGCAGGATGCCCTCCACGAAGATGAAGACGAAGGTGCCAAGGTAGATCAGGAGCTTGAACAGATAGCCGATGTCGCGATTGAACTCCGTGAATCGGGTAAAGACGGAGTTCGGATAGTCTGCGTTGGCGCAGCCAGCGATGAAAATCGCGAGAAGGGCCGGCAGCGCAGCGGCATGGTGCCGGCGCAGTCGGGGTGGCAGGGGCATGCGATGTCCTTGTTCCGACAGGATCGGGGGTGGCGCGATCGCACCCATTGGTCGCGCTCGTGCGGAGGTCATACAGCTAGGGAAAGTACCGGGCGCCATGGGTGAAAGCAACGCGAAGCGAGCGCCATTTCCCGTGATTTCATGTAGGATTTTTCCCCACAATCACGTGCGTGCGCCGCCGCTACTCGCCCGGTTTTCGCGCGCCCGGCACGACTTCTTCTTCCACGGCGTGATTGTCCTTGATCCGCACCACAGCGATCTCGAGCTGCTGCCGGATGGAGCCCACGCCTTCGCGAAGCATACGGATTTTCGCGGGTTCGCTGCCGCCGCGCGTCGCAACGAGGTTGAGGGAGGCAACCTGATCCGAGATCAAGCCGAACTGTGGCTTGAGCAGTCCGACCAGGGGCGACAGGCCGCGTTTGACCTGCATGCCGTACAGCGACGTCGGCTTGTTCTGCTTGAGCGCCAGCGCGTAGCCCTCGACAAGCCCATGCAGCCGCTGGAGCAGGATGGTCGCCTCGTCGATGGTCTTCATCTTTTCGGTGCCGGCACCGTCCAGCTTCTTCCCCGCCATCACTCCCCCCTGGGCTCGTCGGTTTGGTCCGGAGCGAGCTACTTCACCTTTTCAAGTTTACTGTTGGGCCGCAGTTCGCGCCCGGCTTTGGCCTGAGGGGCGCCGGACAGTCTGACGACGTCAGCCGTGAAATCCCAGCGTCCATCGTGGACGCTGGCACCGACGCCATAGGCGTCGACCGGCAGCCCGTCATCCGCGAAGGAACGGATGCGCGCAACGTTGACACCGCCGGACACGACGATCCGGACGTCGCCGAAGCCTTCTGCGTCCAGTGCGTTGCGCACACTCCAGACGAGCGCGGGGTTGACGCCGGTCGGCACGAAGGCGCCCATGTGGGGCAGCACGGACTTGTCCACCATCAACTCGGACGTATCCAGACGCACACCCCAGAGGCGGCCTTCCAGCGCGCGCGCGACCGCCAGACTGGTGGCCACGGAATCGTTCTCGTAGTCCACCAGCGCGACGAGCGGGACGTCCGGCGGAAGCACATGCGCCACCGCCAGCGCCGCCGCCACGGTGCTGCCTCCGCACGCGGCGATCAGCGCGTGCGGAATGGTGCCCACGCCCTTCTTGCCCGCGAACGATCCCTGCGCGTCGGTGGACACGTTCGCCGCGCCGCCAACGTGGGCGCTGAAACCGTCGCCGGGTTGCAGCAGGGGATGGTCGCTGCGAGCGCCGAAATAGTAGATGGGCTTCGGCCGCGCCGCGTCCACGAGCAGGCGAACGTTGGTGCACACCCGCGTCCGTCGTCCCAGCGTGCCGAGAATCAGCGTCTCCAGGTGGGCGAAGTTGACGTATTCACCTTCCACCTGGAGGACGGTGTCCCAGGGCTCGACGCGATCGCCCTCGTACAGGGCGTGCACGTCCAGGGCGGAAAAGTCGTCGCTGCCCAGCCTCAGCAGGGCAACGGCCTCGTCAATGCCGCCGAGCCACCCGCCGCGCTTGACGGATACCTGCCATGTAACGTGCGCGTCGCGACCCGCAGCGCGCAGCGCGTCGCGTGACCGGTTGAAGTAGACGTCGGTGAACTCCCCGGCGCGAATTCGCGCCATGGGCAGCTCGAACAGCAAGGGATCGAGGCGTTTGCGGCGGCGCGGAGGCATCGGCCTACTCCTGCTGCAGCGGCGTCCCGAGCGGCGGGGTCATCGATCGAAGCATCGCTTGCGGATCGAGCGCGTGGTCGAGTTGCGCGCGCGTGAGCAGCCCGCGCTCCATCACGAGGTCGTACACGCCGCGCCCAGTCGCGAGTGCCTCGCGCGCGATCTCCGTGCTGACCTCGTAGCCAATGACCGGCACGAGCGCCGTGACGATGCCGATCGACTGCTCGACGAACTGGCGCATGCGATCGGGGTTGGCCGTGATCCCATTTACGCATCGCTCCCGCAGCACCGAGCACGCATTGGTCATCGCGCCCAGCCCCGCCAGCAGCCGGAATGCAATGACGGGTTCGAACACGTTGAGCTGCAGCTGCCCGGCCTCGGCCGCCATGGTGACGGTCATGTCGCCGCCGATGACGTCGAAGCAGACCTGATTCACCACCTCGGGGATGACCGGGTTCACCTTGCCGGGCATGATCGACGAGCCCGGCTGCATAGCCGGCAGATTGATCTCGCCGAAGCCAGCGCGCGGACCGGAGCTGAGCAGCCGGAGGTCGTTGCAGATCTTGGAGAGCTTCACGGCGCATCGTTTCAGCACGCCGCTGAGCTGCACGAACGCGCCGGTGTCGGACGTGGCTTCGACCAGGTCGAAGGCGGTGATCAGCGACAGGCCGGTGATCCGGGAGAGATGCGCGCGCACCGCCTCGGCGTAGCCGCGCGGGGCGTTGATGCCAGTGCCGATCGCGGTCGCACCCATGTTGATCTCGCGAATGAGCGCCTGTGCCTCACCGAGGCGATCGACGTCTTCCAGCATCGTGTGGCCGAATGCGGTGAACTCCTGTCCCAGCGTCATGGGCACGGCGTCCTGCAGCTGCGTGCGGCCCATCTTGATGAATGGCGCGAACTCCGTGCCCTTGGCCAGGAACGCGTTCGCGAGCTCGCGCATGGCGGTGCGGAGCTGCTCGATGGCGGTGTGCAGGGCAATCTTCACCGCCGTGGGATACACGTCGTTGGTGGATTGGCTGAGGTTCACGTGGTTGTTTGGATGGACGAACGTGTAGTCGCCCCGCGCCTGGTTCGAGAGCTCGAGCGCTCGATTGGCGATCACTTCATTGGCGTTCATGTTGGTGGAGGTGCCCGCGCCACCCTGAATCATGTCCACCATGAAATGCTCGTGATGTCGGCCCGACCGGATCTCCGCCGCCGCCCGAACAATGACATCGGAGACCTCGGCTGGCAGCAGCCCCAGTTCCGCATTCGACAGCGCCGCCGCCTCCTTTACCGCGGCGAGCGCCTCGATGAGCGCCGGGAATTCGCGGAGCGGAATGCCGGTGATCGCGAAGTTCTCCATCGCGCGCAGCGTCTGGATGCCGTACAACGCGTCGTCGGGTACATCGCGCTCGCCGAGGAGGTCACGCTCCTTGCGGGTCCGGCTGCCACCAAAGCCAAGGGCACGGCCGCGCCCGACCAGCGTGGCGTCCACCACGGAGAGGCGCTGCTTGATCGACCGGCCAGCGCGCGCCACGAGCGCCGCGTACAGGGTCGGCGTCTCCTTGAGCATGTCCTGCACCTGGCTGAGCGTGAGGACGAAAGCGCGGGTCTTCACCAGGGCGCGGGCGGTGGTGCCGTGGTTCGAGTCGTCGAGCAGCAGTCCTTCCCCCACCGCCTGGCCGGCGCCAAAGGTGGCGAGCCGCACCGGGTGGGCGGCGGTCTTGCCCTTTTCGATGGCTACGGCGCCGGACACGATGAGCGCGAGCAAGTTTCGGGGCCCTCCTTCCTCGAAGAGCAGAGCGTCCACGTCGTACTCGACGGCCTGAACGAGCCGCGCGAGTTGATGGACCGCGGTGTCGGTCAGGCCCTCGAGAAAGCTGAGGGAGCGAAGTTCGTCGCGTGTGGCGGTGGTGGCGGTAGATGTCATGGGGAAATACTACTAGCTATTCGGCGCGCTCGCCGCTGCGCGGCGGCTCGCCCCGCCGCTTCGCGGCTTGCTCGCGCTTTTCAGCCCGCTCGCCGCTCCGCGGCTCGCTCTTCGGCTATTCGGCCCGCATCGGCGCTCCGCGCCTCGCTTTTCAGCGACTGCGTTTGGCTGAAGAGGCCGCGGCAGCGGCCGGGCCGAAAAGCGAGCCGCGCGGCGGCGAGCGGGCTCAAGAGCCGTCAGGCCCCGCGCTTCTGGCGCATTACCCGCGCACAACCGTAATTAGCCAACTCCTTACACCTCCAGCAGCCTACTTCAATGCCCATTTCTCGCCGCGACTTCCTTGGCGCCGGCGCCGTCACCGCCGCCGGACTCATCCTGCCGCGCCGCGCTGACGGCATGCCGTTCATCCGTGTGGTGGATCGCGCGACGCCGCCGTCAGCCGCCTTTGCTGGCCGTCCGGCCATCGTGACGAGCGATAACGGCATTCGCGGAGCCAAGGTCGCCTACGACCTGATGACGCAGCAGAACGCCGACCCGCTCGATGCCGCCATAGCCGGGGTGAACATCCAGGAGCTCGATCCCACGGACCAGTCGGTCGGATTGGGCGGGCTGCCAAATGCAGACGGCGTGGTGCAGCTCGACGCGAGTGTCATGCACGGGCCAACCAAGCGCGCCGGCGCCGTTGCGGCGCTGGAGGACATCGCCACGCCGTCCCTGGTCGCGAAGGCGGTGATGGACTACACCGACCACATCATGCTGGTGGGAGCCGGCGCCAGGAAGTTCGCCATCGAGATGGGGTTCACGCCGCAGAACCTGCTGACCGATAAGAGCCGTCAGGACTGGCTTCGCTGGCGTGCCAACCTGAATGCCGACGATCCGTATCTCGACTATCACGGCGACGTCCGCATCGCCACACCAACGCGGCCGCCGCGAACCTCGATGCGGGCGCCGGCATTTCGCCATGGCGAGGACAACGGAACGCACGTCTTCCACGATGAGCACGGCGTGCCGCACACCTATGGCACCATCAACATGAATGCCGTCACGGCCAGCGGTGACATCGCATCCGTCACGACCACCAGCGGACTGTCGTGGAAGGTGCCCGGCCGCGTGGGAGACAGTCCGATCATCGGCGCCGGACAGTATTGCGATAATACCGTCGGCGCGGCGGGATCGACTGGGCGCGGCGAGGCCAACATCAAGGTCTGCGGCGCATTCCTGGCCGTCGAGTTCATGCGCATGGGCATGACGCCGGAGGCGGCGCTCATGAAGGTCATGGAGCGCACGATCGCCATGACGGAGAAACGCCTGCTCGACGACAACGGGCGCCCGTACTTCGATCTCAACTTCTACGCGATCAACAAGAAGGGCGATTTCGCCGGCGCCTGCGCGTACGAGGGCAGCAGCTATGTCGTCTGCGACGCGCAGGGGGCTCGACGCATCCCGTCGGCGTTTCTCTACAAGCGCGACGACCGCCCCAAGGGGAAGCCAATCTCGGGCACGATGTCGATACCGAAGGAGTGAGCACGCACGGCGCGCGTCGGCGCTGACGCGCCAACGCTCTTCGGCCCGCTCGCCGCTGCGCGGCTCGCTCTTCGGCTATTCGGCCCGCATCGGCGGCTGCGCCGCCTCGCTCTTCGGCGCCGACGTTAACCGCTCAACGTTGGCCGAAGAGGCCGCGTCAGCGGCCGGGCTGAAAAGCGAGGGGCGGAGCGCCGAAGCGGGCTGAAAAGCGAGGCGCGCAGCGCCGAAGCGCGCCCTCACGAATGCTTCATGCCACCAACCAGCTTCGATAGTCGTTCCGAAGCGGCGCCGAGCGCATTGGCCGATCCGGCGATCTCCTGCGTGCTCGCGCTCTGCTCCTGACTCGACGCCGCCACCTGCTGCATCGCTGCCGCGAACGACTCGGTGCCGCCGGCCAGCACCCCCAGGCGTTCCGACATTTCTCCCACGAGCGCTCCCGTCTCGGCGGACGCGCGCTCGATGACGGTCGTCCACGCTTCCGCGTCGGCTACGGCTCGCTCGATCTCGGTGAAGGATTCGGTCGCTCGCGCCGTGGCCAACCGGACGTGCTCTGCCGTGATCACCGCACGCTCCGAAGATTCGCGCGAATGGGAAATGCCTTTCAGTACGCTGTTCACGATGGACTCGGTGTGGTCGGCGGCGTCCGACGACATCGCCGCGAGCCGTCGTACCTCTCCCGCGACCACGGCGAACCCGGCGCCCTGTGCGCCCGCACGGGCAGCCTCCATGGCCGCGTTGAGCGCCAGCAACTTGGACTGGCGTGCGAGCTTGCGCACGAGAGTGACGAACGACCGGACTTCTTCACTTGCCTCGCCGAGCGCCACGATCGCGGCCGCACTCTCGTTCACGTCCCCGGCAAGCGTCACCAGCGACTCGGCGCTTGCGTCCAGCCCGGCGCGATTCTCCCTCGCGAGCGTGCGCAACGCGCTGTTGCGGGCCACCCCTTCGCGGGCCCCGTCATCCAGGTTGAACGCGAGCATCTGCAGCGCTGATGCCGAACCCGCGAGCGTCGCGATCGTTTCGGCCATCGAGGTCGCCTGCCCGGACAGGTCGCTGGCCGTATTGGCGATCTCGCCGGCCGTGGACGCCATCTGTTCGGAGCTGACCGTGATTTCCGACGACATGGCATTCGTCTCGAGCGCCGAGGTGGCGATCGCCTCGGCGAGGCGGCGCAACTCGAGGATCATTGCCCCGACGGCGCGTCCGAGACGCCCGATTTCATCGTCGGACGAGACATGGCGAAGCTGGATGGTGAAGTCTCCCGCCGCCACCCCTTCGGCGGCTTCGGCGAGTTCCGTGGCTGGGATCGAAACCGTTGTGTTCAGGTACCGCTCCGCTCCCGCAATGATGGCGGACACCACCGCGACAAGGGCGGCGACGCCCAACCCGACGGCGGTATCCACCCCCGGACCGGGCGGGATCAGCAGTCGTGCGGCGAACCAGTACACGCCGACGACCGCCAGGCCCGTGAACGCGGCGCGGCTGACGAAGCGCCGGCGCACCGATGGGGCCGAGCGCGCCTGAATCGGCGCCACAAGCGAGAAAAACGACATCAGGGCGTCACGGGTGGCGCTGAGAAGCGTGGTGTCGTGTGAGAGTGCCGTACACCGCGTCCTCGCGGCATGCTTGAATGCCCATCACACGGTACTAAATTGCGAACAACGACCTTCCTGCGGCCGCAGGTGCTCTCTTGCCCTGCCAGAGGTCCAAGCGCCAAGCCGTCTGACCATGACAGATCTCGCACCACCCCGCCCCGTCGGCGATGCGCCGATCGGGTACGACCCTGCCGTCGTGGAGCGTCGGTGGCAAGCTCACTGGGACGCCGAAGGCACGAACTCGCCTGACCTGGCGCGCGGGGAAAATCCATTCTACGCACTGATGATGTTTCCCTATCCCAGCGCGGAGGGGCTCCATGTGGGCAACCTCTTCGCTTTCACGGGAAGCGACATCTATGGACGATTCCAGCGGCTGCAGGGGCACACGACTTTCGAGCCCATAGGCTACGACGCATTCGGCATTCACTCCGAGAATTTCGCGATCAAACAGGGGCTCCATCCTGGTGAGCTCATTCCCAGGAACATCGACAACTTCCGGCGTCAGCTACAGCGTGTGGGCCTCATGATCGATTGGACGCACGAGCTGTCCACCACGGATCCGTCGTACTACAAGTGGACGCAGTGGGTCTTTCTGCAGCTGTACAAGCAGGGTCTGGCGTACAAGAAGAAAGCCGCCGTGAACTGGTGCCCGCTGGACAAGACGGTGCTCGCCAACGAGCAGGTGATCGCCGGTGCCTGCGAGCGCTGCGGCACGATGGTCGAGCAGCGCTTTCTCGAGCAGTGGTTCTTCCGTATCACCGACTACGCCAACCGACTGCTGACAAACCTCGACGGGCTCGACTGGTCGGAGAGCACCAAGACTGCCCAGCGCAACTGGATCGGGAAGTCCGAGGGAGCGGAGGTCGTCTTCCCCATTCAGGACGTGATGTTGTACGGGGGCAGCGCGATGGCCAGCGCGGGCGCGTCGGGTGAGGTCGTCGCGAACGCCCTGGAAGTTCGCGTCTTCACGACGCGGCCTGACACCCTGTTCGGCGCGACGTACCTGGTGCTGTCGCCCGAGCATCCGCTGGTCTCGATCATCGCGGGCGACGAGCAGCGCGATGATGTCGCAGCGTATGTGGCGCACGCGGCCAAGCAGGACCTCGTAACGCGCAAGACGACCAAGGAAAAGAGCGGCGTCTTCACGGGCGCGTACGCCACCAACCCGGCCACAGGCGACGCCATTCCGGTGTGGATCGCCGACTACGTCCTGCTGGAATACGGCACGGGCGCCATCATGGGCGTGCCGGCGCACGACGAGCGCGACTTCGAGTTCGCGCAGAAGTTCGACCTGACCATCACCCGCGTGATCGCCAGCCCGGAGCACACTGCGGATTTGCCGCTTGGGGACGCGGCCTTCACCGAGACGGCGGGCTGCCGGTTGGTGAATTCGGGCCGGTTCAATGGCCTGACCGTGGATGAGGGCCGGACGGCGATCGTCACGGAATTGTCGGCGCGCCATGCCGCCACGCCGGTGGTCAACTATCGTCTGCACGACTGGTGCATTTCTCGTCAGCGCTACTGGGGTCCGCCCATCCCGATCGTATACTGCGACGCGTGCGGCACCGTGCCGGTTCCCGAATCCCAGCTGCCGGTGCTGTTGCCGATGATCGACGACTTCCGACCGGATGATTCGGGCGTGAGTCCGCTGGCGCGCCATGCGGAGTGGTATCACACCGCATGTCCGCAGTGCGGTGGTCCGGCGCGCCGCGAAACGGACGTCAGCGACACGTTTCTGGACAGCTCCTGGTATTTCCTGCGCTATCCGAGCTCGCGACGGGCCGACGTCCCGTTCAGCGACACGATCACGAAGAAATGGCTGCCGGTCGCCAGCTACATTGGCGGAAACGAACACGCCGTGCTGCACCTGCTGTATTCACGATTCGTCACGATGGTGCTGCACGACGCGGGACTGCTTGCCTTCGAGGAGCCGTTCCGCCGCTTCCGAGCGCACGGGATGATCGTGCGCGACGGTGCGAAGATGTCCAAGAGCAAGGGGAACGTGGTCAACCCCGATCTCTACATCGATGAGTGGGGTGCGGACACGTTCCGCACGTACCTGATGTTCCTGGGCCCGTTCGAGGAAGGAGGCGATTTTCGTGACCAGGGCATCTCGGGCGTCAAGCGATTCCTCGATCGCCTGTGGCGTTCGGTGCACGACGCGCGCGCCGATGGCGCGCTCGAAGTGGACGTGCAGCGCAAGCTGCACCAGACCATCAAGAAGGTCGGCGACGACATTTCGCGGCTCAGCTACAACACGGCGATCGCGGCGATGATGGAGTATATGAACACGATGCGCTCCGGCGAGCGACGCCCTCACGTCGACGAAGTACGGCCCCTCGTGCAACTCGTCAGCCCGTTCGCGCCCCACATCGCCGAGGAGCTGTGGTCGGTGCTGGGGAACACTCGCAGCGTGTTCGACTCGCGCTGGCCGACGTACGACGAAGCGCTCACGGTGGAGAATCGCATTACGATGGCCGTCCAGGTGAACGGAAAGACGCGCGGCACGGTCTCTCTGGCCAAGGATGCGACGCAGGGCGACGCGATGACGGCGGCGATGGCCGATCCGCACATTACGAAGTTCGTAACCGGACAGCCGCGAAAAGTGGTGTTCGTGCCGGGGCGGATGCTGAATATCGTGTTATAAGCCGTAGGCGCGTCGGCCGTCAGAACCGCACGCCCACCGAGAGCGGCAACGACAAGATGGGCCGGGCGTCGGCCAGCATCACGTGCACGCGCGCCTCGGCGAGGGCGGTGAAGCCCGTGAGTGGAATCTCCACCCCTGTGCCGAAATTGAAACCAGGGCGCGTGCCTTCGCGCGTGGCGTTGTAGATGGCGATGCCGCCGGCGACGAATGTCTGCGTCGCGGACTTCTGCAGCCGGTAGACAATGGTGGAGCCGAGAGAAATGAGATTGGCGTCGTAGCCATTCGTCGCGCCGGACTTCTGCGGGAACCGCTGAAAGGCGACCTCTCCGCGCAGCGAGTACGGCTGGCCGGCCACCGCGTACTCCACCAGACTGCCCACGGTGTACCCTGCCTGGTGATCATCCGAGAGCCGGCCAAGCGGAATGGAAATGCCGGCCGTGACGCCGTACAGCGGGGAGTACATGTCGGACTGCGTCCGCGGCGCGGGCGGCGGTGTCGGCAAAGGATCGGACGTGGTCTGCGCAGAGGCGCTGCCGGCGATGACAGTAAGCGCGAGGCCGAGAAGAAGCGGGGTCAGACGCATGAATGATTGGCTGGTTAGGAGGGAGACGGGCCGCGTGCGCGATCAGAGCATTCCGCCGATCCATTGGCCGACGAAGTACCCCACTACCGCCACGCCGAGCCCGACGACGAACATGTCCATTCCCGAGCGGAACACGCTGCGTCCGGTGAACACCGAGCGCGCCGCGCCGACGACCCAATGGGAGAGCATCGCGAGGGTGAACGACACGACGACCGCCGCTGTGCCCGTGAGGAGGAAGAACGGCATCACCGGAATGAGCGCGCCCACGGCGGTGGCCGTCCCCGTGATCCACGCCTCGCGCATCGGCGACGTGGCTGATTCACTGATCCCCAGCTCCTCCTGCACCTGCTCCGCCAGCATCTTTTCCGGATCGGCCATCACCTGTGTCGCAATCCGGTAGGCCGACTCGGCATCCATGCCCTTCGCCTCGTAGATGAGGGCGAGCTCGTCGCGCTCGATGTCGGGCATCAGCGCGATTTCGTCGCGCTCCATCGCGATCTCATGTTGGTATACTTCGCGCTCGCTCTGCGCCGCGAGATACCCGCTGGCACCCATCGACAGCGCGTCAGCAATGAGGCCGGCCACGCCGGCCACGATCACTGCGTGATGCTGCGACGATGCCGAGGCACCGATGACGCCGGCCACCAGACCGAAGTTCGCTGTGAGACCGTCGTTGAAGCCATAGACGACGTTGCGCAGGAACCCACCGGCGCCCGTCTTGTGCCAAGGCTCTCCCGTTCGTCCCGCCACTTGGTTCAGTGTGGTGGCGTGGTCAGCGGATTCCCTGGCCAGCAGCAGCGCTTCATCACGCCCCGCGACTCCAAGCTGCGTGATGCGATGCATGTCGAGGTACTGCTTGACCTCGCGTCCTTCCTCCGCGAGGAGGAAGGGCAGAAGGAAGTCCGGGCCGAACTGCTTGCCGAGCAGCGCCAGCAGGCGAGTGCGCGCGGCGGGCTTGAATGGGCCGACGGCGCGCCCATGCGCGGCCAGCAGGCCGGCCCAGATGTCCAGATGGCGGCGTTCGACTTCCGCGAGCCGAGTGTAGATATGCTTCTTGTTCGGATCGTGTTCCGCGTTCGCGAGCAGACCGTAGAGATACGCGGCGTCCGCCTCGTCCTGCCAATGGTGTTCGAATGCGTGGAGATCGGGCTCGCTGCGCTCGCCTTGCGGTGGTGCGGGAGGGATGATCGTTGCCATGGTCGGAATATGGAGGGGTGGTCAAAGGCCCGCCCAGTGGAGGCAACCTTTGAACGCACCTGCCGTGTCTGAAGAATACAAAGTTTCTTCGGACCAGAGGACCACTCCATGCGAATCATGCATCTGACTGCAGTCGCCTTTGCCGTCGGCGCCCTCGCGGCTTCGGCGCACGCTCAAGAGTCGCCGCGCGCCTCCACCGAAATCCGAGCTCGCAGCGGGTCGCCGCGCCGCGTTCGGATGGACGCGGAGCTCGAGCAGGAGCATCGTGCCGCGCTCGGGCTCGGTACCTCTACTTCCGGAACCCTTCGTGACACGCTGGGCCTGCTCGTCACGTCGATCACCAGGAACAGTCCGGCCGAAAAGGCTGGACTTGAAGAGGGCAACCGCTTGGCGGCGATTAACGGCGTGAGCCTCCGCGCGAATGCGGCAGACGTGGAGGACCATGACATCTCCAGCGCGCTGACGCGACGCCTCATCCGCGAGCTCGGCAAGGCAAAGCCCGGCGACGAGGTTGAATTGCGCGTCTATCGCGACGGCCGCGTGCAGAACATGAAGGTCAAGACGGTCGACTCGGATTCGCTGTTCCGCCGTACGGAAACCGGCTGGTTCACACGGTCCGATCGAGCCGACCGGCCCACGTTGGGGCTGGGCATCGGAAGCTCGGGGAGCCGTCGCGACACGCTCGGAGTCCTGGTGATGAGCGTTCTGGATTCGTCACCGGCGGCCCGGGCCGCCTTGGAAGAAGGGAATCGTATCGCCGCCATCAACGGCGTGAACCTGAGGGTCACGGCAGAGGATGCCGGCGACCGCTACCTTGGCGAAGCGAAGGGGCAACGGCTGCAGCGCGAGGTTTCGCAACTCAAGCCCGGCGATAACGTCACGCTGAAGGTGTATTCGCAGGGCAGGTTCCGCGACGTCACCATGAAAGTTGCTCGCGCCGGCGACCTGCCGAGAGGCCAGGGCATGTTCTTCAGCGGCGACGGATTGAACGGCATGATGCCACCAATGCCACCAATGCCGCCCATGCCTGCGCGGCCGTCCATGCGTGCCATGACGCCAATGCCTCCAATGGAAGTAGACCGCGCGGACCTCGGCCCGGAATTCCGTTGGGGCATGAACGAGCTACGCGTGCAGCTCAGGGAACTCCGCCCGCAGCTGGACGAGATCGGTCCTCGGGTGCAACGGGAACTGGACGCTATCCGGCCAGAGCTCGAGCGGATCGAACCGCGCATCCGGATGGAACTGGAAAACGTCCGCCCACAGATGGAGCGCCTCCGCATGGAATTGCCGGAACTCATGGATCGCGTTCGCAGCCTGCCACGAATCCGGATGAACGTGATCGTCTAGTCGGTTGAGGGGCGTGTTACGAGTGCGGGGTGGTGTAAGAAAGCGCGCGATTAGTTCGTGGGTTCACGGCCGCCCAGAAGTCGCTGCGCGACGCATCGGCACCGACGTAAGCGCTCGCCCTGCGCGCGCGTCCCCCGCGGCGCCTCTGGTGAAGCGCCATGAGATACATCCATGAGGCGGTAGCGAACAACGGCTACTGTTCCGCTACGCGGCACGGGCTGACTTGGGCCGGTGCATGCGTGGCGCCTCTTGCTGGAACCGAGCGCGCATGCGCGCGACGATGGCGATCGCGACGACGAGCACGCACAGCTCCACAAACACCTTTTCTCCGTCCAGCCAGTCGACAGGATTGTCCTTCAACGCTGGGTCGGTCAGGAGCGCGTGCACGGCATACAACGGAAAGAGCGCATACGTCGTGAAGTGAATGCGTTTCCACCATCTCCGGCCGATCGCGAAACGGAAGTACGACGTACTGACGACGAGCAGAATCAGGTAGGCGGCGGCAGCACCCGCCGAGTTCACGAGCGGCTGCTTAGGGCCAGCGAGCGGGTAGAAGAGATCCTGCACGTGAAATGCGACGCGGTTTTGAAGCAGCAACAGCGCTGGGTGCACGAGGACCAGCGCGAGCGCGACGTAGCCAGTGACGTTGTGGATTCGCACTGTGTTGATCCGCCGGTGCGGCCATTGACGGACGGGGTTGTACTTCGTCGAGATAAGAAGCCCGAGAAGAATGTTCAGCGTCATCGTACCAATCGCACCGAGCCCGGCATAGTTGGACAGCTCGATCGGATCCATCTTTCTCCAGGTCAGGGTACCGTCAGGAAAAAAGCGGCGCAGCAAGTGTGTCGCAACTTCAGATGATGGGTTCGCTCCGCTGAGGTCCGGCACGTCGGTTGCTTAGTTGACTGTCGCAAGGGACCAATGACGATTCATCCGAAGCGGAGGATATCAGCGTGAGTGACGATCTTGGAACTGACGGACTGAAGAACCAGGTCAAGGGGGCGGCGAAGGAAGTCGGAGGCAAGCTCCGCAACGCTGCCGGCGGCCTGACCGGCGACACGAGCGAGCAAGTCAAGGGAAAGGCGAAGGAAATGGAGGGCAAGGCCCAGCGGAAGGTCGGCGAGGCAGAAACCCATATCGATCGCAATTCCTGAGTTTTCCCGACGGTTGATGGAAGGGGCGCCGGCAATTGCCGGCGCCCCTTCATCTTTGTACGCCCGTTATGGCGGTAGTCAGGAGGTGGAAGTCCTCCCGGGACCGGTCGCTAGGGACCATAGCGAGCCGGAAGGCGCCGACCGGTGGATCAACAGTTGGAGCGACGCGGACACCGCTTTGTTCGCGACGACGAGGGCGGTGGCGTCCGCGATGCGATTGGGGGGTATCGCTTCGCGCCGGGCGAAATGGCCGGCCGCAGCGCGCGCACGATAGTGCGGTTGCCATTCACGTTCACCGTGAAGTAGGCGACCGCGCCACCGCCTAGCGGCAGGCAGACCTGATGTGCTTCCGCTCGGCGTCGTGCCGGGCCTGTTCTTCCTTGCGACGCGCGTCGAGCCGCACCCGTTGTTCCGGCGTGAGTAGCGCGTTCAGTTGGGTGCGTGTGTTTGCCTTGATCGAATCCAGCGCGGGCTGGAGGGGCTTGAAGACGGCGTCGAACTGGCAGTTTCGCGCGTCGAACAGCGAGTCGGCGGCGGCGCGCTGCGGCGGCTGAAGCGCCAGATCGTCGTACAATGCCTTGCGCCGCGCCGCGATGGAGAAGTCGTCCTTGCGGAGCATGCGGTCAGAGGCAAAACCGACAACGCCACCAACCAACAGAGCGCCGAGTAGAAACGCGATGGCTTGCTGTTTAGGGTTCTGCATTCGCGGACCTAGCGCGAGATGAGGAAATGGATCGCGGCATCACCATCGCCGACGGAGGCCGCGCGAGCGGCGGGCTCCACCGACGGGGCCGCTGGAGAAATTACGCCGGCGTACGCGCTGCGGACCTCGAGCTGCCGCGAGTGCACCAGCGCGAGGCTCGCCGCGAGAATGAGCGCGGCCGCCGCAACGAGACCTGGTCTGGCCATTTCCGCCAATTCCGCCCACCACACGGTGCGCTCGTCGGCGCGCGCGACGTGCGCGATGATCCGCGCCTCGAGCGCCTCCCAGTAGTTCTCTTCCACCGGTGCCGCGTAGAGCGCGCGAAGTGCGTTCGTGAGGTCGGCGTCGCCGGATGTCCAGCGGTCTTGCGTCATGATGTACTCCGAAGATTCTGCAGAAGCCTGCGTAACGCGGCGCGGGCATGATGAAGATCCGAACGAGCCGTTCCTTCCGGAATGCCGAGCGTTCGCCCGATCTCGCCGTGAGTGAACCCTTCCACGTCATGCATCACGATGACCGCGCGCTGGCGGTCGGTGAGATGCGTAAGCGCCTGCTGTAGCCGCTCGCGGAGTTCGCCCGACTCCGCCGGATCGCGGAACGGCATCGGTACGGTCTCCGACAACTCTTCCGCGAGGCGCACCTTGCGGCGTCGCACCAGATCGAGCGCGGCATTCGCCATGATCCGGTAGAGCCACGCCCCGAATGGCTGGTCGGGACGAAACCGGTCGAGCGCACGATGAGCGTGCAAGAACCCTTCTTGAACGGCGTCCTCCGTGTCTTCGTGCGACAGCACGATCGCGCGAACGATGGCGTACGCCCGTCGCTGGTGCATCCGAACGAGCGCCGAAAAGGCGTCGTTCGAGCCACCTTGCGCCGCAATCACAATCGCGCGCTCCGAGATCACGCCTTCAGCCGGCAAAGGCGCGGCATACGACAACAACGGCGAAGAGGTCGCGAGCATGGTTCCAGCGGTGGGGTGACGTCATCCCTTCTACGGCTACCCCGGGTGCAGCGTTGAATTGGCAGTCAGGTCCACCGTGGGTGTTCCCGCCAAGCCCAGCACCGCCGCCGAACGCTGCATGGCGCCGATGACGAACGCGATATGCTCGTCCAGGTCCACTCCGAGCGCCTCCGCGCCAAGGATCACGTCCTCGCGGCTCACGCCCCGAGCGAAGGCCTTGTCCTTCAGGCGCTTCCGCACCGACCGTACATCTACCTCGTGCACGCTGCGCGTTGGCTTCACCAGCGCGGTGGCGGTGATGAGCCCCGTCAACTCATCTACCGCGAAGAGCGTCCGCGCCATCGGCGTCACGCGCGGGACGCCGGAATACTGCGCGTGGCCGAGAATGGCGTCCAAAATGTCCTCGGGCCAGCCTCGCGCTCGGAGTAGCCGGACCCCCTCGGCTGGATGTTCCTCCGTTGCTGAATGCGCTGCATTCGGAAACCGCTCGTAGTCGAAGTCGTGGATCAGCCCAACCAGTCCCCATCGCTCCACGTCTTCGCCGCCGCGCTCCGCGTAGGCGCGCATCGCGGCCTCCACAGCGAGCATGTGCTTGCGGAGGGATTCGCTGGCGGTGTACTCGTGGACCAGAGCGAGTGCGTCGTCGCGGGATGGGAGCATGTGCCTGGCAATGGTTGATGGCGAATTCGGACGCGGCCAATTGCGGGACGGATCGTCACCACGACAGGATTACAGCATGCCACGTCGAGCAGGATCACGGAAGCATAATCCCGCCGCGCGAGAAGCGCACGAAAGCGCCGCGCCATTCCTTCGCGCGGTCACGCGAGACGCGACGGCGGACGACGCCAGGTTCCCCTTCTCCGTCGCGGTGATCCGCGCGCTCGCGTCCCTGCCGTTCACGAGCTCCGTCACCTTCTTCGTTGGTGAAAACGGATCCGGGAAATCGACTCTCCTGGAGGGCATCGCGACGGCCGCGCGTCTTCCGGCCGTCGGTTCCGCCGACATGACGGCAGACGTCACACTCGGCGCGCAACGCGAGCTCGGCGATGCACTGCGTCTCGTCTGGACCACACGGACACATAAGGGATTCTTTCTGCGGGCCGAGGACTTTTTCGGGTTCGCCAAGCGAATCTCGACCATGCGGGCCGAATTTCTGCAGCGGATCGCCGACCTTGACCTCGAGTATGCGGACCGCTCCGCTGGCGCGAAGGCGCTGGCCATGATGCCCGCACGCAGGTCGCTTGCCGAGATGGAGCGACGCTACGGCACGAATCTCGATGCGAACTCACACGGCCAAAGCTTTCTGAAGCTGTTCGAATCCCGGTTCGTGCCGGGAGGACTGTATCTCCTCGACGAGCCGGAGGCGCCGTTGAGCCCGCAGAGTCAACTCGCGTTGATGGTGATGATCCAGGACATGATTGCGCAGGATGCCCAGTTCATCATTGCGACGCATTCACCGATTCTCACAGCATTTCCCGGCGCGACCATCTACAGCTTCGACACGGCGCCCGCCGTCGCCGTAGCTTACGACGAACTGGAATTTGTGACGCTGACGCGCGATTTCCTGAACGCACCGGCGCGCTATCTGCGCGCGCTCGGCACGGGCATCGACCGCTAAGGTGATGGCCTGTCTGGAGGCACCGACTGTATACTTCGGCCTGACCCTGCGAGAAGCCGCGAGTGGGGCAGGCTACTTCGGCGTCTCCACCGTCGCCTTTTCCCCGCCTTCGCTGACGTAGCTGGCGTTCGTGATCCGCACGATGCTGAACAGAATGACGAATATGGCTATCGCACCGAGGATGAGTCCGGTGAATCCTGCGGACTTGTCAGTCTGGCCGGATGCACTCATACGACGCGCACCGAGTTCATGACGTCGTTCTTCTTGATTTGCTTCATGAAGTCTATTCCGCCGATGATCTTGCCGAACACAGTATGGGCGCCGTTCAGATGGCGTGTATTGTCCTCGGACAGTACCATGAAGAATTGGCTTCCGCCGGTGTCCTTTCCGGCATGGGCCATGGAAAGTGCCCCGACCTCGTGCTTACGAGGATTGCCAGCTGTCTCGCACTTGATCTTCCACCCCGGTCCGCCCGAGCCGACGCGCGGATCACCATCGGGGAGGTCCTTGGAAAGGGGATCGCCCCCCTGCACGACGAAATCCGGAATCACGCGATGGAACTTTACGCCATCGTAAAAACCTTCGTTCGCGAGCTTCTCGAAGTTTTCGACAGTCTTGGGGGCGTCGGTGTCGTACAGTTCCGCAGTGATGGTCCCGCGGTTGGTCTCGAAAGTAGCTGTCTTCAACGGCGCCTCCGTACGGGGTGAGTGGCGAAAGATAGTGCGTCGAGCCCACGGCGTCATGGGGCGGGCCCGCGCGCACGTCGCGTCGTAGAGGGCCTCGCCGTTCACCCGTGTCAGTTCTTGAACGGTCTTCCAGGATTCTGAAGCGATGCGCGTCTCTCACATCTCCCTAAGCACCACATCCCTCGTCTTTCTGCTCGCATGCGGGGGCGGAGACCCGGGCACCTCACCCGGCACCGGCGGGCCCACCACCCCGGTGGTGACGCTCATCTCCGTTTCGCCCGCGCTCGCGTCAATCGAGCAGGGCACGACGACGACGCTGAGCGCGGAAATTCGCGACCAGTTCAGTGCGCTGGTTTCAGGCAAGTCGGCCACGTGGAGCTCGTCGAATCCAGCCGTCGCCCCGGTCATCGCCGCAACCGGCGTGGTGACCGGTCTGTCCGTCGGGACCGCGACGATCACGGCTACCGTCGACGGCAAGTCGGGCTCGGCAAACGTCACGGTCTTTCCCCCGCCGGTGAAAGCGGTGTCACTGAGTGGAGTGCCTGTTGGGATCGTTGCCGGTCAGGCATTCACGATCACTGCGGCCCTGACAGACAGGAATGGGGCCAGCTTGACCGGCAGAAGCGTGACGTGGAGTTCGAGCTCCGTACGGGTGGCCAGGGTGGACGCGAGCGGGCGGGTGACCACGTCGAGTGGCGGAAGCACCACAATCACCGCGGTGAGCGAGGGTGTAAGCGCGACGGTGAGCCTCGCTGTCGCTGCTCCAGCGGGCACGGCACTCGCGTCCATCAACTCAATTTCGCCGTCGACGCTCACGCCTGGTACGACGGCGACGGTGATGGGCACGAATTTCGGTGCCACTCTAGCCAGCAACGTGGTGTGGGTGGCTGGTGTGCCCGCCGTCCTCACGACCGCCTCCACCACGCAGATCGCGTTTACGGTGCCGACCTCTGGCATCCCCTGTCAGAGCACGCAATCGGTGAGCGTCGAATTGACCACAGTTGCGGGCACGGTGGGAATCAAGCAGCAGCTGGCCGTGGCGACGCAACGCTCGCTGGCGGTGGGCGCCAGCTTCATGGCGACCGCGGCCGGAAACGTGGCCTGCAACGAACTCCCGGCCACTGGCACCTACCTGGTGAGCGTGTTCAACGCCGGGAAGAACCGCATCCAGACCGCGTCCTTTGAACTCACCGGATCCGGCGGTGGCATCGTGGCGGCGAAGCTCGGTAAGCAGGTTCGACCGACGCTGGCTCCGGCGCGGGCGTCGGCAGCTCCGAATCCAGTCGACCCCGCGGTCGCCGTGGCAGTGAGCGAACATCTGCGACGTCTGCAGGAGGGCGAGCAGCTGAGGCGGCAACTTGGTCCGCCCAACCGGTTCAGGTCATCGCGCCCGAACCTGTCGCTAGTGCCGGGACGCCCCGGGTTGTCGAAGTCCCAAGTGCCGGTGCCGCAAACTGTGGGTGCGACCGCGTCGATCAGATTCAACTACAACAGCTGCACGACCGCCGGCTCCCCGTTGATCGGGGCGCGGGTCGTGTATGTCGGACCCAAGGCGATCGTGCTGGAGGACACGGCGTCCGCGCTGGCGGGCAAGGTCGATGCGGACATGGTCGCGCTGGCGAAGGACTATGAAACGGTGTCGTGGCCCATCCTGTTGAAGTTCGGGGATCCGCTCGCGTACGACGATTCTCTCTCTCGTCTCGGGCGGATCGTGATGTTGTTTACCCCGCGCGTCAACAAGGCGGCCTCCAACCTGCTCGGCTTCGTCCAGCCGTGCGACTTCTATTCGCCCGCCGCCGACCCGCGGGTGAACGGCAGCAATCAGCAGGAGATATTCTATGCCCGCGCGGTGACGGATACGTCGCCCACCAGCACCTCGCTTGACGGCCGCTCCCTCTGGAAGCGACTAATGCCGGGCACGCTCATTCACGAGTCGAAACACATCGTGGCGAACGCGGAGCGCAATGCGACCCCGATCATCACAAACGACGAGGAAACGTGGCTGGAGGAAGCGACGGCACAGCTCGCGAGCGAGATGTACGGACGCGTCATTCACGGCAACGACTGGCGTACGAATGCGAGTTACTTCGGCACGCTCGACTGCGAAATCCGCCCGACGACGCCGAGATGTGGAGGCGGCGTCTACGTGATGGGCAATCACTTTGCGTTTCTCACCGACTACCTCGAGAACATCGAAAGCAAGACCATCCTCAGCGGTACCGACGATAACGACATCTACGGAAGCTCGTGGATGTTTACCCGTTGGCTCGTGGATACATATGGCGGCGCGGATGAAGGCGCGTTCCTGCACTCGATCATCAGAAACTTCACGCAGTACGGCGTTGACAACGTGGCGAACGCGGCGGGAAAGACATGGCCAGAGCTGCTCTCGCAGTTCTCGCTCATGCTTGCAGCAGACGACCTGCCCAACGCGTCCGCGCCGTTCGTCGAAGCGAGCTGGAGCCTGCCCGGGGTATTCCTCGGCTACAGCACCGATATCTCGTCGCGACCGCCCGCGTCGCCACTCGCGTTGCGCAGTGTCACGTTCGGTCCGTTCACGACCAGTGCGGTCACGCTGAATGGCGGGGGCACAATGCTCATACAGGTGGGAGGCGCCGGGTCCAGTCCCACGCAACTGTTCGATCTTCATGAGGCGGGAGGCGGCGCGATCGCGCCGGCGTCGGCCATCGGGATTTCGATTTTGCGGATCCGGTAGCCGCCCGGTCCGCGGCCGATCACGGCTCTGGCGTCTTTCCGGACGTGTACGCACCCAGCCACAGTCGCGGCACCTTGCAGCCCGCAAGCTGCGCAGGCGAAAACGTCCACTTGGCCACCGCCGCTTTCACGCTCGTGGCGAGCCAGGGATGCGACGTCTTGACCACGGTGAACGTCGTCATGTCGGGCTTGCCGAGGGTATCCACCAGCACCGTTACCCGCACCTCGTTGTACCTCGCTCGGCGCACGGCCTCCGGCATGCCTCGCCGCGCAATCGGCGGCGGGATCATCCTTACCGGCGATGCCAGTCGATCCACCGGCAGGTCGTTCCTGACGGCGGCACGTCGCAATGCTTCGGGGCAGTCGCCCGGCGCGACAGCTCCATCGGGCGGAGCAACGCGAACCGGCACCTCGGCCACCAATTCAGGATCGGGTTCCGGCTCGGGCGCGGCGTGCGAGCAACCACACAGATTCGCAAGCAGGGCGAACAAGGCGAGGCGCGTCGAGACGCGCGAGGTACGAGCGGTCATGGCCTTGGATGCAAGGAGTCGCTCACACCAATGCGGACGGACACACG
Organism: Gemmatimonadaceae bacterium; assembly: GCA_025362035.1. GTDB lineage: Bacteria > Gemmatimonadota > Gemmatimonadetes > Gemmatimonadales > Gemmatimonadaceae > AG11. The sequence continues at coordinate 137,799 of JANYIN010000074.1, read as the reverse complement.
TCGGCAAGCACGCAGTCGGTGCAGTGCGGTGTTCGCGCCAGGCACACCTGCCGACCGTGCTCGATCAGCAGATGGGAAATCATCGTCCAGTGCTGCTGCGGAAAGAGTGTCAGGAGATCGCGTTCGATCTTGACGGCGTCCGTTTCTCTGGTGAGGCCCAGCCGATTACTGAGCCGCGTCACGTGCGTATCGACCACGATACCGTCATTCCTGCCGAAGGCGTTCCCGAGGATCACGTTGGCCGTCTTGCGTCCGACCCCGGGAAGCTTCACGAGCGCATCCATGTCGGCGGGCACGGCTCCGTCATGCCGCTCGACCAGGCCGGCAGCCATGCCAATGAGACTTTTCGACTTGCTGCGAAAGAAGCCGGCGGACTTGATGATGGCTTCGACGTCCTCCGGCTTCGCCGACGCCAGCGCGGACGCGTCCCGGTACCGCCGGAACAGTGCCGGCGTGACGAGGTTCACGCGCTTGTCGGTGCACTGCGCGCTGAGAATCGTGGCGCAGAGCAACTCGTAGGCGTTCGTGAAATCCAGCGCGCAGTGCGCGTGGGGATACGCGCGGAGCAGCCGGTCGAGAACAACGGTGGCCTGCAGCCGGAGTGCCGCGCCTCGAAAAACCTTTCGTTTCGCCGGCTGGCTGCCGGGCGGCTTCCGTTGTCTTCCAGACTGTTGCGGTGCGGCCCCCCCCGAGGCGGCCTTTCGCGCGGGCATCGACTATCCCTCGTGCCCCGCGAACGCGCGTAGACGCTCGATGATCTCGTGCAACTGTGATTCCGTGAGGTCGATCTCCGCCGCGGCGCCTTCGGAATCGAGCATGCCGGCGCGCATCGAGATCGCGACCTGGTTCAGATAGCGGATCTTCCCGAGGATCTCGTCCGTCGCCTTGCGGAGTCCGATGAATCGCCGCTTTTCCGCCAAGGCTCTCCGATAGCGCAGCAGCATGTCCTGCGGCGTGAGCCGCCGCGCCATGGCCAGCGCTTCCTCGCGCGTGCGGCCCGGCAACGCACCGCGATCGGGCAAGCCCGCGTCATCCCACGACTCGTCGGCAAAATACAAGCGACCGACGTACTCAATACCGTCGAACGCCACGCGACAGCTCACGTTGAAGCACCGTCCGTCGTAGTCGAGGGTCGTGATGTGTGGTTGGATAGTCTCGTCGGCCACGGCGCCCTTAGAAGACGTTGGGGAGCGGAGCTTCCGCGCCTCGCAGGAACGCGAGCAGAGGCGGGAAGAGCGATGCAGGTTGTTCAACATAGGGGACGTGCCCGCAGTCTTCCAGGACGAGGCACTCCGTGTCCAGGGCACGCGCGACTGTCTCAGACGACGCGAGGGGAATCGGATCCTGACGGCCATGTGTGACGAAGGACGGGATGTGAACGCTTCGCAGCGACTCGCCCAGGTCGAACTGGCCGAGTGACTTCCAGATAGACTGCTGCACGCGGCCCGTCACCCGAAATGGCGTGAGGTCGACCGCGCGATGAGGATCGGCGAAATATCCGGCGACGCTCAACTCGAATGCGCGCTGCCGGTAGGCATCCGCGTCCCGCTCGCGCAGCCCGGATGCGGCCAACTTCGCTCTCATCGCTGCAATGTGGGGGCTGGATTGTCGGCGCGCGAACTCAAGCTCGAACGACTCGCGAAATGCGCTCGTTATCGGAGCGGGGTCCACCAGGGCGAGGGCCGCGGGCACGGGCTGCGCGCGTCCAGCGTTGCACTCGATGGCATACAGCAAGGCGAGTAGCCCACCCCACGAGTATCCCACCAGTGTGAGCGGGTGGACAGAAAGCTCCGTGGCGACAAGGCCGGCATCGTGCACTTGGTTACGCCAGCCGATTTCGGCGCGATCCTCGTCGTGTCGCGAACGCCCGCCGCCGCGCTGATCGTAGCAGACCACGCGATGATCGCGCGCCAGCTCGAGCATTTGCGGAAGCAGGTACTCGTGACTGGCGCCAGGACCACCATGGAGCAGCAGCAGCGGGGGCGCGCTCGCGTCGCCGTACTCGGCCCAGTAGAGCGGGACCTCGGTGGACGTGGTAAAGCCGTCCGCCCTGGGCGGGGGAATGGGTGGCATCAGAGACAGAATGTCCTCGAGCGTCTCGAGAGGGAAGGGATCACTTGGGAATATTGAAGGTCGGCGAGGTCCTCTCCGTGGTGCAGAGCGCGTCCAAGGACAATGCATGGCGCGGCGCAGCTGCCCCTAGCTTCGACGTCGAACCGGGGAGCGCTGTCGATTCCTGCTTCTCTCGTTCGATTACTGGTCGAAGGCAACCCACTCACTCGCGAGGAGACGATGAAATACCTGTGCCTGATTTACGACGTAGAGAAGCGCTGGGAGACGATGAGCAAGGAGGAATCGGGAAAGATCTACGGCGAGTACTACACGTTCACCGAAGACATCAAGTCGAGCGGACACTACATTGGTGGCAATCCCTTGCAGCCGACCGCCACGGCCACCACTGTGCGGGTTCGCAACGGGTCCATCGGCACCACGGACGGTCCGTTCGCCGAGACCAAGGAACAACTCGGCGGTTACTACCTGATCGAAGCGCGCGATCTAAACGACGCGATTCAGGTAGCGGCGCGTATCCCTGCGGTGCGCGATGGATCGATCGAGGTGCGGCCCATCGCCCAGATGTAGCGGCAGTGTTAGACGTACACGCCACGAGCCGCTGTGTGTCCGTTCCGACACGCAGCGGCCGTCCCGGCCACAACAGGCGCTGTGGAGCGCGACGATCGATGAGCGAGGAGCTGACCATCGTGCAACGGACCGTGGACGAGCTGTATCGCGCTCATTCACGACGCGTTCTTGCGACCCTCATCCGTCTGACCGGCAGCTTCGACGCAGCCGAGGAGGCGCTGCACGACGCGTTCGTCGCCGCGCTCGAGCGCTGGCCAGGTGCGGGCGTTCCGGCCAAACCCGTTCCGTGGCTGGTGAGCGCGGGACGGTTCAAGGCAATCGACCGGGCACGACGCCGCGCGAATTTCGACGCAAAGCAGGAGGAAATCGCTCGTGACATGATTGCCTCCGCCACGGTTGATGCGGATCATCACGAGGACGATGCGATCGGCGAAGACCGCCTCCGCTTGATTTTCACGTGCTGCCATCCCGCGCTGTCCCCCGACGCCCAGGTCGCGCTCACCCTGCGCACAGTAGGGGGCCTGACGACGGAGGAGATTGCGCACGCCTTCTTCATGCCCGCGCCCACGCTGGCGCAGCGAATCGTGCGCGCGAAGAACAAGATCCGCTGCGCACGGATTCCTTACGAGATTCCGGCAGCGCGCGACCTGCCGGGCCGTCTCGACACGGTGCTCGCGGTGCTCTACCTCATCTTCAACGAGGGCTACTCCGCAAGCTCGGGCGACTCGCTCACGCGCGGCGATCTCTGCGCAGAAGCGATTCGGCTCTGCCGGCTGCTCCTTGACCTGCTGCCGGAGCCGGAAGTGGAGGGTCTACTGGCGCTCATGTTGCTGCACGACTCGCGGCGCGCGGCGCGTGTGTCAACCAGTGGCGAGCCGCTGCTGCTCGAGGCGCAGGACCGCGCGCTGTGGGACACGGACCAGATCCGCGAGGGTGTCGCACGCACCGAGCGCGCGCTGACCTCCCACCGCTACGGGTCCTATGCCCTGCAGGCGGCGATCGGTGCCGTGCATGCGGAGGCGCCCAGTGCGGGCCGGACGGACTGGCGGCAGATCGTGGGGCTCTACGACGTGCTGATGGAAATGAACGCCTCGCCGGTAGTCGAACTCAATCGCGCCGTGGCCGTGGCAATGAGCGACGGGCCCGCAGCGGGGCTCGCGCTCATCGATGGACTATTCGCCCGCGGCGAGCTGACGTCCTATCAATTAGCTCACGCAGCGAGAGCCGATTTACTTCGGCGGCTCGGGCGCCGCACCGAGGCGGTCACGGCGTACGCGAATGCGCTTGCACTCACGGCCCAGGCGCCGCACCGGCGGTTTCTCGAGAAGAGGATCGCGGAGCTCGGGCACTGAGCCACGATCCTCGATTCAAGAGAAACTCGCCGCGATCCTAGCCGTGTTCGCGTGCACCGTGACGGTGTCCATGATGTCGCGTCCGTACCCGCCGCCAATCGTGATCGCGATAGGCAGACCGATCTCACGACACTGCTCCATGACGAATGCATCGCGGCTCGCCAAGCCTTCGAATGTCAGGGACAACCGGCCCAGGCGGTCTCGCTCGTGCGGGTCGGCGCCCGCAATATAAATCACGAGGTCCGGCGCCGCCTTGGCAATCACTCGCGGAAGTACGTCGCGCAGCATGCGCAGATATTCGTCGTCGCCGGTTCCGTCCGCGAGTTCGACATCCAGAGTGCCGGGCACCTTGTGGAACGGATAGTTGCTGCCCCCGTGCATGCTGAACGTGTACACCTCGTGGTCGTCGGCGAAGATGGCATGCGTTCCGTTCCCCTGATGTACGTCGAGATCGATGACCGCAGCTCGTCGGATGGCGCCGTCCCGTCGCATCGTCTGAATCGAGACGGCAATATCGTTGTATACGCAAAACCCTTCACCATGATCGTGGAATGCGTGATGCGTCCCCCCGGCGAGGTTCATCGCGATGCCATCCGCGAGCGCGTGGCGTGACGCCGCCAGTGTGCCGCCTACGGCGCGCCGCGAGCGCTCGACCAGTGCGGGCGACCAGGGGAGGCCGATGAGCCGCTGCTCCGCCAGTGAGAGCGCGCCATCGCTGAACCGCGCGACATAGTCGGCCGAGTGCACGAGTCGCAGCTCGTCATCTGTCGCGGGAGGAGGATCCATGACGCGATCGGCAGAGGCGGTTCCGTTCGCGATGACCCGCTCGCGGAGCATTGCGTACTTCGCCACCGGGAACCGATGGCCGTGCGGCAGCGGAAACGAGTAATGCGCTGAGGACCACAACGTCAGCGTCATGCCGAGCTATTCCGGCGCGAGAGCGTTCGCAGCGTCAACCGCGTGGAGCGAGCAGCAGTCGCACGCACGACGCGCTCTGCTATCGCAATCACACGCGCCTCGCCAGCCGCGTTGATCCGGTCGGCGTCGCCGGCCGAGTGGTGGTCCCCGTGCATGCCCGTGAAAAAGTGAAGGATCGGAATTGCCCCTCGCGGATAAGGACGCATGATCAGAGGGATGGTGTGCGTGCTCCATCGTGGCGGTCGCGGGCCGACGACAGCGGGCCCATCTCCGACACCGCAGCCGAGCCGGACACGTTGTCGTCCGCTCCCAGCCGAATAGCGTCCCGAGCGTCCGCATCGAGCGCGCGGATGGTGGACCGCACAGGGTGGTCGAAATGTGCGCCGGTCACAACGTACTCGTCGGCCCGGGACAAATCGCGGCTCACGTCTTACCAGGGGCCGCCTGGGTCGGCTCCCGTCGCAGACAGCGTGCACATCGCGTGGATACACGCGCGCGAGCACGATACTTGAGAGTCCGCATCAGGTCGTCAAAGTCATGGCGAATGCCAGTCGGACCCGTGGATCGGTGTCAGCTGGGTCCTGGGCGCTCTGCCGCGCCGTGCGAATGGACCCGCTTCTGCGTAGGTTGTCTCCTGATCCCGCTCATCGGCGGGCGACCACGAGGACATGGATCATTCCGTAACTTTCGCTCGCCACTTCTCCCGGCTCGTCTGGCTCATCATGCGAAAGCCGGGTGAGATCGACAAGCAGAAAGCGGAGCTTCGTGCTCTGGTCACCATTTCCAGATCCGGACCGCTGACCCTCGTGGTGCGGGATGGACTGCTGACGACCGACGCCCAACTGGTGCCGACGCCGTTGGCGGGTGCGGAAGACGTTGCGGCGCAGATGGGAGCGCACGGATTGGCGGCCATTACGGTAGACGGCGATGCGCTGCCCGCGGATGTCCTCGGCGTGGCGCGCCTTCTAGCCGGGATGCCGGTACTGAATGACGGCGGAGCCGCCGCCGAAGCAAAACGTCTTGCGCTCGGGGCGTCCACCGTCAGGTTCGCCGCTCGCGTACCAGACAGCGCATCGACGGCAAACGCTCCGTCCGTCCTAACCACGGCACACACAAGCGATCCGATCTCGGAGTTCGACTTCGGAGAAGTCTTCGATGATCCGTTGGCCGAGGCGAAGCTGCGGGAGACCCCGCGACAGTGGCCCGCCGTTCCCAAGTCGGGGGAGAGGCCGAGCGAGCGACGCACGGGCCTGTTCGCGCAGTTCGCGGCGGCCCGGCTGCCGACGGAGACCTCCGACGAGCTCCTCGTCAGATTGGATGTCGCCGTCGATGGGGACGAGCTAGCCGATCTGCTCCAAGATCTCGTGCTTCTCGCCGAGAATGCGGCGCGAGAAGGAAAGGCCACCGTCGTGAGCAACATTCTCTCTCACCTGGGGCGACGCGAGGCCCGGGCGGACGAGTTCGAGATCAAGCGCATCTTCAGCGCGACGCTCAAACAGCTGGCCAGGCCGAACGTCCTGCGGATGGTCGCCACCGAACTGCCGCATCGGCCGGATGGGCGCGATGCACTGATGAGCATCCTCGTTCGCGCCGGTGAGGATGGCGCGGACGCCCTGGTAGAACAGCTTGCCGCGATGTCGCACACGAGCGACCGGCGCGTGTACTTCGACGCGCTGCGCGAACTCAAGGCGGGCGTACCGACGCTGGTGCACATGCTGGCGGACTCGCGGTGGTTCGTGGCGCGCACCGCGGCGGAATTGCTCGGCGAAATGCAGGTGCCGCAGGCGGAGGGCCCGCTGACGGATATGCTCACGCACGAGGACGAGCGTGCACGTCGTGCCGCCAGTACTGCACTGATGCGCCTCGGAACGCCCCGCGCGATGCTGGCCATCGACGGCGCGCTGAAGGACACTACGCCCCAGGCGCGGATCGACGCTGCAGCAGCGATGGCGACGCGAAAGGACCTGCACACCGCCGCGACGCTGATTCGCGCCCTCGACGCCGAAAAGGACGAGGAGGTGCGGGCGGCCTTCCTCCTGTCGCTCGGCAAGCTGAAGACGCCGGACGCCGTGCAGCGACTGCTCCAGGCGTCCGACCCGGCGCGCGGCCTCTTCAAGAAGAAGACGACCGCCTTCAGGATCGCCGCGATTCAGGGGCTGGGCGAGGCGCGGACTGCCGAGGCGATGGAAGCGCTCCGCGCACTTCGGAACGACAAGGAGCAGGATGTCCGTGATGCGGCCACCTACGCGCTGGGACGAATAGCGCGGACGAGCGGCGGATCGGACGGTCCGGCTAGCGCGCGGTGAAGTCGGTGGCGCTGGTGATCGTGCGGCAGAACTCTGCCAGCAGCGTCGCGGCGTTGTCCACGTCAACGAGCGACACCATTTCGTTGGGCGAGTGCATATACCGGTTTGGTATCGACACCAGCCCGGTGGCGACGCCTTCCCGGGCGATGTGAATCGCGTCGGCATTGGTGGACGTATCGCGGCCGACGGCGTGCACCGCGTGCTTGATCTCGTGGGCTCTTGCAGTCTCGCGCAGGATCCGGTGCACCACGGGTGACAGGAGCGCGCCGCGGCTAATGATCGGACCGCCGCCCATCTTGTGTTCGCCGATCTCCTTCTTTTCTATGTTTGGATGGTCGGTGGCGAAGGTGACGTCCACCACGAGAGCAACCTGGGGATTCACCTTGTGGGCGCAGATGAGTGCGCCGCCGCCGTGCCATGCGATTTCCTCCTGCGTGGTGGCCGCAGCGACGACCCGGGCCGTGCCCGGGTTCGCCGCGTAGCGCCGCAGGGCCTCAAGTACGATGAACGCCCCGATGCGGTCGTCGATGGAACGCGAGACGATGCGGTCGTTCGGGAAGTCGAGGGCGCGGGAATCCAGTACCCCTGGATCGCCGATACTGAGGCGGAGTTCCGCCTCATCGCGCTTGGCGGCACCGATGTCCACCCACAGGTCCGTGAACTTGCTGGCGTGTTCACGATCTTCCGCCTTCATCAAATGTATGGGTTTCTTGCCTACCACCCCGATCACGTCGCCGTCGTTGCCGAGGAACCGGATGCGCTGACCGACGAGCACCTGCGGGTCCCAGCCGCCGATCGGCGCGATATAGATGTAGCCGTCGTCATCGATGTACTGGACGATGACGCCGATCTCGTCGATGTGGCCGTCGAGAAGGATGGTGACGTCCCCCTCCGGGTTCACCTCCGCCATGCTGTTGCCCGCGATGTCCACAACGAGACTGTCGGCGAAACCTTCGGCTTCGGTGCGCCAGACGCGTGCAGCGGCCGTCTCGAACCCCGACGGCGCAGGTGCGTCCAGAAGACGCTTGAGGAATGCAACGGAGGACGAACTGAGCATGGACAAATTGGTGGGCGGAGGGAAGTGAGAATGCTAGTCCGCCACCTGTGCGGAAGGAAGTACGGTGGAATTCCCCTTGGGTGCGTAGAGCGACCAGACGTTTGGCGGATGACGTCGGGGGCACGGCGATGTTCGGCGAGGGGCGTGCAAGTGTGCATATATATGTATGCAGTATTGACTACAAAGCCGCGGCGCATTAGTTATTGAACACCCGGCGCACAGCGGGGTAAAGCATGCTTCGAACAACCCGGAAGGCTCACGTGACACTTTCATTCCCCGTGCTCGGCTCTCGTGGCGGGACACTGGTAGCGGTGCTCGCGATCTGCATGGCTCACGAGGCGAGCGCTCAGCGAAACACCGGCGACGGCTTTCTCTTCAGCGAACCGGCCGGCAGCTTCTCGATCAGGGGCGGGTACTCCGGCGCCAGCGCGTCCAGCGATCTCTTCGCCTTCACCACCGACCAGCTGACGCTCGGGAAGAGCAGCTTCAGCGGCGCGACGGCGGGCGCAGAGATGGCGCTCCGCCTCTCGCCACAGTTCGACCTTTCGGTATCAGCCGACTATGCGGGCGTGTCGCCACGGTCGGAGTTTCGGAGACTCGTGGACCAGAACAACCAGCCCATCCGGCAAACGACGGATTTCCGCCGCGTCCCGGTGGTGGCGAGTGTCCGCGCGTATCTGACCCCGCGTGGCCGCTCGATCGGCCGGTTCGTGTGGATTCCGAACCGCTTCACGCCGTGGGTGGAGGGCGGTGGGGGGTTCACCTGGTTCCAATTCCGACAGTACGGCGACTTCGTGGATTACAAGACGAATGACGTCTTCAACGCCACCTCGGAAGCAAGCGGGTGGGCCCCGACCGCTAACGCCGCCGTGGGAGCGGATGTCTCCCTCAATGCACGGTTCGCCCTCACAGGCGCGGCGCGGTACACGTACGCCAAGGGGTCGCTCAGCAGTGATTTTTCCGGGTTCGATCGTCTCGACCTGTCCGGAGTGTTTACAACGCTCGGACTCACCGTCAGATTCTGATCATGACGTTTCTCATACGGAGGCGTTCCATGTTGACAGTCCGTCGGACGTTGGTGGTGCTCGCCGCCGCGTGGGCGAGCGCAGCGATGACGAACACCGCGAGCGCTCAGGTCCTACGTGCACGCTCTGATGCATTCACCGGATGTTGGCGCGCGATTCCAGGCTTCGCGGATAGCCGTACATCGGTGAACTCAGGAGCACCGGTAGTTTGCGTCCTGCCCATCGGCGACGGTTTGGAGTTCAATACCGTGACCGACGGCAAGGTCGTGTCGCGCTCGCAGATCGACGCCACAGGACGCGACGCCGACTTCACCGCATCGGGCTGCCGTGGCACGCAGAGCGCCAGGTGGTCCACAGACGGACGCCGCTTGTATACTCATTCTGCGGCTATCTGCTCCGGCGGTCTGCAGCGCATCACTTCGGGACTGTTTGCGTTGACGCCCTCGGGCGAATGGATCGACATTCAGAGCTTGAGCGCGGGCGAGGGCAGCAGCGTCCGCGTCATGCGTTATCGCGATGCCGGCGCGACCCGCGGGTTGCCGGCGGAAATCATGAGCGCTCTTGGCGACCGCGGCTACGCAATGCAGGCCGCACGGCTCGCGGCCGGGTCGGCCGTGACCACGGCGGACGTGCTCGAGACATCAAATGCCGTCACACCGGCAGTTGCCGAAGCGTGGCTACTCGAGCGGCATCAGCAGTTCGGGCTGGACGCGGCCAAAGTCGCGGTGCTCGCAGATGCCGGCATGCCAGAGCGCCTCATCGACGCCATGGTGGCCAGTTCCTATCCCGGCACGTTCACCGTCGCCCACATTGACGTCGCCGATGGGCAGAGTTCGGCGATTGAGCTGGTGCCGGATACTGTGTATACGCGCGAGCGATACGCGAGCTTCAATCCATGGGCCTTCAGCCCGTATGGATATGCCGGCTACTACGGATCGCCGTACGGACCCTTGGGCTACGATGCGGGGTTCTACGGGTTGAACGACTACGCGTATGGATACGGCGGCTACGGCTACATGGGTTACGGATCGCCGTTCTACTCGAACTACGGCGGGTCCGGGTATCGGCCGCCCGTAATCATTCTGTACGGAAACATCGTCGCTGGCGCCGGCGGTGCCACAGCACATGCCGTAAAGGGCAGAGGGTATACGCGTGATACGTCGCCGGCTCCGTCCAGCACGGGTAGCCGCTCTCCGTCTTCACAGCCATCCTCCACGTCGTCCGGTTCGTCCAGCGCGGCGCAGGGTTCGTCGTCCAACGGCGGAAGCTCGGGGCGTTCCGCAAAGCCTCGCTCACCCTGAGCCTCGACCAACCACGAGTGTGAACGCGGCTCGGCGCATCTGCGCTGAGCCGCGTTCTCATGGGCAGTCGCTGGCTCCGTACCGCTCTCCTAGAGCCGCAGAGCGTACTCCAGCGCCGGCGCCGGGAACAACGCAGGCGCCACGATGGCCGCAATCACATCCACGGCATCCGCCAACCGGGGCCCGGGTCGCGACGTGAGCGCGTTCCCGTCCAGCGCCCATGCCTCGACGCCGCCAGCCCACGACCACGCCTCCGTCGCCAGCAACTCGCGCGCCTCCCGCGCACTTCGCTCGAGGCTGAATCCGCACGGCGCGAACAGCAGCAGTTCGGGCTTGGCCTCCCGGATTTGCTCTACGCTCGCCTGCAGCGAATGCGCGCCTGGCTCGGCGAGCACGGCGATACCGCCGCCACGCTTCACCAACTCCGGAGTCCAGCGGCCCGCCACGAAGACGGGGTCGATCCACTCGATGACTGCCACCCGCGGACGCGGTGCGCGCGCCGCCTTTAATACACTATGCACCTCCCGCATCCGGCTGTCGATGTTCGCCAGCAGCAGCGCTGCTTCGTGGGAGCGGCCAATCGCATCGCCGACCGTCCGCATGTCGGCTAGTACCCCACTAACCGTGCTTCCCGTGAGCGGGATGATCCTTGGCGCGGGATCGAGCACACCGACCAGATTCCGGATCTTCGCTTCGCTAACCGCACAGACGTCGCACAGCGCTTGGGTGATAATCAGGGTCGGGGCAAGGCGCCGCAGGTCCTCCATGCGCAGCGCGAACAGCGGTGCGTCGGACCGCACACGAGTCAAGACGTCAGCGTCGATCTGCGCCGACGACGCCTCGGGGTTCACCACGCTGGCCGTTACGCGCGGAAGCTCCGTCACCGCGGGTGGGTAGTCGCACTCGTGGCTGATGCCCACGAGGCTCTCGAGACCACCGAGTGCGGCCACAATCTCCGTACCGGCGGGAAGCAGCGTGATTACGCGTGGGGCTATCCCGCGTGAGTCACTCGCCACGCTTCACGGGGAATGCCGCAAACGTGACGAGCAGCACGGCGAGCCCCGCGATGGACCAACGCGCATCTTCTGTGAAGGCGTAGTAGGCGATGCCGAACCACGCGAGCATCTGCCCGAAGAGCCACGCGATGATGCTCTCGGGAATACCCATCGAGGCCCTGCGCCGACGCGTGATGGCGCTGTTCACGAAGCGCATGTCGAGGATCTGTACGAGTGCATACAGCCAGGTCATGATACCAACGATGCGCAGCTTCCTGGCGAAATCTCCCGAATGCGGCGACCCCGCGCCAACGGAATGCCAGACCCACACGACGAGCCCGAAGAACAGTGTGATGCCGAGTAGCACACCCCGTAGGTGCGTCTGGCGTTCGGTAGTGAGCCAGGAATAGCGCGCGGAGTCGGCGCGAACAGGCGACTCCGCTTCAGTGACCGGAGGGTGAAACACCATGCGCACCATCCACGCTCGAGACGCAGTGCTCAGGGCATCAGCGCCCGTTCGTACACCGGCTTGCCTCCAATATACGTCGCAAGTACCGCCGTGCCGAGAATGTCGCGGTCGGCCACCGTCATGATGTCGCGATCGAGGACGACGAAGTCTGCCAGCTTGCCAGGCGTCAGCGAGCCCATCGTCGCCTCCTGGAACCCGGCGAACGCGGGCCAGATGGTCATGCTCTTCAGTGCCTCATCCCGGGACATTTTCTGCTCTGGCAACCACCCGCCCGCGGGCCAGTTATCGGCGTCCTGGCGCGACACGGCGCTGTGAAAGCTGAAGAGCGGATTGATCGATTCCACGGGGGCGTCGCTGCCATTTGAAATGACGACGCCGGTGTTCAGCAGTGATCGCCAGGGGTAAGAGTCGAGCAGCCGCGTCGGGCCGAGTCGGGCGCCTGCCCAGTACATGTCGCTCGTCTGATGCACCGCCTGCATCGACGGGATGACACCCAGGTTCGCGAACCGCGGAATGTCGTCATGATTGATGATCTGTGCGTGCTCGATGCGAAAGCGGTGGTCCGCGGTTGGAACCGCTGTAAGCGCCGCCTGGTAGGCATCCAACACGATGCGATTGCCGCGGTCGCCGATGGCGTGCGTGTTCACTTGGAAGCCGGCGCGCAGCGCGCGCGTGCTGACGTCCTGCAGGTGGGCGGGCGGAGAGAGCAGCAGGCCGTTGTTCTTAGGGTCGTCGCTGTACGGCTCAAGTAGCGCCGCGCCGCGTGAGCCCAGCGCCCCGTCGGCAAAGAGCTTGATGGCGCGAATCCAAAGGTGGCTGTCGTACAGAGCGCTCTGCGGCCCGCGCGCCAGATAGTGCGCGACGGCGGTGGAGTCGTCGCCGATCATGACATAGAGGCGAAACGGAAGCTCGCCGGCACGCGCCATCTCTTCCAGCAGGTCGATGGTCGGGCGCGACTCGCCGGCGTCGTGCAGTCCGACGAGCCCCCACCTCTGCGACTCCGCGATGGCGGCCCGAATGGCCAGTCGATCCTCGGCGCGCGATGTGGGCGGAATGACGCGCCTAACAAGATCCATGGCGTTGTCCACGAAGACGCCCGTCGGTTCGCCGCTGACGGTTCGCTCCAATCGGCCCCCGCTGGGATCCTTCGTGACCGCCATGATGCCCGCCGCCGTCATGGCCGCCGCATTGGCCAGCTGCGCGTGACCATCGACGCGCTCGAGATACACGGGGTTGTTCGGCAGTGCGCGCGAGAGGGCCTCGTGGGTCGGAAAGCGAGTGTCGCCCCACTGGTTCTGATCCCAACCGCGCCCGGTGATCCATATGCCCGGCGCAACGCCCTTCGATCGCTCCACAACGCGCGCGATGACCTCTTCATACGACTTGGTGCCGACGAGGTTCACCGTCTGCAGCGACTTTCCGAGGGCGAGGAGGTGCGCGTGTGCGTCCATCATGCCTGGTATGATCGTGCGTCCCTTCAGGTCGAGCACTCGCGTCCCCGCGCCCCTCAGGGCCATCGCTTCGCGCACCGACCCCGCGAAGGCGATGCGGCCATCGCGGACCGCCAGAGCGGAAACGACTGGACGCGAATCGTCCACCGTGTAGATGCGGGCGTTGATGACAATGAGATCGGCCGTCCGCACGCTCTGAGCGGCAAGCGGCACAGCGAGCGCGAGGGCAAATGGAACGAGGCGGCGCATGAAGGGTGGGTAACAAGTGAAGTACCGAAAGTGCGGATCGAGCATCCGCGACCATGCAGAGCAATTTGGTTCAAACAAAAGGCCTATAGTCCGGGGAGACGCGTCCAGATCACGATAACTCCACAGGTATACGACGACATCCGAGGCGCGAACTGGGGCGGAATGGTCGCGGCCCCCGCATAGACTTCCATTGCTTCGATGTCGTTCGGCGGGAATTCATCAGGTGAGGCGTTCTCGAGGCGTTGGCCATCCACCCAATAAAGCGGCGGGCAATCGCTCCGGAGCGCCGACTGGCCGAAGCGTGGAAACCGGACCACTGGACGCCCGCTCCGTATCTGGACGCTGACGCTGGGGATCATGCGGACGAGTTCCGTGAATTCGTGCGCATCGCGCTGCACGATCTCCTCTCGCGTGAGGTAGTGGCCGAAGCCCTGCGACCGACGAGCCCAGAAACCGGCCAGCAGCCGCTGCGAGCGCGCCATCGCCTCGTCTATCGCCACCACGCCCGGAAGACTCTGCGCCAGCATCGTGAGCGTGAGCACCAGCGAATCGCGCTGGCCTTGCCGCATCTTCAGATCGAAACTCGCGGGAGCGAAGCCAAGCCTCCGCGCCGTGACGTTGACCATGCCCAGCGGCAGGCCCTGGAGACGGAATCCGCCGGAGTCGTTCGTGCGCGTGAACACGTCGGAGCCAGTAAGCCGGACTTCGGCGTTGGGCACGGGGTGGCCAGCCGAATCGCGGACGCTCCCCACGAGCGTCGAGAACGGCTGCTGCGCCGTAAGGGAAGTCGGTGCATCCGCCGCCGCGAGGAACCCCGCGACACTCGTTGCCACCCGGGCCCACCGCATCAACGTGCCGCTCATTTTCGCCTCACTGATCGCCCGCCAAGTGGGCGTTGGCTGACTCGTCAGCTGTTCACGTTACGAGGGCGACGAGCAATCATGAACAGCGGGACTGCCAACAAGACCAAATATGCCAGAATCGACGCGATGTTGCTGGTCGCGATGATACCGAGATTCCTGGAGAGATCGAACCGTTCATCGTAGTGCCGTGCCGCCAGGCCGGCGAGAACCACACCCATGATGGCGCCGCCGGCAATCAAACCTGATGAGAGAAGGACCCCCGGACCGGAGTCGGCGTCAGCGCCCGACCGCTCGGCCGGCGTCAGCCGTCGGTCCACGAGCCAACGAATGACGCCGCCCAGGAACATCGCGGCCGAAGTCGAGATGGGGAGATACACGCCGACCGCAACCGGAAGTGATGGAACGCCAAGAACTTCCACTGCAATTGCCAGGAACGCACCGATGAGAATCAGTCCCCACGGCAGTTTCTTGGTCAAAATACCGTCAACAACCAGTGCCATGATCTGTGCCTTGGGCGAGTCCAGCTTTTCGACCGTTCGACCGTCGTAATTGGTTGGCTCGTGCCCACCCACGCCAGGGTCGATGACGTACGTGATGGCCCCGGCCTCGTCCACGAGATACTTGCCGGCAATCGCTGGGCCGGTGGCCTCAAACAGACGGCCGACACGATACGTTGGTGCGCCACCCGCATCCGCTGCGGGTACAAGACGCCCGTTGGCCAGCGCGAAGCGCGCGCCCTGCTCGATGGTGGAAACGTGGACACCAGGATAGCTCTTCGCGACGATCGTGGTCTTGGCGTCGTTGAGAAACTGGATGATCCCGCCCACGAGGAGTGCGCTGGCCGTCACGCCGATGAGGAGACCGACCTGCTGGAAGCGCGGTGTTGCGCCGACGAGAAACCCGGTCTTGAGGTCCTGTGACGTCGCGCCCGCCGTGGATGCGGCGACGCAGACTACACCTCCGATGGACAACGCGAGCACCCGGTATTCGATGCCCACCCACCCAACGGCGAGGAACATCAGGGACGTGAGGAGCAGCGTCGCCACAGTCATTCCCGACACCGGATTGGCCGAGCTTCCGATCTGTCCGGTGATGCGGCTGGACACGGTCACGAAGAGAAACGCAAAGAACAGTGCGATGACGCCGCCCACGATGTTGATGCCGATTTGCGGGAGCAGTACCATCGCAGCGAGGCACACAAGCGTGCCGACGATAACAACACCCATCGGAAGGTCGCGATCGGTCCGTGCTACCCCGTCACTGCTTCGCACGCCGCGGAAGTCCCCGAGGCCAGCGATGAGCGAACTCCAGATGGTGGGGAGGGTCCTCGCGAGACTGATCATGCCGGCCATCGTCACCGCGCCCGCACCGATGTAGTACACGTATTTCGACCGCACGTCCATCGCGTTCATGTCCCTGATGAGCGTGGTGGCGGGAAAGATCGGCTCCGTGAGTCCGCCGCCGAACAGCTTGATGGCCGGAATGAGGCAGAAGAAGGAGAACAAGCCGCCGGCGAAGAGGTATCCGGCGATACGCGGCCCGATAATGTAACCAACGCCGGTGAGCTCCGGGCTGATTTCCGCCTGGATCTCTCCAAACAGCTGCGTCTGGCCGTTGGCCATGACCTTTGTGAATGCGTGTTTCGGCACCTCGAGGAACGCGTGGAATCCGCCGTTCAGAAGCTTGTAAGCCGCGCCAAGTCCAAAGCCCAAGAACACCGTCTTTGCCTGCATTCCCCCCTTCTCGCCGACGATGAGCACCTGCGCGCATGCCGTCCCTTCGGGGTACTTCAGGTTCGCATGCTCCTTGACGATCAAGCTGCGGCGAATGGGAACGAGGAACAACACGCCGAGTACGCCGCCCACCACGCCGATGGCCATGACCTTGATCCACGGCAGCTCATAACCAAGAAGCAGCAGAGCCGGGAGCGTGAACGCGATGCCCGCGGCGATGGACTCGCCGGCGGACCCGGTCGTCTGCACGAGATTGTTCTGGAGAATCGTCGCCGGTGCGGCGCGAAACGCGCGCGCGATGTAGCGAAAGATCGTGATCGACAGAACGGCGATCGGTATGGATGCGCTGACCGTGAGGCTCACCTTGAGCGCTAGGTAGATGCTCGACGCCGCGAACACCAAGCCCAGTACAACGCCCAGAACGAGTGCGCCGACGCTGAATTCCTTCGGCGATTCGGTCGAGGGGATGTACGAGCTAAAAGATCCCGGCTCTACATCCGGCGTGCCATTCGGCTGCGTCATGCTCGGCGCTCCTTCGCGCGGTCTGGTCTCGTGAACGCGGGTCGATCGACACGAGATCAGCCCAGGGAAGCCGGCCGAATATGATGGGCGGCGCCCGCGGGACGCCAGTTGGCATCTCCGCGAATTCCGGATGCCCGGACGCAATGCGCCCTGATGGGGGTCATCCGCGGTCTATCGCGGACGCGCCTTCGCGGCGCGATCACCATGCGTTCCACCGTCCCCACCGCTTCGAGGCGCGGGACGGGGACCGGCGCTCCGCGGCGTTTCCACCCGCTGCGGTTCGCTCCGAGGCTCTTCGAGCCGGGGCATGCCATGTGACGGTCCGCGCTGTATTTCCATACTGGGTCGAGGCTGCGCCGTACGAAGAGTGCCCGGCGGCGCGGACGGATGGACTGATGGACGGTCGTGTCCCTCACCCGGCCACCGCCCGCGTGGATCGGTGTATCCACGAGGCGTCGCAAAGACCCGCGGGGGCGTGTACCAGGCGGGACGAAAGGGCTCGCGATACCCGCGGCCCCAGCCCGGATATGCACCTATCACACGATGCGCGGGCCAATAGAATCCACTGTATCCCCATCCCCACGGATCGTCCCAGAACCCGAGTCGCACGCCGTAGCCGAAGTAAATGGCCGTGGACAGGATGAAACGTGGGCGCGGCGGCGCAAACACGACGACGGGATCGTAGTACGGGACGACGATGTACTCCGGCTCCACGGGCACGATCTCAATGACCGGAGCGCGCGTCACGCGCAGGTTGGGAGTCGATTGAAGGTAGCCATAGCGCTGCGCCTGCGCGCGTAGTCGTTGCACGGCGTCCATCACGTCGGCGTGCTGACCCATAAATGCCTCACCGATTTCCGTGGTCCACGGCATCGACGACGCCATCATCTGCAACACGGTCGGGAAGGCAACAAGTGCCTGCACGCTGGGATCCCATGACACCTGCTCGGCCGCGAGCGCGTCGGCGAGCTGCGCGCCACTCATGCCCCGACGTTCGTCCACCCACTGCAATGCGAGCGGAATCTGCGACGAGAAGGTGGCGGCGGTGAGCACCTGCGCCAGTAGCGGATCGGGATAGAGCGCAATCGGCGACACGATGCGATCGATTTCCGAGGGATAGTACGAAGACGGTTGGGGCGTCGCCGGTGGGGGGGGCATGACGGGGAGTGGTGCTCCCCTGACGGGAACCTGGGCGGCGGTCGCCTGAGAAGACCCCAGGAGCGCGACGAGGGTGAACAGAGCTGAGGAGTAGCGCGAACGGCTCCCGACAGCGAGAAAGCCAGATATGCTCTTCATGGTCATGCTCCGGACAGGTCCAGTCCTGCTTCACGTTCCGCTGGAGTCTCGCAAGGTGGACAGTCTCGTCCCCGATGGAGGACACTCACGTCGTGCCCGATATTCGTAACTCGTTGTGGTTCCTTGTGCGGCCCACGACCCGCGACCGCAATGCAGGTGGTCAATGCACGAGCGGTGCCCAGTGGACGGGGCACGTCTAGACTGTAGCTTCGCCCTATCTTGTCGGGCGCGCGGCTGCAACCTTGTGCGGCCGACCGCCGCTAAGAAAGGCTGCCGACGCCCCGATCACCGTTCAAGCAAGAACCCCACGGGACATGTTCCGCATTTCGCACGCCTCGCTCGCCTTTCTCGCTCTCGTCGTTCCCTCACTCCCCGCGCAGCGTCAGGCGCCTGACGCGGCTGTTTCCGCGCCGATCACCGGCATCCGTTACGAGGTCACCGCTGATCGCGCGACGCTCTTCGCTCGGCGGCTCGCGGTCACTACCACGTTCGAAGTGGCGGACGACGCGATCGTCCTGCTCTCGCTTCCCGCCTGGACGCCGGGAGCGTACGAGATCAGTAACTTTGCGCGCTCGGTGAGCGGATTTCGCGCGACGGAAAACGACGCTCCGCTGCGCTGGGACAAGCTCGACTACGACACGTGGCGCATTCGACCCGCGAAAGCAGGCCGAGTGATCGTCTCGTTCGCCATCGTGGCCGACACGCTCGACAACGCCATGTCGTGGACACGTCCCGATTTCGCATTGTTCAACGGAACTAATCTCTTCCTCTACCCGGAAGGGCGCTCGCCGGAATTCGCATCGACCGTGATTATCAGGACAGAGCCGGACTTCCTGGTTGCCACCGGAATGACGGCGAGTGGAGCGCGGACGTACAGCGCAACGAACTACCACGACTTGGTGGACATGCCGGTGTTCGTCGGCAAGTTCGATCTCGACAGCGCCACGATCTCGAACAGGACGGTGCGTTACGCCACCTATCCCACCGGAAGCGTTGCGAAGGCGGCGCGGGCGACGGCGTGGAGCCAGCTCAAGCGCGTGATTCCTGTCGAGGCGGCGGTCTTCGGCGACATACCGTGGGAGTCGTACACGGTCATGCAGATCGCCGACTCCGCGTACCAGGGAGCGAGTGGGCTCGAGCACGCCAACTCACACGTGGATGTGGTGGGCGCCCAGGGCATCGGTAGTGATTTCATCCCCTCGCTGTACGCACACGAGATCTTCCACTCGTGGAACGTGAAGCGGTTGCGCCCCGCGGACCTGGTCCCCTATCACTACGATCGGCCGCAACCCACCCCGTGGTTGTGGGTGAGCGAGGGTATCACGGACTATTACGCGGACCTCGCGGAAGTCCGAAGCGGCGTGCTCGAAGTCCGGGGCTTTTACGCCCTCACGGCGGCGAAGATCGCGGAGATCGCCGCGACGGTGCCGTTCGCGCTGACCGACGCGTCGCTCAATACATGGATTCATCCGAAGGACGGCACTGAATACAGCTACTATCCCAAAGGGTCGCTTGCCGGATTCATGCTCGACATCGGGATTCGCGAGGCGAGCGACAACAAGCACTCGCTGGACGGCGTGATGCGGGAGCTCTACGAGACCACGTACAAGAAGGCCAGAGGTTTCACCCACGAGGACTTCTGGGGTGCGGTGCGTCGCGCGGCCAACGGAAAGCGCTTCGACGAGTTTGAACGTCAATACGTCGATGGTCGCGATCCGTATCCCTGGCCCACCGTGCTCACGATCGCCGGTCTCCGTCTGGTGCCCGACAGCACGCCGCACATCGGCCTCACGACGACCGCGGACACCGTTGGTGCCATTCACGTCGTCGCCATCGAGCCAGGCAGCACGGCAGCGCGCGCGGGAGTCAAGCCAGGTGACGTGCTGGTGAGCGTGGGGGACGTCCCAATTGCGGACGCGGAATTCGGCGTGAAGTTCCGCCTGCGCTACACCGGCCGTCCGTCGGGAACCTCACTTCCGCTGGTCGTCATGCGCGGGGGCGATACGCTCACCCTTCGCGCGGCGCTGGCGTACGGCGCGTCGACGCCGCACCTCGAAGAGGATCCGGCCGCCTCGGCTCGCGCGGTTCGTATTCGCGCCGGCATCCTGCACGGTACCACCGATCGATAACGTCGGAACCCCTCTCAAAATTCCCGCCCACCATGTCGAAGCTGATCGTTGTAACGCTGCTGGCCGTCGTCATCCTGGTTCCTTCCGGTGTCAGCGCGCAGGGCGCGCCCGGCTCGCTACCGGCGCAATCGGGCGCGCCCGCGGCGACGATCGCGTCGCGAACCGTTGGCTTCGAACGTCGCGAAGGCTTCGTTCCGCTCTATGTCGATTCGAAGCAGGGCCGACTCTATGCGGAGCTGCCGAGTGGCGCCACTCACGCATTGTTCTGGGTGAGCTTGGCCAGCGGATTCGGATCGAACCCGATCGGCCTGGATCGGGGTGCGAGCGGCGAAGATCAGGTAGTGCGCTTCGACCGGGACGGCGACCGGGTGCTCATGGTGCTGGAGAATCAGGGCTTCCGCACTTCGCTGGACAATGCCGCGCACAAGCGAAGCATTGACGAGGCGTTTTCCGTGAGCACGGTAGCGTCGTTGCCGGTGTTGGCGGACGAGGGCGGACGCGTGTTGGTGGACCTGACCGAAGTGGCGTATCGCGACTGGAACGACATCGCCGGGACCATGGCCCGCGCGAATCAAGGAACGTACACCGTAGCACGCGACCGCTCATCCATCGATCGCGCTCACACGCAGGCGTATCCGACGAATTCCGAAATTGACGTCTCACTCACATTCACCACCACCGGTCGTCCCGGCGGCATCGTCGCGCGCATCGTCCCCGACGGCCGTGCCTTCACTATGCGCCAGCACGTCTCGCTACTGCCGCTTCCGGATACGAACTATCATCCGCGCGCGCTCGATCCGCGCGTGAACTTCTACGGGATGTCGTTCAAGGACTACGGCCAGCCCATTCAGAATGCGCTCGAGCAGCGATGGATCGGTCGCCACCGTCTCGAGCGCACCAATTCAAGTGACGCCCGGTCTCCGATCAGAAATCCGATTCGCTACTACGTGGATCCAGGCATTCCCGAGCCGATGAAGCAGGCGACGCTGGACGGAGTGCGCTTCTGGACCGAAGCCTTCAATCGGGCCGGGCTCGCGGGCGGATTCGTCGCCGAGTATCTGCCCGAAGGGGCGGATCCGCTGGATGCGCGCTACAACATCGTGCAATGGGAGAACCGCAATGAGCGCGGCTGGTCCGTGGGCGGGTCGCTCGGCGATCCCCGCACTGGCGAGATCCTGAAGGGCATGGCGCGCATGGATTCGCATCGCGCACGGACGGACTACAACATCTACGCGGCGCTACTCGGCGCCGATGCGGCGGTCGCTGACACCGCCTTCGTCCTGGCGCGCGTGCGGCAGGTAAGCGCACACGAAGTCGGCCATACGCTCGGTATGTCCCACAATTACATCGCGAGCATCAATGAGCGCTCGTCGGTGATGGACTACCCGGCGCCGCGGGTGCGTCTCACACCGGACGGCGAGATCGACATTTCGAGTGCGTACGCTTCCGGACCTGGTGACTTCGACGTGTGGGCGGTGCGATGGGCCTATGGCATCTTCCCCTCGGCAACGGAGAAGGATTCGCTGGCGGCCATCGTGAGCGAAGGGCTCAGGAAAGGTTACCTCTACTTGAGCGACGGCGACGCGCGCCCCGATTATGCCAGCGACCCGCGCGTCAACCTCTGGGACGACGCGTCGTCGCCGGTGGAGTTTCTCCGACGCCAGACTGCGGTGCGTCGTGTCGCGTTGTCGAGGTTCGGGCTGCGCAACATTCGTGTCGGGGAGCCCATCGCCACGCTACAGGAACGACTTGCGCCGCTGTATTTCTGGCATCGGTTCGCCCTGAACGGCGTGACGAAGACGCTGGGCGGAATGGAGTACGCCAACGCGGTGCGCGGCGACGGGCAGTCGGCCACCACGCTGATCGGCGGCGAGCGGCAACGCGAGGCGCTCTCGCTTCTCCTAACGCAACTGCAGCCCGCTGAACTCGCGATTCCCGACAGCGTCCTCAACCTGCTGGGACCGCGCCCGAGCGGGTACAGCGGCCCGGTCAACAACAGTGACAGTCCGGTCGGCGAGCTATTCCGGGGCCACACCGATCCCGCGTTCGACGAACTCGCGGCGGCGAGGACTCTGGCACAGATGATCGTGGACGGGATGCTGCAGCGGGAGCGCGCGGCGCGACTCGTGGCGTTCGCGTCGCGTGCCCCAAACATGCTCACACTCCACGAAACGATCGACTCGCTCGTCGCCGCCACGTGGGAGCCGCGTGGCGCGCGCGGTGATGCCAAGCACGACGCGTTGCGCCGGGTGACGCAACGCGCGGTTGCCGACCGGCTCCTGCTGCTGGCGGCAGATGTTGATGCGGCTCCGGAGGTACGGGCGGTGGCGGAGTACGAGATTGGCAGACTACGCGGCGTGGCCCAGAAGAGGGCCGGCTCGGGTGACCCGATGACCAGGGCGCACTGGTCGTCCATCTCCGGCGACTTTGCACGGTGGATCGACCGCCGCGAATTGCCCAAGCCGAGCCCAGCACTCGCGGCGCCTCCCGGCGATCCATTCGGCACCGAGCCTGACCGCGTGTAGGCGCTCACCCACACTCTGCCAAGCCGCTAGCTTCCGCGCGTATCACGTTCGTCGCCGGAATGTTGTTTCTCCCTCGCCAAGATCTCGACCAATGCGCATCAGCAAGCTCGGCGTAATCGGTGCCGGCACCATGGGAAGCGGCATTGCTGCCCTCGCGGCATCAGCCGGTATCCCCGTCATCCTTTTGGACATCGCGGGCGGCGACGGTGACAGGAACGGACCGGCCAGGGCGGGCTTGGAACGCGTCAGAAAAGCGCGGCCCGCGGCGTTCATGGATTCTGCGCGCGCGTCACTGATCACCATTGGCAATCTCGACGACTCGCTCCCGCTACTGGGGGATTGCGATCTGATTCTGGAGGCCATCGTCGAGCAACCGGCGCCCAAGCAGGCGCTGTACGAGCGACTCGAGCCCCTGCTCAACGAGACGACGATCGTCGCTTCGAATACTTCGGGGATTCCCATGAAGGTGCTCGCCCATGGGCGCAGCGAACGGTTCAAGCGCCACTTCCTCGGCATGCACTTCTTCAATCCGCCGCGATATCTGCATCTCCTCGAGATCATCCCTACGCCGGACACGACAACGGAGGTGCTGGCGGCGACTCGACACTTCAGTGAAGTCGCGCTCGGTAAGGGCGTGGTCATCGCCAAGGACGTTCCCGGCTTCGTGGCGAACAGGCTTGGCGTGTACGGTATGATCGCCGCGATGAAAGGGTTGATGGAGTCGGACCTCACGATCGACGAGGTGGACGCGCTCACCGGTACCCTGCTTGGCCGCGCGAAGAGCGCCACGTTCCGCACTGCCGACATCACCGGCCTGGACGTCTTGCTCCATGTCTCGAAGGGACTGAGCGCCAGCACCGGCGAAGACTTCCGCATGCCCGAGTGGGTCACGGCGTTGGCGGAAAGCGGTAGACTCGGTGACAAGACCGGCGCCGGCTTCTACAAGAAGGCCGGCAAGGACATCTTCACGCTGGACTGGAAGACGCTCGTGTACGCTCCGCAGAGCAAGGTGGGCGATCCGGCGCTCTCGGCACTCGCAAGATTGCCGCTCGAGCAGCGACTTCCGATGGCGGCGAAGCTGCCAGGGAAATACGGCGAGTTCGTGCGCAACTACCTGGTGCGCATGTCGCACTACACGCTGAAGACTACGCCGACAATCGCGTACGATCTCGTCTCCGTGGACCGCGCGATCGAATGGGGATACGCCTGGGAAGCCGGGCCGTTCCAGCAGATGGACACGTTCGGTCACGACGCCCTCCGCGAAGGATTCGCGCGGCTCCAGCTCGACGTGCCGCAGCTGCTGGCGGACGCCAAGGGCGGTGCCTTCTATCACGCGCACGACGGGGGCTGGTCGGTGCTGACCGAGAAGGCGCTGTACTCCCCGGTGCCCCCGATTCCCGGACGGATACTGCTTAGCGAAGTGCGGGGACGCAAAACCTGCTTTGTGGAAGGGTCGGCGGACGCGAACCTCCTCGATCTCGGCCACGGCGTGCTGCTGCTCGAAGCGCGCAGCAAGATGAACACGATGGGAGCCGGCGTGCTCGCGATGCTGCGCTCGGGACTCGCATGCATCGCATCAGGCAAGTATGTCGGGCTGGTGATCGGCAACGACGACCCGCGTGCGTACAGCGCGGGAGCCGACCTCGCGGCGGTGGTCGCGCAAGTGCAGGCTGGCGATTGGAAGGGACTCGACGCCATGGTGCGCTACTTCCAGGAAGGGGCGCAGCTCGTCCGGTACGCGCCATTTCCCGTGGTCGCGGCCCCGTTCGGGCTGACGCTCGGCGGCGGCTGCGAGTACGCGCTGCATTGCGACCGTATTCAAGCACATGCCGAGCTGTACATGGGACTCGTCGAAGCCGGCGTCGGATTGATTCCTGCGGGCGGCGGAACCAAGGAGTTGCTGTTCCGTTTTACGCAGGCTCTCGAGCCGTTCGAGGAGGCTGATCCGTTTGAAGCCGCAAAGCGAGCCTTCAGGCTCATCGCGATGGCGACAACAAGCACCAGCGCGCTCGAGGCGAGAAATCTTGGCTTCCTCCGTCCCGCGGCCGACCGCATCTCGATGAATCGCGATCGGCTCATCGCCGACGCAAAGGCGCGCGTGCTCGATCTTGCGGACGACTACATCGCGCCAGCGCCTCGCACGATCACGGCAATCGGAAAGGAAGGCTTGGGCAATCTGCTGTACGCCGGCTGGGCCATGCGTGAAGGAGGCGCGATCACCGATCACGAAGTGCGTATCGCAAAGGAGCTCGCGTACGTGCTCTGCGGGGGCGACGGGCCGGCGCGTACCGTGACCGAGCAGGACATCCTCGACCTCGAGCGCGAAGCCTTTCTTCGGTTGCTCGGAACGAAGGAGACGCAGGAGCGCATCGCGTACACGCTCAAGACCGGCAAGCCGCTTCGCAACTAGAGGAGATCATGACTGACAAGAACGAGGCGGTGCTCGTTACGGCGGTGCGGTCCGCCGTGGCGAAAGGCAAGAAAGACGGTGCCCTGGCGACCACGCACCCGGTCGAGCTGAGTGCGCTCCTGATGAAGCAGGCGGTGGCGCGCGCGGGCATCGACGCTGCCATCATCGACGACGTGGCCTGGGGTTGCGCGATGCCGGAAGCGTCGCAAGGGCTGAACGTCGCCCGATTGAGCGCGCTGCGCGCCGGCTTCCCGGTGGAGGTGCCGGCCCAGACGATCAACCGGTTCTGCTCCTCGGGACTGCAGACGATCGCCGATGGCGCGATGCAGATCATGAGCGGCATGGCGGACGTCGTACTCAGCGGCGGCATCGAGATGATGAGCCAGGTGCCGATGTCGGGCTATCATGCCCGTCTGGATCTCGACGCGATGGAGTCGTACATCGGCATGGGCTTCACGGCGGAACGCGTGGCCGAACGCTGGAAGGTGAGCCGCGCGGAACAGGATGCCTGGGCGCTGCGCAGCCAGCAGAGGGCGGCGGCGGCGATCGCCACCGGCGCGTTCGACTCGCAGATCGTGCCGGTGCCGGTGCAGCGCGTCACGTGGAACGGCACGGAGAAGCAAGTGCATCAAGGGGAGTTTGCCAAGGACGAACTCGTTCGCGCGGACACCAGCGCCGAGGGTCTCGCCAAGCTTCGGCCGGCCTACAAGGCGACCGGCACCGTCACTGCCGGCAACGCGAGCCCCTTCTCCGATGGTGCGGCGGCGGTGCTGCTCATGCGACGGTCACGTGCGGATGCGCTCGGCCTCAAGCCGCTGGCGCGCTTCGTCAGCTTCGCCGTTGCCGGCGTTGATCCCGACATCATGGGCGTCGGCCCGGTCAAGGCGGTGCCGAAGGCACTTGCGCGCGCGGGCCTGGCGATGTCCGACATCGATCTCATCGAGTTCAACGAAGCGTTCGCGGCCCAAGTCGTCGCCGTGATGCGTGAACTGGAAATGCCGGAAGACAAGGTCAATGTGAACGGCGGCGCCATCGCGCTCGGTCATCCGCTCGGCGCCACTGGCGCGAAGCTCACCACCCAACTCGTGCACGAACTTGCACGACGTGGCGGCGGATACGGACTAGTCACCATGTGCATCGGCGGAGGCATGGGAGCGGCAGGGGTCTTCGAGGTGTACTCGGCTTAGCGTGCCCGACCAGCGGTCGCGGCAAGTCCCGACGATCCTCGGCATCACCCTCCTCGGCGCCGCGTGCCGGTTGTTCGCCATCGGCCAGCCGATGCGCTTCGACGAATCCATCTCGTGGGCGTATTATGTCGGCCGACCATGGGGCAGCATCGTCGCATCGTATCAGCAGCCGAACAATCACGTTTTCTATTCGTTGCTCGCCAAGCTGTTGGCGCAGGGGGTCGACTATGCGCCCTGGGCGTTGCGACTTCCCGCGTTCATCGCCGGGGTGGCCATCGTGCCGCTCACGTGGGCGGTAGGGAGGCGCTTCGCGGACGAGAAGAGCGCGATGCTGGCGGCTGCGCTGAGCGTGGGCGCCACGCAACTCGTTCTCTACGCGACTAACGCGCGCGGTTACTCGCTCGTCGTCGCACTCTTCCTCGTGCTGTTGCTCGTGGCCGACGAACTCCGCCTCAGCGCCGCGCTCGGCAAATGGACGATGTTCTCGCTCACTGCGGCGGCGGGACTCTACACGATCCCCGTGATGTTGTATCCTCTCGGCGTCGTCGTCGTGTGGCTCGCGTTGGCGTCGCGACCGATGGACCGGATGCGCCGCCCGCGATTCCTGGCCGCGCTCGCGGCTGCAAGTCTGAGCGCCGGTATCCTGGCCGGTCTCCTCTATCTTCCAATCGTTGCAACCGCCGGACTTCATGCGCTTGCCGGCAACAAGTTCGTGGAGCCCAGTCCATGGCCCAAGTTCGCGGCCGCGCTACCGAGAATGGTGGTCAGCACTCTCGCCAGCTGGGTCAGTCCGCTGCCGTGGTGGAGCACGGCCGGCGTCGCGTTTCTCGCGCTGATTGGCGTTCGTAGGCGCGCGCCCGATGATCGTCCTTCGCTCGTGGCCGCCGCGGCAATCTGGTGCGGTGCGCTTCTCATGGCGACCCATCGCGCGCCGTTCGTGCGCGTCTGGTTGTTTCTCCTGCCACTCTTCCTCATCGCCGTCGCGCGAGGCGTGCTTCGCTGCCTGCCACGGTTCGCCTCCCGCGACGTTCCGCGCGATAAGTGGATGCCGCTCGCCGTGGCGACGATTACACTCGTGGTGGCGGCCACGACGCATGCTGCTGAACAGTCAGATGATACGGGCACGTTTCGGTCTGCCCGGGACATGACGGCGATCCTTAGCCCGAGGCTTCGCGCCGGCGATCGCGTGCTCGCGTTGATTCCAACCTTCGGCCCCCTGCTGTACTACTTTCCTCGCGCCGGAGCGGATACGGCCATGCTGACCGTCCCGCTGTACTCGTCGCGGAGAGCGTTTTTGGTCCTCGATCCACGCCAGGGTCAGACGCTCGCGTGGGCGCTCGCCAGGCACATCATCGATCCTGCGCAGTTCGCGGAGCCGACACTCATCGCGCGGTATCCCGATGGCGAACTGTGGGAGGCGAGCCGCAGACAATTGGCGGGCGGTCGCCCGCTGCACTGACAGCCCATCGTCCCGGAATGAGCGCCGCCGCCTATGGCTTGTAGGGCATGAGGGTCGGTAGCGAATCGCCCCGGGCTCGCAATTGCCCGAACCGGTACCAGCGACGGTCGCCGAAGCGCGCACGTAGCACTTCGTCGTGCGCTCCGAGCTCGAGGACATACACCACGTCCCCGCCAATCCTTCCGTTCGCGTCGATGGAATTGGCGGGGAAGAACGGAGCGTAGGATGCGGACCCCTTTTCGTCCAGGCGGTCATCCGCGGCGCAAAGCTCGGGAATCGCACTGGACGACGATTGATCGTGGGCGAGCGCGCCGCGCACCAACCGCGCGAGCCGGCCGGCGGCCCTGACTGTCGTGAGCTTCTCTTCATCGTCGATCGACAGCCGGACCGCGCACGATGACGCAGATACCATCACCCGCGCCGCGTCTCCACGACCGAGCCCGAGAGTCCACAGGTAGTGGAGGTTCCGGGCTTCGCGTCCCTCATTCACAAAGACCAGGGCGTGGTGAAGGCTTGCATCTCTCGCGAGCGTCACGGCATCCACACGACCAACCGGCGATGCGCGCCGATACATCCGGATCCTTCCGGGCACACTGTCACTGAAGCCGTACGCCAGCCAGGCGAACAGCACGCAGACGGGCAGTGCAAAGAGTACTACGCGACGGGTAACACCTCGGGTGACGTCGGCAACGGCGAAAGGCGCCCGCGCGGCGAAGATGACGACGGCGGGCAGCGCGGTGAACAGAAAGCGGGGCCCGCGGAAGCTTCCGTCGTGCCAGTAGAGTGCGTATGCCACCACCTGCGCTACGAGCAACGCGATGAGGAAGTAGTCCCACTTTGTGGGTGCCCGGAGTGCAAGCAGGCCGGCGATGACGATCGCCATCGCGGGCAGCGGCCACTCGAACGCGAAGAGGTTGAGCTCCAACAGGTACTTCGAAGCGAAAACGAGCGCGCGCAGGGGTGAGTGCAGCGTTCCATAGGGATCCACATGGAAGCCGAGTTGGTGCGCGTTGCCGTAGAGCACCTCGTACCCGAGACGAAGCGGGGCGCCGGTGGTCCGCATATTCACGGAAAACAACGCCGCAAGCGGTATCAACCCCGCAACGACTTCGCACACGATCGACCCGACGCGCGCCTTATTTCTTCTCATCTGCGTGAGTTGCATGCCACCGATCACCGCTGCGACCACGATCGCATCCAGCGGTCGGATCGTGAACGCTGCGCCGAGCGCGAGTCCAATCGTGGCCGCCGTTCGAAACGAATCGCGTGGCCGCTCCGCGTCCGTCCAGGCCGCCACTTGCGCCATGGACACGCTTGCCAGCCAGAGCACCGGCATGTGATTCATGAAGCTGGCGGCCATGAATAGGGCGAAGGGGCAGAGAGCCAGCAGAAGTGCGGCCGCGCGTGCCACCGCTTCGCCATAGGCTCGCCGCGCGAACTCGTGCAACGAGACGACGGTCAGCGCCAGCAGCAGCGGATTGAGTAGCCACGCGGCGTCGAGCGCGACCCCCAATGCGAGCAGCGCGGGGCCTCCCACCGGGAACTGCGAATACCACTTGCCCACGTCGATCATGTTGTCCATCCCGAAGAACTCGGGATTCGGATCGGGTGGCAACGCGAGTCGCCCGCTGAGCAGGATCTTCGCGTGGAAGAGTTGGGCCACCTCGTCCGCGTTGTGCGGCTGGCGCCCGAAACAGATCGTCGCGATGGCGGCAGCCGCGACGAACGTGAAGAGCGCCACGGCGCCAAGGAACGCCGAGGTGGGCATCCGGAGCACACTCGCGCTCGCCGCGCGCCAGAGCGTGTCCATTCGTCGTGGCAACCAGCGCGAGAGCGCCACTAGCACCACCAGCAGGAGCCCGCCGAACACGAACCAAAAGGCGAGTGCGTGGGGGTACCACTGCGCCGCGTCCCCGTCGCTCAGGCGATTAGCAAGCGGGTACAGGCCGAATACGGACAGCAGCAACGCGGCGCCTGTCGGGATGGCCGCGCTCCATCGTCGGAACCCGTGGAGACGCACGCCTCAGGGCGTCATTCGATACTTCTCGACGCGAAACTCGTCACGAGCCGCGACGCCTGTGGAACCCTGCTTCATCAGGGCCTCGATCTCGACGATCTCCCGCGGCGCGCCCTGCGACAGCCATTCCACTCCGTTAGTGGTCGCGATGTAGTCGTCCTCGATGCGCACGCCGATGTTGCCGTACGTCGTGACCGCGTTTCGAACCCTGGAGGCGAATTCGCGATTGCGCGGCGTATCCGGAATTTCGTCCAGCAGATGTTCACGCACGTAGATACCCGGTTCGATCGTGAAGGCGCTGCCGGGCTGGATGCGCCCCGTATCGTAGAACTGCTCGTGATCATGAACCTCGAGTCCGATGCCGTGCCCCAACCCGTGCATGTAATACAGGCGAAACTGAGCGCACGGTCGTGGCTGCGCACCCGCCGAGCAATCGTACGTCGCGTTCGGCGACTCGATCAGGCCCAGGCGCGCGAGCCCCGCCGCCAGTACCGCGTTCGACGAATCGGTCATCAAACGTGCGGCGTTCCCCAGCGTGGCCTGTCGCTCCGCCGCCGCCTGCGCGTCGCGAACGATCTGATACACGGCCCGCTGCTGCGACGTGAAGGTTCCGCTTGCCGGCACCGTTCGCGTAACGTCCGCAGCATACCCCTTGAACGACGCGCCGACGTCCATGACCACCAGGTCGCCCGATTCGATGAATCGGTCGTCACGGTTGTAGTGCAGTGTCGTGGAGTTGGGCCCCGATCCCACGATCGTGGAGAACGACGGACGATCCGCGCCGTTGCGGCGGAACGTGTACTCGATGAGCGCCTGGATCTCGAACTCGTTGATGCCGGGCTTCACCGCGGGCATCGCCTCCTTTTGCGCGCGCACGGTGATGTCCACCGCGTTGCGAATCTGGGTCAGCTCCGCGGAGCTCTTCCGACCTCGCAGTTGCTCGACGATATCGTTCACCGCTGTCAGCTTGAATGCTGGGTGCTTCCTTCTGAGCTGATCGAAAAGTTGTTCGTCGGACGTACGCAAGCTGCCGGTTGCGCCGTCCTCGTCCGACCCGCGCGGACTCAGGTCGCCCACCACCGTGAAGGGCAGGCCCGCCGCGGCGAGACTGTCCAGCACCCGGGGCAATTCATGCGCGGCCCGCCCACGAATTCCCGTAAGCGTGCCGATGGCGTCGACACCAACCCGCGAGCCCGTCCACACCTCGCGATTCGGTTGCCGCGGTTGCACGAAGATTGTGGCAGAGCGCACGGCGCCGCCCTGCTTGATCAGCAGCAGCGCCGCGTCCGGCTCCCTGAAGCCGGTGAGATAGTAGAAGGACGGCGTCTGCTCAAAGGACACGTAGTCCTGAGCCGGCTCACGCCCGCCGAGCGCGACGAACACGCCGTCCGGAAGCCGCGCGGCGAGGTCGGCCCGCCGGCCGGCGTATTCCTGCTGAGCCTGCGCGGCGAGCCCCGTTGGGGCGAGCAGCGCCCAAAGTGCCAGGCGACTGATCACGATTCTCCAAGCGATGAGGTCACGGGCGACTACACGAACCGATTGACGAAAAAGAGCAGCAACCCCACGAGCGCCCCCACCAGTGTCCCATTGATGCGAATGAACTGCAAGTCGCGACCGACCTGCACTTCGATCTTCCTGGACGCATCGGTCGCATCCCACCCTTCCACGGTTTTGGCTATCAATTCCGCGACTTCGGGTCGGTATTGGTCCACCACACCGAGTACCACGCGTTCCACCGCATCATCCACATCGCGTAGCAAGGCCTCGTTCCCCAGCACGCGTTCCGCGATCGCGCCGATTGCGCGCTCCAGTGGTTCCGGCGAGGGCGCGTCGGGTCCCGCATATTTCGCCAGTGAGTTCCGCGCCGCCACCAGCAGCGATCCCGAGAGCTCCGCAATGGCCGGATGCGCCAGCAACCGCTCCTTAATTGCCTCGGTCCTTGCGATAGTCTCCGGGCTCGAATGCAGCTTTTCGACGAAGCCGCGGAGCGCCAAGTCGAATTGCCCGCGCAACGGATGTTGCTCGTCGGCGACGACTTCGTTGAGCGTGCGCTCGATTCCGGCAACGATCTTCTGGTAGAGCTTATCGTCGACGGCGCCTGGCATCCACCACGGACTTTCGCGAGCGATGCGATCGCGGATGAGTTCCTTGTTCTCGTCCACGATTCGGCTCACGAGATGCACGAGCCGGTTGAGCATCTCGTGATGCCGGTCGTCCGTCGTGGCGAGAGTCAACAGGTCACCGAGGATCGGAGCGATGTGTGCCTTCTGCAGCTGCGCGACGAGTGTGTCGTGCACCGACACCTGCAGCTCCTCGCTTGGAATGGACTCTGCCGCGCGTGCCACTCCGCCCGCGATGGCGCGGGCGACGCGCGTGCGATGTTCCGGCGCCGCCAGCCAGGTCGCGGCGCGTTCACCCAGCCGCAGTCCCGACAGCTGCCTCGCGATTACGTCACGCGAGAGAAAATTACTGCCTACGAAGTTGCCCAGACTCCGACCAATGCGATCCTTGCGTTGCGCCACGATGGCCGTGTGCGGAATGGGAATGCCGAGCGGATGGCGAAAGAGAGCGGTGACGGCAAACCAGTCGGCGACTCCACCCACCATTGCGGCTTCGGCTGTCGCGCGCACCAGACCCATCCAGAACGGCGAGAGATCGGGCCGCAAGTGCATGACAATCGCCGCGACCGCGAATAGCACGGTGAACGCCGCCAGGAGCGCGGTGGCTCTGCGACGCATGATCGCGTACTGACGGATCTTTTCGGAATCGTCGCGGACGACAAGCATGTCGGACGGTCGGGAACGAGGGAACGGGGGTGACGTGGAGTGCCACCGCCGCCTGCGGCTTCAGGATCGATGTGCTTCCGCCTTCGGGATCTGCTGTCACCGTCCTATTCTTCGAGCGACCGCCAGAGATACCAACTCGCTACCGAGGCGTAAGGATGCCACGGGGTTCCGATTCGGACGACCTCTCGTGGCGTCGGGCGCACGCGCAGGCCATATGCGCGCTGAATCGCCGCCTGGACACCTAGGTCCAACTCCGGCAGCACGTCCGGTCGACCAAGCCGGAACATGAGAAACATCTGCGCCGTCCAGCGGCCGATCCCTTTGACCTGAACCAAGTGTTCGATGATCGCCTCGTCCGCCAGACGCCCAAGGTGCGCCAGCGGCAGAGATCCCTCGGCAACGCGCGCGGAGAGATCTCGCACGTATGCGAGCTTCTGCCGAGAGAGGCCAGCGGATCGAAGCCTGTCGTCGCTACTGCTCGCCACGTCCTGGGCGCGCGGCCGCTTGCCAGGAAACAACTCGCAGAAGCGGCGGTGAATCGTGCCCGCTGCCTTTCCCGAGAGCTGCTGAAACACAATCGACCGAACTAGCGCGTCGTAGTGTGTGCCGCTCCGTCGGAGTTCCATCCGGTAAGGCCCAATGCGCCTGATGAGTCCGGCAAGGATTGGGTCCGCGCGGTTGAGGTGGGCCAGGGCAGGACGATGATTGGCGGCAGGCATGTGTGAAAGATATGTGCTGACGTCTGTAACTCGCAGACTGCCACTCCCGATACCTGCGCGCATCCCTCGCGCCGGATACCTTAACACTCGCCTCCCGACCGCCGCCGAGCATCATGACACGTTTCATCAACTACTTCCTGAAAGGGGTGGTGTTTCTCGCTCCCCTCGCGTTCACGATCTATGTCTGTGTACGCGTCTTCACGACGATCGACGGCTGGCTCGGGGTGCCGATTCCTGGCGTCGGATTTGTCGTGACCGTATTGCTGATCACCTTTTTCGGGTTTCTGGCGCAGAGCTTCCTGACGCGGAGCGCCCTCAACCTGGTCGAACGGCTTCTCAACCGGCTACCGTTCGTCCGCCTGCTATACTCGGCCACGCGCGACCTGCTGAACGCGTTCGTTGGCGAACAGCGGCGCTTCGACAAGCCCGTCCTCGTGGCACCGTATCCGGGCGGTGTCGCGCGCGCACTTGGTTTCGTCACGCAGGAGTCGCTGGCATCGCTTGGCCTCGATGGTCACGTCACGGTCTACCTGCCGCAGTCGTACAACTTTGCCGGCACGCTGCTGATATTTCCCACGACTGCGGTGACGCCCATTGCGGCCGACAGTGCGGACGTGATGGCGTTCATTGTCTCCGGCGGCGTTACTACCGCGCCGGGACGGTTGGTCGGCACGGGTACAGAGCGGCCATCCTGATCGCGCCCGTCATGGCGCCCGGACGCACCGACGCGATTACGGCTGGGGCGGGCCGGCGGTGATTGCATCGGCTACCCGTTCGCGTTGATGCTCGTTTCGGGAAAACAGGACGGCGAGCATATTGTCGCTCTCAATCGCCGTTGCCGCCGCGTGCATGCCCACTGTGCGCGAAGGCGGAATGAACATCGACGTGTCGAGCGCCGCCGCCGCGCTGTGCCGCGCAAGCGTATCCGCGAAGAAGTACGCGATCATTCCCGCCGCCCCGATCCGGAACGACACAGACGGCGACGCGATGTGGGGCATGTCGCCGACCTTCTCTGTCGTTGCAAGGGGAGCCAGCCCGGACTGCTCCAGCCGAATGCGAAGTTGGCATTCGCCCCAGTGACCCGTCCGGGCGCAGAGGGGGGTACCTTGGCGCGGCGCGATAGAGGAGCCCGTGAGGGCGGTGGTGTCGCGCTTGGGTGCGTCCTGACGACCACACCCACTGAGAGCCCCGATCGTCATCGCTCCAACGCCCGCTGCCCTCCGCACTATGTCCACTGCATTCGCTCGCACAGCGCGGTTACATGCGCGGTGTGATGACGGCCGTGCCACGAGTAGATCGAGAGAAGCGTGTCAACCGTCATCGGTCCGTTCTCTGGATGCATCAGGATGCGCTGAAACGACTCCGGCGGCGTCACGCGAAGCAGGGCGACCCATCGCTCGTGCATCGCGTCGAGCAGCCGCAGCGAGACGTCCGCCGGCAGTGACCGCGCGTCCTCCAGATCGGCCCACCTCGCTTCATCGTAAGGCTTGATTGTAGGGCTGTCTTCGGTGAGAGCAAGACGGAAACGGGTGTATGCATTCATGTGGCTGTCGGCCACGTGATGCACCAGCTGTCGCACCGTCCAACCGCCGGGTCGGTACGCCGTATCCAATTGTGCATCCGACAGTCCCGATACGGCCTGGCGCAGATGTTGGGGTGCGGAAGCGATCGCCTCGATGGCGCTGCACCGCTCGTCCGCGGTGAGCGTTGTCGTACGAGCTAGGCGTCCGATGGGATAGCGGAGATCGGGTTCGGCAGGTGATGACGCAGACATGGGCGAATCGTCAAGGGTACGAGGCGTTTGGTGCGAGCCACTAAAGGTACGAGACTACTATCGTCCGATGCGAGAGCAGCGAGGCGCCGTGGCCCGCTGGGATCTCCCGCCGCCGGTGGGTTGCGAATACGTTACTAGCGTGCAAACCTGGTCGATGATGCCATGACTGAAAAGAAGCGTCGTCCCGCGAAGAAGCGGGGCGGGCCCGTCAATAAATCACCCTATTTTCTCCAGCCCGCCAAGCAGGGTTCCGTTACGGTGCTGCGCAGGCCGGCCGGCAACCGGATCGACGCCAAGCTATGCGGCACCATGTCGAACCGAGCCATGGCGCTGGCGCTCGTCAAACAGCTCGAGAAGGCGGAGTCCGTGGTAAAGGACCTTTTTCTGGAGGCGACGGACGACGGAATAGAAGCGCTGGAGGCAGTGCTGGAGGCGTGCCGGATGTCGGTCGTCAAGCGCGGGGAGATTGCCGAAGGCCAGCACGTGGTCGCCGGCGGAGCGCGAAAGCGGGGTCGTAATCGAAAGCGCGGCGTGGCGCCGCCACGAGGCGCGCGCGGGGCGCCCCCGGCCGGGAGCGTCGAAGACCCGAGCGCCGCCTGACCGCAATTACACTTTCCCGCGCCTACGTGGCGCGGGACGGCGCTCCGGTCGTGCACGAGGTGGACGACGCGATCTTCACGCGACGCTACTTCGGTCGCTGCCTGCGATGCACCTTCTGCGAAGACGCGTGCTGCGAGCATGGAGTGGACGTTTCCGTCGTGGAGCGGGACCGCATCCTCGCGCGCGCCGACGAAATTCAGCCGCGCGTGAACGTGCGCCCGGATGCCTGGTTTGCGCCCGTCATCACGAAGGATCACGACTTCCCCGGCGGCGCCACCACGCGCACCGCGGTGGTGAACGGCCGATGCGTGTTCCACAATCGAGAGACTCGGGGTTGTCTTCTGCACGGGCTGTCGCTGGAAAGCAACACCGACTACCACGAACTGAAGCCCATGGTCAGTGCACTCTTCCCGGTTACATTCGGCGAGGGTGCCCTCGTCTGTTCGGAGGAACTGGCGGAGGGATCGCTCGTTTGTGCGGGCGATGGTCCAACGGCATACGCGATGGCCAGGTCGGAGCTGGCGTACTACTTCGGGGACGCGTTGGTGTCCGAGCTGGACAGACTCGCTCGGTAAGCTCTGTGGCGGGGCACACAGACGGACGGCGTCACATCGGACGCCGTCCGTCTGTGGGGCGATTGCTGTCGCGAAGATCGCTACCACCTGCCGCGCAGCCTCTACGGCTTAAGCCCCGCCGGCGCGGTGTCCCACACATTGTTCGAGCGATCCGTGTCGGGCAAACGCTTGTCCGGATCCAGCTCGATGCGCGTCAGCGTCTTGCCATTGAACGTGTACCGTCGGAGGTAGTGCGTGGTGTTCGTGCTCCACACCTCGGCCGGATAGTCGTAGTTCTCCACCGAGCCGTCGCTGAATGTGAACCGCGCATGGACCGGCAACACGCCGCGCGCACGGTTTCCGTACAACACCGAGACGCTCTGTCCGCCGTTCGGCGCCGGCGCAGTCACCACGCTGTCGATCGCCTGATCGAAGTGGGGATTTTCAATGAACCATTCGCGCCAGAACCAGTCCAGCCGGCGGCCCCCCACGTCTTCCATGGTGCGGTAGAAATCGGCCGGCGTAGGATGCTTGTATTTCCACCGCTCGATATACGTGCGGAACGCGTCATCAAACGCCGCGGGTCCGAGCACCTCCTGCCGCAACAACTGCAGGGCAACGCTCGGCTTGACGTATGCGGATAGCCCGAGTAGTTGGGGATTGATCCGGTCCGGCATCACGTCCACCGGCCCATCAAGGTTCGCCTTCATCGCGCCTTCGACGTAGCCACGCTCGCCCAGCGCGCGTTGCATCTGATCGCCCTTTTCGGGATAGCGGCGGGCTTCGCTGAACGTGTTGATGAACGTGTTGAATCCTTCGTCCTGCCACATGTGCACGCGTTCGTTTGACCCGACGAGCATCGGGAACCAGTTATGCCCGATCTCGTGCGTGACCACGTTGTAGAGGTCGTACTTGTCATTGCTCTTGGCCTCCATCACGAGCATAGGGTACTCCATGCCACTGATGGGCCCTTCCACCGCGCTCATCTGTGGCCAAGGATACTTGTACCAACGCGTAGAGTATTCGTCGATCGACATGCGCGCCTGGTCTGCCGCGTCCTTCCATGGGTCAATGGCACTCGGGCGGTAGTATGCCTGGGTGAGAATGCCCTTCCAGCTGCTCGCGTCCCACAAGTAGTCGGGAGCCGCCGCCCATGCGACGTCGCGGACGTCCTTTGCCGCGAACTTCCATGTGAGTGTGCCGGTCGCTCTTGGACGCGCGGCGCCCGACTTCAGCTCGTCTAACGTGACGATGCTCACCGGCGTTGCCGATATGGCCGCCCGCGCGAGTCGCGAAATCTCGGCGCTGGTCAGCACGTCCTTGGCATTGAGCAACGACCCGGTGCTGGCCACGATGTAGCCTGACGGTACCGTGATATCCACCGTAAAGTTGCCGTACTCAAGGTAGAACTCCCCCTGTCCCAGATACGGCTCGGTGTTCCAGCCGCGAAGGTCGTCATACACGTTCAAGCGCGGATACCACTGCGCCAGCTCGTAGAGCGAGCCCTCTCGGCCCATGCGGTCCGCTCCGTGCTCCGGAATGAGGAAGTGCCACGCGATGTCGAATGTCGCCGTCCGGCCCGGAGCGAGCGGCTCGGCCAGATCCACCTTCATCACCGTCTCGTTTGGTCGGCGTCCGACCGCCACCTGCCGTGCGCCAACAAGCTGGACGAACCGGTCGATGACGTCGCCACCCTCAAAGCCGCGGGCGCCAAAGCGCGAATCCTGTGGGAAGATGAACGAGTTCAACGACTTGTCCGTGAACGCGTTCTGTTCCATCTGCATCCACACGAAGCGCAGCGTATCCGGCGAGTTGTTCGTGTAGCGCAACCTGAGTGAACCCGTAAGCGTCTTGGACGAGGTATCGAGCGATGCCTTGATGTCGTAGTCGGCGCGGTTCTGCCAGTACTTCGCGCCCGGCGCGCCCGAGCCCGCCCTGAACTGGTTCGGCGTTGGCAGGTCGAGCGGCGAGAAGATGGATGTGTCGCCGACTCCCGTTCGATCGTACCTGGAGCCGGCCGTCACGTTGACTGACGGCTGCTGCACCTGCGCGCGTAGCGGCGCAGCCACGGACAGGGCGCTGATGAGTGCCAATAGCCTGGAGGTCATTCAGAAGTGAGTGAAAAGTGTGAGGCGTATAGTACCCTGGAGGTCGCGTTCCGGCCCGCATCGGCGCTAGGCTCTCAGCGTTTCGGCCGCGGCGACGGCTACGCCGCGCCTGTTCGGCTATCCGGCGACGACCGAAGAGCGAGGGCAGCGTAGCCGCCGTTGCCGCGTGCAGGGCGCAGCGCACGGCGCACGGCGCCGACGCGGGCCGAAAAGCGAGCCGCACAGAATCGCGGGCCCGCAACGACGCACCCTATCGTCGAGACAGCGTCACCGAGCCGTTGGTCGTGACCGCGCGCAGCGTCGCGCCGCCGCCATTAAGCGGAAGACTCAAGTGACGGCTGATCCGGCCCTGCACGGTGATCGGGAAGTCTGTGCTCACGTGCCCATTCACGGTCTCAGTCTCGATCTGGGCCGCGTACAAATCCGGGATGCTCATCCGCACCGATCCATTCTGTGTTTCAGCGTCCAGGCCGCTGCCCTCCCACTTTGTGCCGGCGAGGTGCACCGTCAGCGAGCCGTTCTGCGTATGCGCGCGCACATCGCCGCCGATGTCGACGAGCGACACCGACCCGTTCGTCGTGCGCAGGTCGATGCGGCCGGCTACACCGTCGACGCCAAGCCCCCCATTCTGTGCATCGAGACGCAAATCGAATCGTCGCGGGACGAAGACCATGTAGCTCACCGACCACGACTGGTTGCGTCCCCCTTCCCGCGGTCCTTCGGCGTGGATGCGGCCGCCCTCGGCCACGATCTTGACCTCTTTCAAGAGATCCCGGGCCGAGGCGTCGTCGCGCGCGTTCGCCTGGAGACGCGCCGTCACCCGCACCGAATCGCCGGCCCATCCCACCACATGAATTCCACCGTTCTCGCGCCCGTCGATCTCGAGCGAATGGCCGGTGACTCGTACGCTTACCGGACGCACTTCGCAGTCGCGCCCGCGATCACGATCTCCCCAGCCGTCGTGACAGTTCTCGAGCCAGCGGCCGTCGTCGGCGTCGGCGCTGCCGCGCTGAGCATGCGACGGGCTGGCTGAGGCGAGAAGGCATAGCGTCAGGAGGGCGCGACAGGTGGCGTAGCACATGGAATCTCCAGTCGGGTATGACCGTAAGACAACCGCCGGTCCTGCACGGTTGGACCGGCTGTGTGCGCGCACCAGGTCCCCGCCTCGGTCCAAGGTGCAGCAGCGAGATCAGGCCAGCTAGGGAAATACGTTGACAAGCCCGCGTCGCTCACCGCAACATCGCCTTCGCGATCGTCCCGAGCTGCATGTTGCTCGTGCCTTCGTAGATCGCGCCGATCTTGGCATCCCGGTAGAACTTCTCCGCGGGGTAGTCACTCGTGTAGCCGTATCCGCCGAATAGCTCCAATGAGATGGACGTTACGCGCTCGGCCACCTGACTCGAAAAGAGCTTGGCCATCGCGCCTTCCATCGCAATGTCGTACCCCGCGTCCTTGAGGCGCGCGGCGTTGTACACCATCAAGCGGGCCGCCTCGGTTTCGGTCCGCGCCTGCGCGAGTTGGAACTGGATGCCCTGAAACTCCGCGAGTGGCTTTCCGAACTGCGTCCGCTCCTTCACATATGCCGTGGCGGCCGCGAGCGCGCCCTGACTCACGCCGATCATCTGCGCACCGATGCCGATTCGACCTTCATTGAGTGTCTCGATAGCCACCTTGTACCCCTGTCCCACCGGGCCGAGCACATTCTCCTTTGGTACAACCACGCCGTCGAGAATGATCTCTGTGGTGCTCGACGCGCGAATGCCGAGTTTGTCCTCCTTCTTGCCAACGGAAAACCCGGCGAACTCTCGTTCCACGACGAAGGCCGTAATGCCCTTGTATCCAGCATCGGGGTTCGCGTTGGCGAATACGATGTAGATCCCGGCTTCGGCGCCGTTGGTGATCCACATCTTGCGGCCGGTGAGGATCCAGGTGTCGCCTCGCAACTCCGCCCGCGTTGCCATGCCGAAAGCATCCGAACCGGATCCGGGTTCGCTCAGCGCATACGCCCCGAGGGTGCCCGAGGTCAGCCGCGGCAGGTACTTCGCTTTGAGTGCATCGCTGCCGTAGCGCGAGATCGGATAGTTCACCAGCGTATTCTGCACGTCCACCATGATCGCGGCAGCCGCATCCACCTTGCTGATCTCTTCCACGGCGATAGCTACCATAGTGAGCGTACCCGCCGAGCCGCCGTACTGCTCCGGCACCTCGATGCCCATCAGCCCCATGTCGAAGTACTTCGCGATGAGCTCAGGGTCGATCCTGCCCGCCCGCTCCATCGTTGCGACGCGCGGTTTCACGTCGTCCGCGGCGAAACCGGCGACAGCGTCCCGAAAGAGCAGTTCGTCTTCGGAGAACGTGGTGAGGGCAGGGCGTGCGGTCGCAGTATCGGTCGTCATGGAAGGCAGAAGAAACGAATAGGCGCGAAAGGTCAGCGGCCGGCGAGGGCCGTTGGCGCGGCGGCGTCACTTGCTGCGGCAACGGCGTGGCAACGGCACGCATCGCCGCACGAGGTGGTCGATTGCGTGGAGTGCCAGCATCGCGCCGCGCCGTCCGGGCTCGGGTGACGCACTAGCGGCACATCGGCGCGCTCCAGAATCAGTTCGGCGAGCTTCTCGTGAACGCCAAAGGCGCGGGTCACACGCACGTCGAGTTGCGGGAAGGATGCGGCTGCGGCAGCCACCAGTCGAGGGATGTCACCAGTGGAATGCTTGCCGGGCGACAGCATGTACGGGAAGCAGATGAGTTCCGTCGCCCCAGCGTGCGCGCAACTGCGCACCCCCGCCTCGATCGATGGCTCGGCCAGCTCCATGTGGGCAAAGCGCACGATCACCCCCGAGCCGGCCAAGGCCTGCACCAGGTTCGCCATACAATCCATCATCTCGTTTGCCGCAGCACGGCGCGATCCGTGGTCGATCAGAAGAATGGCTTTCATTGACTATTCCGTATTGGGTGAGCTGGAGGAAAGTTAATGACGAGTCCTGCGAGCGGCGTGTCCGCGGGCGACGATGGTTATTGTTGACAACGAACCAACTTCGGCATTTATTCGGTGCTGGCTTACAAACTCGTACCTCCCGGCCGTCGTTCCCAACACAGGATCCTCCAATGACAAGTTCCAGCCCGCAGCCGAATGTTTCACCACGCTTGCAGCACCTCACACCGATCCTGATCGTGGACGCGGTCGAGCCATGTCTCGCCTTCTGGGTAACGCGCCTTGGCTTCGTCGCGGAGAATCAGGTTCCGGGCGCCGATGGGCGGCTTGTTTTCGCGAGCGTGAAGAACGGCGACATCGAGGTGATGTACCAGACTCGGGACAGCGTCCTTGCCGAGCGCCCCGAGGCCGCGTTGGAACTGTCCGGCCATAGCACGGCACTCTTCATCACGACGGAGGACCTCGACGCTGCGGAACGCGCGGTGCAGGGCGCCCCGATCGTCAAGGCTCGACACACGACGTTTTACGGCAGCGTGGAGATCTACGTGAAGGAACCCGGCGGCAATACGGTGGGCTTCGCGCAGTTTACGTCGGCGTGACGCCGAACGCCAACGCCGTCCGCCTAGGGCTTGGCCTTTTCGGGCGCTTTCCCGACGCGTCGTCCGACGATCATCTTCAGCATTCGGTGCTCGGTCGCGTTAGTGAGACCGACGCCGACGCCCGCGTTGAATTCCCAATCCTCAGCCAGATTCAGGTTCACCACGCCGAAGACCTGATGCACCTGATTGCCCCGAGGCTCCGGTGATTTCACCGGGCCAAGCGCGCCGTAGTACTCCATACCCAGGTTCAGCAGTGAGGTGACGTCCCGAGTGAGGGCGACGTTTGGGGAGAAGGCGAATCCCGCCGCGGCGTTGTCACCGCGAAGCGAATGATCGAAGACGGGATTGAAAGCTGCGTACCAGACGCCCATCTGCTTGTCGATGATGGGCCGCAGTTCCACGCTCCACGTGTCCTGCGAATACTCCCGTCTCTGGTATCCGATTTCAAGCGACGCGCTCAGCCCCACGGGCGCGTTCCACGAAGGCGGGACGGCCACGCGAGGACGAATGTGGGTGCCAACGACGTTGTACCCCTGATCAGGGGCTGTGCTCATGAACAGGTACGACCCGATTTCGAACCACGGCGTGAATCCGTGCGTGACCTCGATGGTTTCGTGCAGCGCATGGTTCGTGGGAAGCACGCCCGCCTCAAGATATCGCCGGCCGCTCGTGGCGAAGTTGCTGTGCAACTCGAACATCGTCGTGCCCTTCGGCATCGTCTCCGCGCCATACACCTGGATTTCGTAGTTGTCCTGCGCGCGCACAGACACCGCGGAAGCGATCGCCAGTAAAGTGCCCAGGGTGAACGATCTTCGGGTGGTCATCAGGAACATGGCGTAGCCGATGAATGCAGGGGACGAGAAGGTCAGTTTGCGCGAAACCACCACATACGCACCGCGCACAGGGCGCGAATCTCAGCCCCCTCCAAATTTACGCACGCGTCGTCCGTCTTGCGTTGCCCCGGCCGCGAACGTCAGATCAGTCGTGTCGCACGCGGCAGCAGAGCCTCTAGTTGGGCGTCGTTCAGAGAGGCCCAGTGCTCGGGGCACGGATGCAGGC
Source organism: Gemmatimonadaceae bacterium (assembly GCA_025362035.1). Classification (GTDB taxonomy): domain Bacteria; phylum Gemmatimonadota; class Gemmatimonadetes; order Gemmatimonadales; family Gemmatimonadaceae; genus AG11. Next base: position 94,767 of record JANYIN010000074.1, on the reverse strand, counting down.
GCAGGCAGCCGGCGGCGGAGTTGAATAAGAGGCCGGGCGACTCCGGCTGCGGGGGATATTCCCAGTCCAGCGCCCAGGTCACGGTCCATCGAGATTCGTCGTAGACCTCCCACTCGATGCCCGCCGAGTCTGTGAAGAGCCGCACATGCTCCAGGGAGTTTCGGTTCGCAGTCACGCGACGTACGGCGGCGGCACGCCGTGGGCAAGGTTGAGGCTTCAGGGTACCGAAAGACTATCAGCAAATACCTGTAGCGCCAGTTCCACTTTCCCGAAAGGCGCCGACACCTGGACGCCCTGCACGGCGTCCCTGACACGCGTGAGCATTTCTCGCGCGATGGCGATGCCCTCTGCAATGGCGTGCTCCTTGGATACGTCGCTCGCGCGGCGCATCCGCGCGATCACCTCGTCGGGAACGCTGACGCCGGGCACTTCGTTCGCCAGGAACTCCGCGTTGCGCACACTGACGAGTGGCCAGATGCCGGCCACGATCGGCACGCGCGCCCCATCCGTTCGACGCAGGAAATTCTCGAGCTGCTTGGCGTCGAACACGGGCTGCGTGACCGCGAACTCGGCGCCCGCTTCTACCTTCCACGCGAACCGCTTGAGCTCGTGCTCCAACTCGATCGGGGCGGGATTCACGCCGACGCCGATGACGAAGCTCGTGCCTTGCCCGATGGAGTTGTTCCCGGGATCACGGCCGTGATTCAAATTGCGCACAAGATTCGTGAGTCCGATCGCGTCGATGTCGAACACCGCGGTCGCGCTCGGGTACGGCCCCATTTTCGGAGGATCGCCCGTGATGAGGAGCAGATTGCGGAGCCCCACCGCCGAGGCGCCGAGCAGGTCGCTCAACATGCCAAGCAGGTTGCGATCCCGGCAGGCGTAGTGCGTGACCGTCTCAATGCCCACGCGCTGTTCGATCAGCAGGGCAGTCAGGAGCGCACCCATGCGGCTCTGTGCGCGCGGACCATCCGGCACGTTGACGGCGTCCACACCGGCGCGCTTGAGTAGCGCCACGTCTGCGAGCATCCGAGAGGCATCGACGCCGCGCGGCGGCACGATTTCGACCGACGTGACGAATTGGCCGGACGCGATCTTCGCTGCCCAGCGCGAACGCTCCGCAAACGGTGTGGCCTCCGGCGCTTCGACCGCTACGTCCTGCGCGTGCGTCTCGCCAACGACCACCTGCGCGGCCCGCGCGAATCGCGGGCTGAGCGGACGAATGCCGACCAGCATCGCCTGGATGTGCTCGGGCGTGGTGCCGCAGCATCCGCCCACCACCCGTGCGCCGGCCTGCACGAGGTGTCTCGCGTACGCCGCCATGTACTCCGCGCTGGCCATGTACATGCTGCGGCCGCCCACGTCCTTCGGCATACCCGCATTGGGCTGTGCAGACACCTTCTTGCGCGTCAGTGGTACCATCCGTTCAACCGCCTCGAGAATGGTCTGGGGACCGACGGAGCAATTCAGTCCAACGACATCCGCGCCAAATCTGTCGAGCGCAACCACGACGTCTTCGGGCGTGGCGCCGTACGGAGTGAGCCCATCCGCGCCGATTGTCATCTGCGCGATGATGGGCATGTCCGCATCCACGCTGCGGGCAGCCCGGATCGCTTGCCCAATTTCGTGCAGGTCGCCGAAGGTCTCGAGGATGAACAGGTCAGCGCCACCGGCTTTCAGCCCCTCCATCTGCTCGCGGAAGACTGCGTGCGCCTCATCCACCGAGGTCGATCCATATGGCTCCAGTCGCACGCCGAGTGGCCCGACGGCGCCGGCGACGAGGACGTCGGGCTTCTCTTCCGCGGCCTCGCGCGCGAGTTCCGCGGCCCGCTTGTTGAGATCGTGCACCTGCGACGCAAGTCCGAACTGCGCCAGCTTCAGCCGGTTTGCGCCAAAGCTGTTCGTTTCCAGTACATCCGCCCCCGCCTTCACGTACGTCCGATGCACACCACGCACGAGATCCGGCGCGCGCACATTCAGCTCGTCGTAACACTGATTGATGAAGACGCCCTTGGAGTACAGCATGGTTCCCATCGCTCCGTCGAACAGCACCAGCGATTCGGGGTCCAGCAATCGTTCGAGTGCACGCTTACGCATGGATCATCCACTCACTTCGGCGGCGGTTCTGACGGCGTAGTACTTCGCCTGCGGATGGTGCACGAGAATGGCCGCGGTGCTCTGCTCCGGCGTGAGTTGATACGCGGACGTTAGCTGCATGCCGAGCGAGGCTTCCGCCGGCAGCAGGGTGAAGAGCTGAGCATGATCCTCCAGATCGGGGCACGCGCCATAGCCCCACGAATAGCGTTTGCCGCGTCCGCCGGGAATGCCGAGTTCGCGGCGGACCCGGCGATGCATCCACTCGGCCACGGCCTCGGCGGACTCCACGGCGAGCCCGTGCGCATAGAACGCCTCACTGTATTCACCCGCGGCCTGCAATTCATCGAAGCGTCGAGTGGCGGCGTCACCAACCGTCACGATCTGGAATGCCACCACATCGACGTCCCCGCTCGCTACCCCGCGAAAGTAGTCAGCGATGCACAGCCGTTCGCGCCCCTCTTGCCTGGGGAAGTGGAAGCGCGAGATCTCGCCGAGCGATCCGTCGCGCACGTACGCGGCCGGGTCGTACACGACGAGGTCGTTCCCCCGACTCTGCGCCGGGAAATAGCCGTACACCGCGCGCGGCGTGACCCAGCCGCCCACGCGGGCCTCCTCCTTGAGCCGTGCGAGCGTCGGCTCGAATACCTCGCGCACGGTGCGGTCGTACTCCTCGCCCGATCCACGGCCGCCCCATTGAAGGCGAAACAGTTCGTCCTTGTCGAGCAGGTCGAAGATCTCGTTCAGGGGGATGTCGTCGAGCACTCGGGTTCCGAAGAACGGAGCGACCGGTACGGCATGATCGTGGGATACATCGCTGCGTTCCCCGCCCGAACTGCCGCTGCGCACGTCCTTGCCAACATTCCCATGGAGAAACGCGTCCTTCCGGGCCTCGTCGAGTAGCTTCGCGATCGCCTCCGCGCGACGTGCCTCGCCGCCCTGAAGCGCGTCCATCATCTCCAACCCCTCGAACGCATCCTTGCAATAGAACACACCCGATGCGTACGGTCGGTCCGGCTCCACGTACATCGCGCGGCGCCCGAACCGCCGGTTGATTGCCGCCCCACCGATAAGTACCGGGATTTGTATGCCTCGCTTGTCGAGCTCCTGCACGCACAGCGGCATCTGCTTGCTGGTACTCACCAGCAGGGCCGACAAGCCGATCGCATCCGCGCCGACTTCACGCGCCTTCTCGATGATCGTGTTCACCGGAACCTGCTTGCCAAGGTCGAACACGGTGTAGCCGTTGTTCGACAGGATGGTGTTGACGAGCGACTTGCCGATGTCGTGCACGTCGCCGTACACAGTTGCCAGGACCACCCTGCCCTTGGTGTACCCCTCCGCCTTCTCCAGAAAGCTCTCCAGATGTTTCACCGCCTTCTTCATCACCTCGGCGCTCTGGAGTACGAACGGAAGAATGAGCTCGCCCGCGCCGAACTTGTCGCCCACCTCCTTCATGGCGGGCAGCAGCACTTCGTTGAGCACCCGCACCGGCGCCTCGCGGACCCCTGCAGCATCGAGCGCGTCTTCAATGCCCTCCTTTTTCCGGTGAAGCACCATCCAATGCACCTTCTGCTCCGCACTCATGCCCGCCGTCGGATCCTCCTTCTCAGCGCGCGCGTCCTTCTGCTCGGCGGTGGCGAACCCTTCGATGAAGCGTTGGAGCGCGTCTGGGCGTTTGTTGAAGACCAGATCATCCGCCAGCCCACGATGTTCCGTGCTGATTTCCGCGTAGGGCGTGATGTGAGCGGGGTTCACGATGGCCGCATCCAGGCCCGCGTCTACGCAATGGTGCAGGAACACAGAGTTGAGTACGTGTCTGTTGGCGGGATCGAGCCCGAAGCTGACGTTCGAGACGCCGAGGATCGTGAAGACTCCTGGAAGCTCGCGCTTGATGAGCCGGATGCCCTCGATGGTTTCATGCGCGCTGTCGATCCATTCCGCGTCGCCGGTGGCGAGAGTAAACGTGAGCGCGTCGTAGATGAGGTCTCCCGGCGCAAGCCCGTACTCCCCCACGACGATGTCGTAGATGGCGCGGGCGACTTCAAGCTTTCGCTCGCGCGTCTTCGCCATGCCCACCGGGTCGATCGTGAGCGCCACGAGCGCCGCTCCGTGCCTCCTGGCGAGCGGCACCACGTCATCGATGCGTTTGCGCCCGTTCTCCATGTTGATGGAGTTGATGATCGCGCGGCCGGGTATATGCTCCAAGGCGGCGGCGATGACCGAACGTTCCGTGGAATCGATCATCAGCGGCGTCTCGACGCTCATCGAGAGCAGCTTCACGACCTTCGCCATCTGCTCGGCCTCGTCTCCACGTTCGGTGAGCGCGACACAGACGTCCAGGACGTGCGCGCCGCTGTCCTGCTGCTCCCGTGCCACCTCGAGAATGCCCTCGTAGTCGTCGGCCAGCAACAAGCGCTTCACCTTGCGCGATCCCTGCGCATTGACCCGTTCGCCGATGAGCAGCGGGGCCGGCTCCTGACGAAGCGCCGTCGCACGCATGGCAGACGACACGAATGCCTCGCGGCCATGCAACGGGAGCAGAGCCGGCGTCGCCGCCCGGACGGCGGCCACGATGTCGGCAAGGTGCTCCGGAGTGGTCCCGCAGCAGCCGCCGACGACGCGAACGCCGAATTCCTCGACGAACTCGCGCAGCATCTTCGCCATCGGAAGCGGCTCAAGCGGATAGATCGCCTCGCCGCTCCCGGTATTCAGCGGCAAGCCGGCGTTGGGAATGACGGAGATCGGCAGCGACGCGCGTTCGGTGAGGAATCGCACCGGCTCGCGCATGTGCTCCGGGCCCGTGGAGCAGTTCAGGCCGATGACATCCACGCGCATGGACTGCAGCGTCGTGAGGGCACTGGCGATGTCGGTCCCGAGCAGCATGCGACCGCTGGTGTCGAGCGTGATCTGCGTCTGCACCGGGACACGATGTCCCAACTCGGCGAACAATCGCTCGAATCCCGTTAGCGCTGCCTTTACTTCAAGAATATCTTGAGCGGTCTCGACAAGCAGCACATCGACGCCGCCCTCCATCAGGTACTTCGCCTGCCAGTAATACGTCTCGGCGAGTGCGTCGAAGGTGATGTTGGACAGGGCGGGGTCGCTGCTGGACGGCAGCATTCCTGTCGGTCCGATGGAGCCGGCCACAAAGCGCGGGTGGCTGGGGGTGGTGAACTTGTCGCACGCCGTCCGCGCGAGCCTGGCCGCTTGCACGTTGATCTCACGGGTCTTCTCCTCCAACCCCCATTCGCGCAATCGGTGCGGAGTACTTTGAAACGTGCACGTCTCGACGACGTCGCAGCCGACCGCGAGGAATGATTCGTGAATCGACTGGATGATGTCGGGCCGGGTGAGCACGAGGTTGTCGTTGCAGCCTTCGAGCGACTTGCCGCCGAAATCCTCGGCGGTAGGGTTGTGTCGCTGAATGTTCGTGCCCATCGCGCCGTCGAACACCAGCACGCGCGATTGGAGGGAGTTTAGATAGGGATGCCCGGAGGCGTCGGGTATGTAGCTCATGCCTAGCACCAACAAAAAAAGGAGCCCAAACGCGACGGCGTGCGGGCTCGCGCTTTAGCAGAGGATTAGCGTGGCCGCAATTTGCAATAAATCGCCACGACGAACGGATGTCTTGCGTAGTATAGATATCGCGTTGCCACTGACGAGGCAATCGGACAACGAGGATGACGGGCAGGGGCGCGAAAATGGCGCTGCCTCGGACCAGCCGGTAACTTTCGCCAGGAGGCGGTTCCGAGGCTCTCGGGGAACGGTGCCACGATCAGTTGTACGGTCCTTGCGAGAGAGCCGCATTGCCCGTCGGCAGGCCAGCAGCAGAGACACCTCATAGCCGCAACGACGCACCCGTGTTCGATGGTAGACGTGGACGCTTCCCCCGCACAGGACAATTCTCCCCCCGTGTTCGGCGCGACGGCTCAGGCGCTGGCGCCGCTGCTGGAGCACATTCGCGACGGCTGCGTCTTCATCGATGGTGATCTTCGCGTTGGATTCCTGAACGCGGTCGCACGCCGAGACGTGATCGATGGCGGGGACGATCCTGGGCGGGTACCCGGCACCAGTGTCTGGGAATTCCTGCTCCTGGAGCCGGGTACGCCTCCGCGCATCGCCATCGAAAACGCGGCCCGCGAGCGCCTGCCCACGCACTTTACGTCCATGGGTGTCTACTCGGGGCGGTCGGTCGAAATCGATGTCGTGCCCATTCCCGACGGCATGGTGCTGTACTATCGCGACGTTACGCCTCAGTTCGTAGCGGAGCAGGCGCGCGCAGCGTCGGAGAGCGAGCTACGGATGACGAGCGAGCGGCTGCGGGTGCTGATCGACGAGGCGCCGCTTGCCGTCATCGTGACCGACACCGCCGCGCGCGTCTTGCACTGGAATCCGGCGGCGGCGGCGATGTTTCAATGGACGGCGGCGGAGGTGGTCGGACAGCCGCTGCCGACCATTCCCGACGACGAGATCGACTCCTTCCAGGAGCACACGGAGCGGACGGCCAACGGAGAGTCGGTCAAGGCGCTAACGGCCCGCCGCCGCCGCAAGGACGGTGTTACGCTGGACGTACAGATCTCGTCCGCGCCAATGCGCGACCAGCACGGCATGATATCGGGCAACATCGTCATGATCTCGGACGTCACGGCGCACCGAAAGCTCGAGGCCCAGCTTCGAATGGCGCAGAAAATGGAGGCTGTCGGCCTGCTGGCCGGCGGCGTCGCGCACGACTTCAACAATCTCCTCACGGCCATCAAGGGATTCACGACGCTGCTCCAGATGACGCTCGACGAGAGCGATCAAGCCTCCGAGTTTCTGGGCGAGATCAATAAGGCGGCCGACCGTGCCGCCTCGCTCACGGCCCAGCTCCTCGCCTTCAGCCGCCGTCAGTTGCTGAGGCCGGAGCCGCTGGATCTCAACGCGCGGGTCCGGGATCTGGAGCGCATGCTGCGCCTGTTGCTTCGCGAGGACGGTCAGCTCGTTCTCGATCTCGATCCGCACCTCAACGAGGTGTTGGCGGACCCGGGCCAGATCGAGCAGGTCATCCTCAATCTCGTCGTGAACGCGCGCGACGCGATTCACGGTCGCGAGGACGGAACCGTCACCATTCGCACGACCAACGCCGAGCTGCGCGACGAGTTCTCGCTCTGGGGCGTGCTCGACGCACCCGGCCAGTACGTCCGTCTCGACGTCATCGACAATGGCACCGGTATGGACCGGTCCACGCAAACGCGCATCTTCGATCCGTTCTTCACCACGAAGGAGCCGGGTCAGGGCACCGGTCTCGGACTCGCTACCGTATTCGGCATCGTGAAGCAGAGCGGCGGTTACGTATGGGTCGAGAGCAAGCTGGCCGAGGGTTCGTCATTCAGCGTTTATCTGCCGCGTGCCAAAGGACGCAAGCGCACGAGCGGGCCGCTCGGGCTCAGTGCCGGAGGAGGCAATGAGCTGATACTGCTCGTGGAAGATGAGGCGTCCGTCCGTCGCGTGGCGCGCCGCGCCCTGGAGTTGCACGGATACACGATCATCGATGCGCCGGACGGGCCCGCCGCGCTGGCGCTCATCGAGGGCCGCGAAATCGATCTGCTCCTCACGGATGTGATGATGCCGGGGATGCTCGGGCCTGAGGTAGCCGCCGAGGTGCTGATCCGTCGCCCGGGCACGCCGGTGTTGTTCATGTCGGGCCACAGCGACGAGATCGTGCGCGGCGGACTACTCGATCCGGACACTCCGTTCCTCGCGAAACCGTTCACGCCAAAGCAGCTGGCGCTCAAGGTGCGCGAAGCACTGGACAGCGCACCGGCGGCAGCGGGCGAAAAGAAGAAGTAGCCCCGCCCACGGACCGGCCGGCGCGCTATGCTGGCCGCGCGCGCCGACTCCAGAACAAGAACACCGGGACGCCGGCCAGAAGGAGAAGCGCCCCGTTCATGGCATTGCCGGGATTCGACGCGATGGATCCGAAGACGACGTACGCCCCAGCGAGTACGAAGAGCGCGACACTCAGGGGATAGAACGGGGCGCGATATCCCGAATCGGGCTCGCCGGACTTTGCGTCGCGACGGCGGAAGACCACCAGCGTAAGCGCCGTGCCGGAAAAAAATATCCAATCCGCGAAGACGACCCAGTCCAGGAGCTGGCCGTACGTCCCCATGAGGATAAGCGCCACTGCGACCATGCCCTGCAAGGTGATGGCGTTGACCGGCGTTCGGTACCTGGGATGCAGCCTGGCAAAGCCGGCGAAGAACAGTCCGTCGCGCGCCATGGCCTGATACACGCGCGGCGACACGAGGATGACGAGGTTGAGGAAGCCAAACGTAGACGCGGCGATTCCAGCGGCGATGAGCGTTCGCCCGGTGCCTCCGGCCAGGACGGCCATGGTATCGGCCGCCGGCGCGGTGCTCCTGGCCAGCCCGCCGATCCCCAACGCGCGCAGGTACGCCAGGTTGGCGCCGAGATACACCACGACGACGATCAACACGCCCAGCACGAGCGCGCGAGGGAGTGTGCGCGCTGGATCGCGAATCTCGCCCGCCACGAAGTTGGTTTGCTGCCAGCCGCCGAAGGAGAACAACACCGGCACAAGCGCCGCGCTGACGGACAACACCGTGTCCCGTACGCCCGTTGGCGTCGGCAGACGGGCCCCAGCATCAATCGACGCCAGGGCATGCGTTATCGCCGGAGCGGCGAACAGTGCCGCCGCAAGCAATGCGCTGAGCGCGGCGAGCTTGAGCAGAGTGAAGACGTTCTGGAACGCAGCCCCGGGAACAACTCCGAGCATGTTCACGCCGGACAAGAACACCACGCCCCCAATGGCTAGCGGCTTCACGAAGTCCGGCGGTAGCCCGGCGAGGCGCGCGGTATACGTGGCGAACGTCACCGCCACCGCCGCGATTGCTCCCGTGGCGATGGCGAGCAACAGCGCCCATCCGTACATGAATGCGGGCAGTGGGCCAAACGCCTCACGCAAGTAGGCGTAGCCGCCGCCGACCCGCGGACGTCGTCGCCCCAGTTCCGCGAAGATGAACGCGCCGAGGAGCGCGATGGCCGCGCCAAGTCCCCAGGTCGCCAGTGTGAGCGCCGCGGATCCTGTGCGGATGGCAACGGCCGACGGATTCAGGAAAATTCCGGCGCCAATGATTCCGCCGACCACGAGCATCGTGCCGGAAAAGAGGCCGAGGCGCGGGGCGTAAGTGGCGTCGTTCGGATCAGACATTCGTGACGCGTGGGAGCACGCGATCGCTGCGCGAGATGCCGAACGGCATCACGCGGCGTGTACGAGTGCGATATCCAACGCATCCAGCGCGTAATCGACATCCGCCGCGGTAATGCACATGGGCGGTTTGATGCGCAGCACGTTTCCGTCGATGCCACCCTTCCCAACGAGTACGCTCATCTCGCGGAGCGCATCAAGCAGGTCCAGCGTCTCCCGCTTCGCGGGCGCCTTCGTCGCCCGGTCACGCACGAGCTCAATGCCGAGCATCAGGCCCATGCCGCGGACATCGCCGATCAAAGCGTGCGACCGCTGGAGACGTTCGAGTCCGGTCTTGAACCGTGCGCCCAATACGCGGCAGTTCTCCTGCAGGCCGTCCTCGTCGATGATGTCCAGCACGGCAAGCCCTGCCGCCATGGAGACCGGGTTGTTGCCGAAGGTGTTGAAATGAATGCGCTGCGTCAGCGACTTGGCGATCTCCGTACGTGTCGTCACCGCGCCAATCGGCGCCCCGTTACCCAATCCCTTCGCCATCGTGACGAAATCGGGCGTGACATCCCAGTTCTGGAAGCCCCAGTAGTGCTCGCCCGTGCGCCCGAATCCCGTCTGCACTTCATCGGCAATGCACAACCCACCGAACTCCCGCACGATGGCGTACGCCTCTCTCAGGTAGTTCGGCGCACCGTAGGTGGTCCCGCCCACGCCTTGAATGGGTTCGGCGATGAATGCGGCAATCCTGCCCGGCGTCGAGAAGCGGATGAGATCGCGAATGTCGGCCGCGGACTTCGATGCGATTTCCTCTGGGGTACCCTGAAACGCACTCCGATACGGATCGGGACACACCGCGTGATGCACATGTCCTTCGCCGCCCACGGGGAACTTCCACGTGCTGTGCGACGTGAGTCCCACTGCCCCCGGGCTACCGCCATGATAGGCGTTTCGCAGCGCGATCACGCTGCCGTTGCCCGTGAACAGCCGCGCCATCAGGATCGCCAAGTCGTTCGCTTCACTGCCGGAGTTCGTGAAATACGTGACGTCGAGCCCCGGCGGCATCTTTGACGCCAGCTTCTTGGCGAGCATCGGGAAGTTCGGATGCAGATAGATCGAGGTCGCGTGCTGCAGCGTGCCGACCTGATCGGTCACGGCCTTGACGAACCTTGGATGGCAGTGGCCGACGGACACGGTCACGATGCCGGCGAGAAGGTCGAGGTACCGCCGTCCCGTTTCATCGTATAGGTACTGCATGTGCCCTTCGACGATCAGGAGCGGCTCCGTGTACAGCGTGTAGACGGCCGGATTGGTGAACTGCCTGCGCATCGCGATTACTTCGTCGCGCGGAGGACCGTCGTACGGGCGCGGCGTGTGATGCACCGGAGGCAGTTCGAGCTGTGGCGCGATCGTAGTCATGAGATGCTTAGTGTGATGTGTCGGTGCCAAGTTTGCAGTCACTCCTCAACTCATCCAGTTGATCCCGGCTTCCCGGTTCCACTTCGTAGTCATCTTCTTGGCCTGCGTCCAGAAACCGATCGATCCGCGACCCGTGATGTCGCCGACGCCGAACCTGGAGTCGTTCCATCCTCCGAACGAAAACGGCTCACGCGGCACCGGCACGCCCACGTTGACGCCCACCATGCCTGCGTTGGCGTGCTCCATCACATAACGCGCGACGCCGCCGCTCTCCGTAAACACGGACGCCGCGTTCCCGTAGGGCGACGCGTTCTCGATCGCCATCGCTTCGCCCACATTCGTTGCGCGCACGATCGCGAGCACGGGGCCGAACACCTCGTCCTGCGCGATCCGCATGTCTGGCGTCACGTGATCGATGATCGTGGGCCCGATGAAGTACCCTCCCTCCTTGCCCGGGACCGTTGCGTGCCGGCCGTCCACGACGACCGTGGCGCCAGCGGCTTCTGCCTCGTCGATGTACCTCGTAATGCGTTCGAGCGCCGCCGCGGAGATCACGGGACCCACGTCCGCTCCCGGCACCATCGCCCTGGCCACCTCCGCCAGGCGCGCAATGACGTGATCAGTGCCCGATACGGCAATCATGATCGAGGCTGCCATGCAGCGCTGCCCCGCGCATCCCGACATCGACGCCACGATATTGGCTGCCGCCATCTCGCGATCTGCGTCCGGCATGACGATCAGATGGTTCTTCGCGCCGCCCAGTGCGAGGCATCGCTTGAGATTTCCCGTCGCGCGACGATACACCACCCGCGCGATTCTGGTCGAACCCACGAAGCTCACGGCGGCTATGCCCGAGTGATCGCAGAGCGCCTCGACGACCTCCTGACCGCCATGCACCACCTGTAGCACGCCGTCCGGCAGTCCGGCCTCCTTCAGAAGGCTCGCAATGCGGTTGGCGCTCAACGGCACCAACTCCGACGGTTTGAGGATCATGCAGTTGCCGAGTGCGATAGCGTTCGGAATCGACCAGTTCGGCACCATGTTGGGGAAGTTGAACGGCGTGATCGCCGTCACCACTCCTACGGGGAAATGCTCCACTCGGCACTCCACGCCGCGGCTCACTTCCAGCACTTCGCCGGTAACGATCTGCGGCAGCGAGCAGGCGAATTCGGTCAGCTCGGCGGCCTTGAGCACTTCGGCGCGTGCTTCGCTGGCGATCTTGCCGTTCTCCTCGGTGACGAGTGCCGCCAGTTCGTCGATGTGGCGATTGAGCAGAGTCCTGTACCGATAGAGGACCTGCACGCGTTCCTTGATCGGCGTGCCTGCCCACGCGGTGAGCGCGCCGCGCGCGGCGCGGACCGCGGCATCCACCTCGCGCGCACCCGAAAGCGGCACCCTGGAAATGACCGCGCCAACGCTGGGATCGTACACGTCCAAAAGTGGCGCATCCGGCGAGACAAACGCGCCGCCGATGCAGTTTTGCACTGCGGCGTATTTCATGGCGTATAATGCGCGGGGCTCGCCGTGCTAGCAAGCGATGAGGCAGGGGTCCGCGACCGAACGAGCTATTCCGCGCGGCGTTCCGGCGGCGTCTGGCGCGGCGCTCGGCCGGTTGCCTTGGCGCGATCGCTGATCGACTGCACCAGTGCGGCCAGGCGATGTCGTTCGAGCGGCAACGTGAGATCGGCGAGTACCGCGCGCTGCAAGGCGGGAAACAGCGGTGCCGGAGGCATCGCTGCCGCCCGGTAGAGAATGCGCGCGCCCCCCGACGCGATGGAGATGGCCAGCATCTCCGTCCCGGCGACACTCGCCAGCGCGCGATCCACCACGAGAATGAGCGGCGGAAGATCCATCGCGAGTTCGCGCGCATCGGAAAGCGTCGGTGTCACGAGCGGGCGGTGCCCCAGACCAGACAGCGACTGCGCCAGCCCCTCGAGCAGGGCCACATCGCTTCCCACGAGCATTACGTACGTCATCGATGCCGCTCCTTCAAGAAACGTCTACGCTTCACTCGGTACGAGCGCTCGCACGGCGCGCTCGGTGGTCCTTCGATATCCAGCGTCTTGGCCCGCGACGTCAACCCGCCCACGGCCCGAACGGCGCCATGGGTAACGCCGCCGCACTCCGCCAAGAGCGCCTCGACTGTTGCATTTGCCGCGCCAGCTACCGGAGGCGCTTGAATCCGGATTCTAAGCGCCGGCCCGTGCAGGCCGACGACTTCGCTCCGAGAGGCGCGCGGCTGAACGTGGACCCTCACCCGCCCGCTCGCGCCGCGTGACTCAACACGAAGCAACAATGACGTCATCGAACGGCTGGAAACAGCGCGCTCACCACGAGCCACTCCGCCAACTGTAGAAGGAAGTACGCCGCGATCGGCGTGATGTCCATCATCCCGATGGTTGGAATCACGCGGCGCAATGGCCGCAGCATCCACTCCGTGACGCCAAAGGACCATCGGAACCAGCGACTCGTGGCCGCGCGAGTGAACCAGGAACACAGCACTCGCACCAGCAGCGCGAGCCGCAGGAAGCCGAACCCCCAGTGAATGAGTAATGCCAGGAGACCGGTCCCGCCCAGCGAAAAGGCGACAAGCAGGTCACGAATGAGCCCGATTATCATGTCGAGCCCCGCAAGCAGGAGCGACGCGAGCACCACGTATGCTACGAGGGCCCACCATGGAGTAGCCGACGGATGCCCCCCGACCCGCAGCACCTGGCGCTCGATTCCACTGAGCCGCGGATCCACCGTGCCGCGCATCAGGCGAGCGACGCCGCTGAAGGGGCTGATGCGACGCGTACGAGCCGCCCAGTCGGCGACGGCGACAACAGCCAGGGCAACGCCTCCGGCCAGAAACACCGACCGGAGAACGACGGAGAGCGCGGAGATGGCAGCAAGGACTTCGATCATTGGAGGCAAACTGCTGGCGGTGCGGTGCCGCTACAAGTAGGATTTCCGCCGATTTTCCATTTCATCCACTTCTATTTCTGACGATGCCGAAACTCTCCCCATCATCCGCAAAGAGACACTGGCTGGTCAAGTCCGAGCCGGATGTCTTCTCCTTCGACGCCCTGATGTCGCGTCCCGGTCGCACAACGCACTGGGACGGCGTGCGAAACTACCAGGCGCGCAATACGATGCGCGACGACATGAAGAAGGGTGACTTGGTGTTCTTCTACCACTCCAGCGCGGATCCGACCGCAATCGTCGGCACCGCCGTGGTGGTGAGAGCAGGGTATCCGGACCACACCGCGATCGATCCTGAGGACTCGCACTTTGATCCCAAGAGCAGAAAGGAAGCACCCACCTGGTACATGGTGGACCTCAAGGGCATCGAGAAATTTGTGCGCCCCGTCACACTCGCCGAGTTGAAGGGCCTGCACGGGCTGGAGAAGATGACGCTTCTGCAGAAGGGTAGTCGTTTGAGCGTCCAACCGGTTTCCCCGTCCGAGTGGGAAATCATCTACGCCTTGGGTATGGCAAAGGCGTGAGCGATGCGGACGGGCCTCATCGGAAGAGCATCCACAATCCGCTGCCTAGGCCGATGACCCCGACAGCGGTTCGAACAGACGCTTGCGGCAGCCGCTGCGCCGCGCGCGATCCGAGATAGCCGCCGGCAATCGCCGCCAGCGCCATGGTGAGCGCCACCGGCCAATCCACAATTCCGCTTGCCGCGAATGCGATGGCCGCCACGAGATTCATGCAGAAGCCGCCCCAATTCTTCAAGCCGTTCATTCGGTGTAGATTGGTGAAACCCATGAATCCCAGCGCCGCAAGCATCAGGATGCCGACGCCGGCGCCGAAGTAGCCGCCGTAGATGCCGACGGCTGCCTGCCAGCCGAGCAGTGCCGTCGTGGGTCCGTTCCTCGTAACGGTCGCGTCATCAACGTGCGACGTTTCGTGTCGCCGGACCCACGCCAGCAGCGGTCGCTGCGAGACGAACAGCACTGTCGCCCCAAGAATGAGCCACGGCACAACGTGGTTGAACGTCGTGCCCGGTGTGTGCAGCAGCAGCCAGGCTCCGAACAACCCGCCCAGCACGCTCGGCAACGTGATCGCGGTGGTCCACTTTTGAGCGCCTCTGAGCTCACGACGATATCCCAGCATGCTGCTGAGCGCACCGGGCAGAAGCGCCACCGTGCTCGTCGCGTTCGCGACCAGCGGGGATAGCCCGGCAGCCACCAGCGCTGGAAAGGTCAGAAGCGTCCCGCCTCCGGCAATTGAATTCAATATGCCGCCAAGCAGGGCCGCCGCCGCGGCGACCAAGATCCGGTCGACCGGAATACTGGCGAGGATGGAAGAGTGCAGGAAAGACGCGTGGAAGGGGTGGCGCGACGCCATGGCGCAAGCAAAAGGATAGTGGAAGGAGTCGCGCGCCGCGACGCAATGTCGCCGCGTTCATCCCGCGAATAGATTTCCATTGCGGCGGAGCGCGCGCTCCGCCGGAGGGCGGCACATCTCCAAGGAGAACGGGGACATGAGCAAGACGGAGTCGAACTCACCGAGTGCCGCCGAAGGCGGGACGCTCGAGATCAAGGATACGCGAACCGGGACCGGCTATTCGATCCCGATCCTGCCGCCCGCAGCGGAGGGCGACACCACCATTCGCGCGATGGACTTACGTCAGATCAAGACGCAACCCGGCGAGTTCGGGCTGATGACATACGATCCGGCCTTCATGAACACGGCGTCCTGCAAGAGCGCCATCACCTTCATCGACGGCGACAAGGGCATCCTGCGGTACCGCGGATATCCCATCGAACAGCTCGCGGACAAGGCGAGCTTTCTCGAAACCGCGTGGTTGCTTCGCAATGGCGAATTGCCGGCGCAGAAGGAATACGACGAATGGACCGGTCAGATCACGTACCACACGTACGTCCACGAGAACATCAGGACGTTCCTCCAGGGGTTCCGCTACGACGCGCATCCGATGTCGATGCTGTGCAGCTCCGTCGCGGCGCTGTCGAGCTTCTACCCGTCGGCCAAGAACATCGAGGATCCCGCAGAGCGCCACATCAGCATCGTACGGCTGCTCGCAAAGCTCCCCACTCTAGCGGCCTTCTGCTTCCGCCACGTCAAAGGACTGCCGTTCATCTATCCCGACAACGACCTCGGGTACGTCGAGAATTTCCTGTCGATGGTCGCGCGTATGTCGGAGCCCAAGTACGAGGGCAACCCCGCATTCGTGAAGGCTCTCGAGGTGCTGTTCATCTTGCATGCTGATCACGAGCAGAACTGCTCGACGAACGCCGTGCGCGCCGTCGGCAGCTCGCACGTCGATCCGTTCTCCGCCGTCGCGGCGGGTATCGCGGCGCTGTACGGACCCTTGCACGGCGGCGCGAACGAGCAGGTGCTGCACATGATCAAGGAGATCGGCGACAAGAAGAACATCCCGGCGTTCATCGAGAGTGTGAAGGCCGGCAAGGGCGCCAAGCTCATGGGCTTCGGACATCGCGTCTACAAGAGCTACGATCCGCGGGCGCGCATCGTGAAGAAGCTGGCCGACGACGTGTTCAAGGTCGTGGGCGTGGATAAGGATCTGGAGATCGCGTTGGAGCTCGAGCGGATCGCGCTCTCCGATGACTACTTCGTCTCACGGAAGCTTTACCCGAACGTGGACTTCTATACCGGGCTGATCTATCGTTCGATGGCGTTCCCGACAGACTTCTTCACGGTGCTCTTCGCTGTAGCGCGAACGGCGGGATGGCTGTCGCAATGGGAGGAGATGCTTCTGGACAAGGAGCAAAAAATCGCGCGTCCGCGGCAGATTTACACGGGATACGGCGAGCGTCCGTACGCGGCGAAGCTCGACTATTCAGTTGGAAGGACACGAAAGGACGCAGTGAGGAAATAGCCCGCGCGCGCCTGACGGCACGCTCTTCGGCCATTCAGCCACCTGCCGACCAGCCCCGTAAGACGAGCAAGGCGCGAAGCGGTCGCTTCGAACGTGGGCGCCGTCGCCGAAGGCGTTGTAGAATCGAATGCCATGGGAAGGGAAACACCCGCATCCGTCGGGGAACGGGCGGGCGTCATTCGGATAGCGCACGCGATGGTCAGGGGCGACCGACGCCGGCGCACGGGCGCAGCCTTCAGCGAGTCCCGGAAGCGTTGCCGGTTGCACAGACACTGCGCACCGGACAACCCGCGCACCGCGCCACTCGCGCCGTGCACACCAGGGCCCCCAGCTCCATCAGCGCCTGATTGTGTGTCCACGTGGCCTTGCCGGTTCTGGGCAGGATCGCCCGCGCGATCGACCACAGTCGCTTCTGGCCAGCGCCGGACTTGATCACTACCTTCGGCGCGAACACGCGCTGGAGCACCCGCGCGACGTTCGTATCCACAAGCTCCGCGCGGCGCTCGTACGCAAACGAGCTGACTGCCCCGGCCGTATACGCGCCCACCCCCGGCAGCGTCTTGAGGGACTCGGCATCGGGCGGCAGAGTGCCCTCCGTATTGCGGCCGCGATTGGTGACGACGCTGGCGAGCGCGTGGAGATTCCGCGCTCTCGCGTAATACCCGAGGCCCGACCACGCTTCCGTCACGCGCTTCGGTCCTGCGCGCGCGATGTGGTGCAGTGTCGGGAACGTCTCGAGGAACTTGCCGTACTTCGGTACGACGCGCGACACTTGGGTCTGCTGAAGCATCAGCTCCGACACAAGGATGTGATAAGGGTCGCGCGTCCTCCGCCATGGAAGGTCCCGTCCATTTGCGCGAAACCACCGGCGGAGCAGCGCCCCGAACCGTCGTCCGTGGGCGGGCTCGAGAGAGAGCCCGGCCTCCGCTCGCGGACGTGGCCGCCGCCTTACTGTGGGGTCCACGAAGGCGCGGCAGTGAACAGGCCGTGGACGAACCCAATGCGATGGGCGAGAAACAATCCGAACGCGATGCTCGCCATGCCCGACGCGATGCGGAGCCTGCGGTTCAGTGATGCGAACCGCTGGGTGACGAGCAGCGACGGCGCGGCGATCGATACGGTGATCAGGAGCATGCCCGCGATGGTCCCCACCCCGAAGACGCCAAGGTAGGCTATCGCCCAGAGCGGATTTGGGATGAGTGCCACCTGCGGTAGCGTCGCCACGGCGGCGGATCCAGCAAGCCCATGCACGAAGCCGACGGTGAGGGGGCGCGTCGTGCTGTCCGCAACGCGCCGTTCGCCGCCGGACAGCGTGAGCAGCCCGAGCACCACCAGCATCACGGCGACGGCAAACTCGAGGGACAACCCCAGTCGCGGCGGGATCGACGAGATCCGCAGCTTGAGCACGATGATCGCGCCGCCGACGAGAAAGATCGTGGTGGTGTGTCCGATGCCCCAAAGGATTCCCGTTCGCGCGGCGCGTGCGAGCGAGCGCTGCTGCGAAACGATCGTCGTCACCGCGACGACGTGATCCGGATCGGTCGCGTGCCGCATGCCAAGCAGGAAACCAAGCAGGATCACGCCCAGGAGTGCGGAAAGCATCTGCCGAATGTAGCAGCCCCGCCGCTCCGCCGCGCGTCTCGGCCCCGGCGTGACGCCGTGCATCGCAGGCATCGCCTTCACCCCGGATGGCTCCTGTACACAAACACGTTTGCGTTCGAGCGTGATGACGCCCTAGCCGATCATCCCAGGTCAAGCATCAGAGCCTCCTGTGTCGTGGCTATCCCGTGGCGCCCCCGCGATGTCAGACCCGCTCTCGCAAAGTGATAAGGCCGCGAGCGAGCGTGAATCCGGCCATCGTCGCCACGAGCGCGAGCAGCATGCTCCCGAACGCATACGCGCCGGCGCGCCGATATTCGCCATTCTGGAGTAGCGTTACGGTTTCGAAGCTGTACGTCGAGAAGGTGGTGAACCCGCCGCAGAATCCCGTCGTCAAGAGCACGCGCATCTCGACACTCAAACTGGGCGTCGCCAGAGCGTATCGCATGACGAAGCCCAGTAGCAGACTTCCCGACACATTGATGATCATGGTGGACCAAGGAAAACTGCCGAGCCTTGGCTGCACCGACACGGAGAAGTAGTGCCGGGACACGCCGCCGAGCGCGGCGCCGAGTGCGACAGCCAAAAAGATTTTCATGTGGCCAGGAGGTCGAGAGAAGGCGGGTCCGTGTCGTCAGCATCGGTCCCGCACAATATGCTGGTGCCGGGCCGGTTGCGCGCGCTCTATGGTCCGTCTTACTGTCCACACATGACCGCACCTATCTGCTTTGCCGACGTGGAGCGCGCGCGCGAGCGCATCGCCCCGTACCTCGAATCCACGCCACTGCGTGCCTACCCGACGCTCGATGCTGAACTGGGCCTCTCGGTGCTGGTGAAGCACGAGAATATGCAACCCACTGGTTCGTTCAAGGTGCGCAACGGCCTCTCGACGGTCACCGCCCTCGATGCCACGCAGCGTGCCGCTGGCGTCGTCGGCGCGACCACGGGCAACCACGGGCTCGGCCTGGCCTTTGCGGGTCGCAAGCTCGACGTGGACGTCACGATCTGCGTGCCGGTGGGCAACAACCCGGAAAAGAACGCCGCCGTGCGAGCGTGGGGCGCGCGCGTGGTGGAACAGGGCGCTGACTACGACGCCGCCGTCCAGGTTGCGACGCGACTCTCCGAGCAAGAAGGGTTTACCTTGGCGCACTCGACATCCAACGTGAACGTGCTGGCCGGCGCGGGCACGATGACGATGGAGATCCTCGAGCAAGCGGACGATCTCGACGCGCTGATCATCGCGATCGGTGGTGGTTCCCAGGCGGTGGGCGCGATCATCGTGTCGCGCATGTGGCGCCCCGGGCTTCGCATCATTGGCGTGCAGTCCGCCGGTGCTCCCGCCCAACGCAACGGTTGGGCGACCCATGCCGCGCACACCACCGCGCGCGCCGATACCTTCGCTGAGGGCGTCGCGACGCGTTCGACGTACGACCTGACGCTGCCCACGCTGATCGACGGACTCGCCGACTTCATCACCGTCACGGACGCGGAAACGGCCGACGCGGTTCGCCTCATTCTGTCGTCAACGCATCACCTCGTGGAAGGTGCTGGCGCGATGGGCGTCGCCGCGGCGCGGAAACTCCGTGACCAACTCGACGGTCAGCGCGTTGGCGTCGTGTTCTGCGGCGGAAACATGGACTCGGCTGTCCTGCGCAGGATTCTGAATCGGGAGGTGTGAGCGCTCTCGCGTGCAGGTTGTCAACTCACCTTGCGCGTCTTTCGCTTCAGGAAGTCCATCAGGATGAACTGCCCTAGCGTGATCGTGGTCGTGAAGTACGCCTTGCCCCGGCTGATCTCGCTCATCCGTTTCACGAATTCGACGAGCGCCCTGTCTCGGGCGAGCATGAATGTGTTGATCATGATCCCCGACTTCCGACAGGCCGCCACTTCCTGTAGTGTCTTTTCGATCACGGTGAGGTCCAGGCCGAACGAGTTCTTGTAGATCTGTCCATCCGGCATCGTCAGCGCGCTCGGCTTGCCGTCCGTGATCATGATGATCTGCCGCATGTCCTTCTTCTGCGCCATCAACAGGCGCCGTGCAAGCTTCAACCCCTCCGCCGTGTTCGTGTGGTACGGTCCCACCTGCGCGCTCGCGAGCGTTGCCAGCGGAATCTCCTCCGCCGAGTCGTGGAACAGCACTACCTTGATCGAGTCACCGGGAAACTGCGTACGAATCAGGTGTGTGAGCGCAAGCGCCACCTTCTTCGCCGGCGTGAACCGATCTTCGCCGTATAGAATCATGGAGTGCGAACAGTCCAGCATGAGCACCGTCGCGCAACTCGAACGGTACTCCGCCTGACGCACCATGAGATCCCCGTAGTCGAGATCCATCGGAACCTCGATCCGGCCGGTGCGGATCAGGGAATTCTTCAGCGTCTCATTCACGTCGATGTTCAACACGTCGCCGAACTCGTAGACCTTGCTCCAGCCATCTGCCTCGATGCCGGTAGCCAGATACGGCGTGTCATGACTGCCGAAGCTCGACTTCCCGAGTGAGCCGAGGAGCCCCCGCAGCGTCTTGTAACCGAGGAAGTCGATGCCCTTGTCGGTGAGGTTGAAGTTCACGTCCTTCGCTGCCGCGTGCGCCATGGAGCCCTTGCCGGTGACCGGCTGGTGACCGGCTGGCATCTGCGGCGGCGTGTCGAGGTTCAGGTACCCCTCCTTGACCAGCCGCTGCACCAGGTCATCCAGGAGCTTCGCGAGCTTGGCCTGGGCTTCCTCGTCGCCGTCACCGCGCAAGGCTTCGAGCATCTCCGGTGTGAACTGGCCACTCGCCATGAGGGCCTCCAGTATCGCCTGACGCAGGGCCTCGAGAGAACGATCGCGGGGCTCGTCGAACCCCATGCCGTAGTGTGGCTGACTCTCCCCACCGGCAAACCCGGATTGGAGGAGGAAGTCGGCCAACTTGTCGAGCAGGGCCTGGAGGTCGACCGCGTCGGCCATCTCCGGCGAGAACTTGCTATAGGTATGGAAGCGCATGACACCCTCCTCCTTCACTAATACCTTGGCACGCGCCGAAGTGCCAACCCCCTCCGCCCTCTATATTGCGCCCGTGACCTCGGCGACGTCGATCAACCCGTTCCGCGTCTTCCTCCGCCATCGGAACTTCCGGCTGTTCCTCATCGGACAGACGCTCTCGCTCATCGGCACATGGATGCAGGTGATGGCGCTCGGCTGGCTGGCGCTGGACCTGACCAACAGCGCGTTCATGGTGGGTTTGGTAGCGACGGCCTCGTCCATTCCAATCCTTGTCTTCAGCATGCCCGCCGGCGCGATCGTCGATCGCTCGGACAAGCTGAAGGTCGTGAAGATCGCGCAGGGCGCGTTTCTGGCTGATGCGACACTGTTGTGGTGGCTAACCTATTCTGGGCACATCACCATCGCTGCCCTGCTGACGCTGGCCTTTCTCTCCGGGCTGATCTCATCGATAGAGATTCCCGCGCGCCAATCGCTGTTCATCGACCTGGTGGGTCGCGATGATCTACCCGACGCGATCGCCCTGAATTCCAGCGGGTTCAATCTGGCGCGGGTGGTCGGACCAGGGCTCGCGGCTGCCACCATCGCGAAGTTCGGCATTGCGTGGTGTTTCTTTCTCAACGCTGCGAGCTTCGTGACTGTGCTGGTCGGCTTGTTCATGATTCACCTTCCCACGTGGGTCGCACAGCACGTAGGGCACAGTCCGTGGGAAGGTGTGATGCAGGCGTTCCGCTACGTGCGGGACACGCCGAATGTTCGCGCGCTGATGACCATGGTCACCGTGTACTCCATCCTTGGCGTGCCGGTGCTGGCGCTCATGCCCGTCGTCGCTCGCGACATGTTCGGGCTCGGCGCGGCGGGCTATGGGCTGCTGATGTCGTGCGTGGGCGTCGGCGGCCTGGCCGGCGCGCTCGCGCTGGCCGGCGTCGGATACCGATTTTCTCGCATCAAGCTGCTCATCGGGGCATCCATCGCCTGGCCGCTGTTGTTGATCGCATTCTCGTTCTGTCACTCGTCGCGGGTTGCCTACGTACTGTTGCTTGGGATCGGGTGTACGATGATCCTGAATGGCGCCATTTCGAACGGGCTGCTGCAGGGGGTCGTTCCCGACCTGCTGCGTGGGCGCATGATGGCGGCATACGGCTTGGTCGTCGTGGGACTGTCGCAGGTCGTCGGCGCCTTCGTTGCGGGTAGCTTCGCCCACGTCGCCGGCGTCGCGGCCTCTATCGCCGGCGGAGCGGTACTCATGCTCTCGTACGGCATCTGGGCTTTCTTTCAACGGCCCGAACTCCGGACACTCTAGACTCATGTACTCGACCTGTCTTTTCTGCAACGGACAGCTCGGCCGCAATGAGGTTATCGAGCACTTCCCGGTTGGCCGACGCCTCGCATTCGACGGCGCCAAAGGCCGGCTCTGGGTCGTCTGCCGCAAGTGCGAGCGGTGGAATCTCACGCCGCTGGAGGAGCGTTGGGAGGCCATCGAGGAGTGCGAAAAGCTGTTCCGTGCAACTCGGTTGCGCGTCTCAACCGATCACGTTGGCCTGGCGCGGCTGAAAGAAGGGCTTGAACTCGTGCGAATCGGCGAGCCACAGCGGCCTGAAATGGCAGCCTGGCGGTATGGCGATCAATTCGGACGACGGCGGCGGCGGCACTATACGATGATCGCCGGTGGCGTCGCAGTGGCCGGCGTGGTCCTCGTCGCGGGTCCGATGCTTGGTCTGGTCGGAGCCGGGGCGTTTCAACCCACCTGGCAGATCGTCAACGCGGGGAAGGGCATCTATCGCTCGCGTACCCTCGTTTATCTCCGCTCGGCAAGAGATCCCTCCCTGCGCATGCGACTCAGCGAGCTCCCGAAGACGAAGCTCTTGGTGGCCGGGCGCGACATCGTTCTGCGCGTGAACGCGGTCAGTGACAGTCGGACCGTTCCCTGGTACAAGTTCGACGCGAACACGCACGAGGTGGAGCTCACGGGCGATGAGGCCATTCGCGCTGCGGGCGCACTGCTGCCCCGACTCAACCAGGGTGGCGGATCAGAGCGCGACGTGAAACAAGCCGTCGGTTATCTGGAGGACATGGGCGACCCGATGCTGCTCTATCGGCACGCGGCGCGCCTGCTGAGCGATGGAGCGGAATCACGAGCCTTTCGGCGATCGAACGAGAATTTCCTCAGAAAATTGCCCACCGCGGGGAGGCTCGCGCTGGAGATGGCCTCCCACGAGGAGTCGGAGCGCCGAGCGCTCGAGGGCGAGTTGCACGTCCTCGAGGCGGCATGGAAGGAAGCGGAGGAAATCGCCGGGATCGCCGATGACATGTTCGTTCCCGTGTCGGTGGATGAAGAGCTTGCACGGTTGAAGCACGAACGAGACGCCGGCTAGCTATCCGAAGCGCTCCTCAGCGATGCGCGTCACGAGCTCTGCCGCGCCGTCGAGACCGAGCCATGCGGTGTTCACGCAGACGTGATAGTTCGAGACGTCGCGCCAATCGCGCTTCCAGTGCCGAGTCACGTACTCCTCCCGCCGTGCGTTCACCTCGATCACATGCTTCCGCGCTTCGTCGGGCTTTGAGCCACGATTCGTGACGTCATATGCGATGAGCGCCCGCAGCGGCGCATAACAGAAGACGTGAAGGGCATCGCCGCGCATTGCCAGCATGCACTGCGCGCCCCGTCCCACGATCACGGCCGGCCCGGATGCCACGGCTTCTTCCATGACACGCTGCGTCACGGCCACGATGCGTTCCTCACTCGGTGGTACCGCCACGTCCCCAACTGTCGGCATGACCTCCGGCGCGCTCAGCGAAATGGCGGACGCGAGACGCTCGCCCAGCGATGGCAGTCGTTCCTCGCGCGCGGACACTTCGGCCGAGGTCATCCCCAGGCGCGACGCGACTTCATCCACCACCGCGTTGTCGTAAAGATGCCATCCCAGGGCGCGCGCCACGCGCTCAGCGACCTCCGAGCCTCCGGAGCCATACTGCCGCGAGATAGTGACGATGGGCATCAGCGGCCCTCTGGTTTCACGCTGCGCACGCGAACGTGCTCGACGACGTCGAACCCGAGCGCGGACCATGCGCCCTCGGCTTGCGGACTTCCCGAGACGTTGTGCAGGCGCAACTGATCGAGATCGCGCTCGGTGGACCATTGTTCGGCCGCGCACAGCAGCGCGCGCAGCACGCCGCGCCGTCGTGCCGCCGGTTTCACGAACACCGACGAGATGTAGCCGTAGCGTGCCGGCTCCAACAGCGGTGACCCCGCCGAGTCCACGCAGCGGAGAATGCCGACCACCTCGTTGCTCATCTCGGCCAGAAAGATGGCCTCGAGCGTGGAGCGGAGCTGCACCGTGTACAACTCACGCGCGCGCTCGGTCGCGTCCGGGCGCAACCGGCCATAGACAGGGTGGTCCGGGTGTTCGAGCAATAGCGCCACCCGAAGTGCGATGACGTGCTCGAGATCCCGCGTGGTCGCCTGGCGAACGCGAATTGGCATCGCGCTCGCCTTGGCCACTCCCGTGTCAGCCGTCTTCGGCCAGCTCATGGCATTCCGTCAGGCGGACATGCCGCCACTGAAGAAATCGTCGGTTGGACGACGGCGCCGCTTTTCTGGCTCGGCGCGGCCATACAGGCCTGCCTCGGTGCGCGAAATCTTCCGTCGGGCGACGAGCGCTTCGAGCACGAGTTCGCAGCCGGCCACGGTCAGTGGCGCATCGCCCGACCCGGCGAGTCCGACGTGGTGCACCAGCGTCACCAGCCCGGGCACGACGGCGAAGGCCTTCTGCATCGTCGCGGCGCGCTCGTCCTCGGTCACTTGCAACGCCCCGCCCTCGTCGAACCAAATCACGATGTCATCGGTGTTCACGCCGCCCGCTCGATCGTCGAACGTCGCGTCCGCGGCGCGACGGATCAGCTCGCGCGCGATCGCAAGCCCACCCACCAGCTCGCCTTCGTATTCGAGTTCGATTTTTCCCGTGATGGCCGGCTGTGCCGCGTACACGTCGGAGATCCGCGGCACGATCTCCTCCTCGCCGGTGACGATGGCGCGTCGCTCGGCGTTCGACACGACGTTCTCCATCACGCTGATGGGCATGCGCTGCGAGACGCCCGACCGGCGGTCGATGCGCTTGTCCGTGCGCGCTTCGAAGGCGATGCGCTCCACGACTTCGGCGATGAAATCAGGGATGCGCACGCGCTTGGCATCGCGTGCCGTCCACGCTTCCTGTTCGGTGATGGCGATCCCGAGCTCGACGGTCTCAGGATAGTGCGTCATGATCTCGCTTCCGATGCGATCCTTGAGCGGCGTGATGATCTTGCCGCGCGCCGTGTAGTCCTCGGGGTTTGCCGTGAAGCACATCTGCACGTCCAACGAGAGACGCACAGGGTATCCCTTGATCTGCACGTCCCCCTCCTGCATCACGTTGAACAGGCCGACCTGCACCTTGCCCGCGAGGTCGGGCAATTCATTCAAGGCGAAGATGCCGCGATTCGCGCGTGGCAACATGCCGTAATGAATCGTGAGTTCGTCCGACAACACATGGCCGCCACGGGCCGCACGAATGGGGTCCAGGTCGCCGATCATGTCGGCGATGGTCACATCCGGCGTCGCGAGCTTTTCGACGTATCGACTATCGCGCCCCACCCAGGCGATCGGTGTCTCGTCGCCACGCTCCGCAATGAGGTTCTTGGCGTAACGCGAGATGGGTGCGAACGGATTGTCGTTGACCTCACTTCCCGCCACGATCGGCATCGCTTCGTCGAGGAGTCCGACGAGCGCGCGGAGGATGCGCGACTTTGCCTGTCCGCGCAGCCCGAGCAGGATGAAGTTGTGCCGCGACAGCAAGGCGTTGACGATCTGCGGCATGACGGTGTCTTCGTAGCCAAGCACGCCCTGGAACAGCGGACCGCCGTTTGCGAGCCGCGCGAGAAGGTTATTCCGCATCTCGTCCTTCACCGATCGCAGCGCGCGATCGGGAGCGCCATACGTCGAGCGCGCGAGCGCGCCGAGAGTTTCAGGAAACGACGACAACACAGCCTCCGGGCCGAAACCAAGTCTATCGTGAAGAAGCGCGGGCGGGTGTCGCCACGCAAGGGTGCATCACGGGACGAACGCGCCGGTGGACGGATCAGTTTCGCGTGGGGCCGGATGTCAATCAGCCCATGCGCAATTCGCGCTCGCCCGGACGAGAACCCGAAGGCGTTTGCGCGGAATCAGGCGATCCCTACTTCCACCTGGTTGTCGTAGAATACGGGCCCGTGCCCTAGATCCGTCTCTCGCTGTGACGTGGTCTGATTTGCGTTCGCTCCGTCGCCGGCAAGCTTGCCCCACCAAACGGACGGTGCCCACACTACGCCCTCGCGGATGGTCGGCTCCACCCGTGCCTTCGCGAGAAACGCTCCGCGATCGTTGTGCACGGTAACCATCGCACCGGCCGCGATGCCCCGGCGTTCCGCGTCGGCCGGATGCAGCAGGACCTCCGGCTCCTTTGCCTGGCGGCGAAGCGACGTCACGTTCACGAACGTGGAGTTGAGAAACGTATGTGCCGGTGAGGAGATGAGCGTGAGCGGAAAACGCGACACGAGTTGGGGATCGCGCTCGACCGATTCGTATGGGGGGATATACGTCGGCACGGGATCGAACCCCATCTGCTCCAGTCGCTCTGACACGAACTCACATTTTCCGCTCGGCGTAGCGAAGCCGCCGTCCGCGTACGGCAGGTACGGGGTTGGCAGGTTGAGCCGTGACCACCCCTTTTCAAGTAACGTGTCGAGTGACAAACCGTCCATCTTGGGCGACTGCGAATCCAATGACTGGCGAATGATCGTCAGGTCATCGTCCCGCATCA
Source organism: Gemmatimonadaceae bacterium (assembly GCA_025362035.1). Lineage (GTDB taxonomy): Bacteria > Gemmatimonadota > Gemmatimonadetes > Gemmatimonadales > Gemmatimonadaceae > AG11. Next base: position 67,793 of record JANYIN010000074.1, on the reverse strand, counting down.
TCGGATGGGCGATTCCCATACGAGCCGCGATCAAGCGGAAGATCTCGCTATTCGGCTTCGCCTCACCGACGGGTTCGATGGCGGGTCGGTTCAGCGTGACGTAGTGATGGCCGTATGCGAAGTGAATGTCCCAGTGCTCGAGCTGCGTCGTGGCGGGGAGCACGATATCAGCCCAATCGCACGTGTCCGTCTGGAAATGTTCGAGTACCACTGTGAACAGATCGTCGCGGGCCAGGCCGCGCAGCACCATGTTCCGATCTGGCGCCACCGCGGCGGGATTGCTGTTGTAGACTACCAGCGCCTGTACCGGGGGCCCGCCTACGCCAGCGTCCGGCAAGGTGAGGGCTTCGCCGAGGCGGATCATGTTGATCGTGCGCGCCGCGGGCCCCGCCTCCGGGTGACCGACCGCCGTCCGATTGAACTGGAAATTTGCCGACGTCGACAGCTGCACCCCGCCCCCCGCACGGCGCCAGTGTCCGCACACGGCGGGCAGGCAGGCAATGGTCCGCACGGCCATACCGCCGCCTGCATGCCGCTGAAGCCCGTAATTGACGCGGATGAATGCCGCACGCGCGCGACCGAACCGCTCTCCCAAAGCGACGACGGTATCAAGGGGCAGCCCGGTGACCTCTGCGGTGCGGTCTGGAGTCCACTCCGCGACGCGCGCCCGCAGCGCCTCCTGTCCGATGGTGTATCGGTTCATGTACTCCGTGTCCTCGAGCCTCAGCGCAAAGATCACGTGCATCATGCCAAGCGCGAGCGCCGCGTCCGTACCGGGACGGATGGGAATCCACTCGTCGCACTGCATGGCCGTGCGGGTTCGAATAGGGTCGATGCAAATAACCGCTGCGCCCCGAGCGCGCGCCTGCAGCACGAATGGCCAGAGATGGGGATTGGCCGTGAGGGTGTTCGTTCCCCAGAGGAGAACGAGGTCACTCTCCGGCACTCCTTCACTGTCCGCACCGATATTCGCGCCCACCGTCATCCGCATGCCCACGGCGCCCGCCATCGAGCAGATGGTGCGATCGAGCCTGGACGCGCCGAGCAGGTGAAAGAACCGTCTATCCATCGACTCACCCTGCACGAGCCCCATCGTCCCGGCGTACGAGTACGGCAGAATCGCCTGCGGCCCGTCGGGCGACGCGGCGATCGAGTCAAGCCGCGTAGCGATCTCGTCGAGAGCGGCGTCCCACGTGATCGGCGCGAACACGCCAGTGCCCTTGGCACCGACGCGGCGAAGCGGCGTGCGCAGCCGAGCATCGTGGTAGGTGCGCTCGATATAGCGGTTCACCTTGGCGCAGAGAAACCCCTGCGTGACAGGATGATCCGGGTCTCCCGCAACGCTGACTGCGCGTCCGTTTTCGACGGAAACGAGAGTAGCGCACGTGTCGGGGCAGTCGTGCGGGCACGCACCGCGAACAACGGTACCCGCATCCTGCGTGCTGACGGGCGACAAAGTTTCTGGAGGCATGAGCGGGTCCGAGAGCTGGCTACAACTTACCATCGCGTGCTGGCGTTTTCCACGCAGCCATCGCGCTGCACTTCGAGCATGTCGCCTAAACCATTGCGGAATATTGTCTTAGCTTGCGGGGCCACTTTTACGCGCCGCATGTCTCGCGAACCTGCCGCTTCCCGGGATGCACGCCCGTCGCGGACCTGCATGCGAACCTGTTGGCGCGCTTTCACTTGGACCGCATGAATCCGCTCTTGACATGGCGTCCCGAGAATCTAAGTTTCACGCCGCAGAAGCCGGGCACTGAGAACGTGCGCGGACCAACGCGTCATTCACTTAGACCCTATCAGGAGAATTACATGAAGCGCCTGGCCCTTGTCGCAGTCGTGCTCGTCGCCGCCTGCAGTGCAAAAGAGACCCCCAAGGCTGACACCGCCGCGCCCGCAATGGCGCCGGCGCCAGCGCCGGCGATGGCTGCCGACACCGCCAAGAAGATGGATTCGGCGATGGCCGGTATGAAGATGGATACCGCCAAGGCCAAGATGGACACCGGAATGAAGAAGATGGAAGAAGCCAAGGGCGCCATGAAGGACGCCGGCAAGGCCGTCAAGGGAGCGATGAAAAAGCCGTAAGCTTGGAGAGTACTGCCACACGCCGAACGGGGCGGCACACTTTAGAGTGTGCCGCCCCGTTCGCTTTCACGAGACGTCCAGCATGGACCTGTTCGACCACCAGTGAAATGCGTCGCGGATGCCGAAAGTGGGCTGCACCGGAGGATCCCAGCCCAACTCGCGGCGCGCCCGATCGGACGTGAATGGATTGTCCCGCAACAGGAAATCCAGCGATGCTGACGCCATCGCGCTGAAGGCGCCACCATAGAAGACCGGCGCAATCACACCGAACGTCTTCATCACCATACGTGCGATCGCTACTGGCACAGGCACCATGCGGAGTCGAAGGCCAAGACCTTCACCTGCAAGCCTTAAGAAGTCCTCCACGCTCGTGTCGTGGTCGTTCGCGAGATTGTAGGTGCGCCCTCCCGCCACTTCGCTGACCGCCGCACGCACCATGCCGTCGGCAACGTTTTCCGCGTGCACGATGGCCAAGATGCTTCGTCCGCCGCCGATAAGGGGCGCGATGCCCAGCCGCAATAAACGCGCGATCCGGGGTACGAACTGGCGGTCGTGCCGGCCATAGATCACGTCAGGACGGACGGCGGTAGCCCAGATCCGCCCAGCCTGATGTGCGTCGAGCACGAGCGCTTCAGATTCGCGTTTCGACCGGGCGTAGTACGCATGCTCCGGAAGTGGCGTGAGTTCCGTGTCCTCGCTGGTGCGCGTCCCGTCGATGCTGCGCCGCGTCGCACTTCCGTACACGGCAACGCTGCTCACGTGCACCAGGCGCGCGCCGGCGCGCTCACTGGCGGCGATCACGGTGCGCGTCCCTTCCACGTTCGGAATGCGGAATGCGTCCCACCCGCCGCGTGGAGTCACCGCCGCCGCGGTGTGAAACACGACCTCACAGCCGTCCGCGGCGGACGCGACGCTCGCGCCATCAAGTACGCTCCCGCCGGCGAGTCGCACGCCGGCGTTGCTCAGCGCCGTCGCAGCTGCCACGTCGCGGACCAGCGCCCGAACCGCCCATCCATCGCGCAGCAACCGGTGCGCGACGTGTGTGCCGACAAGTCCGGTCGCGCCAGTGACCAGCGCGGTGCGCACGGTCAGAGCGCGGCGAACGGCAGTGCGCAAACCTCCACCGGCAGTTCCGCCACGCCCCCGGCGTCATTGCCGCCCGCCGAGCGCCAGCGCGCCGTGAGCGGAGTGCCCGACGTGACTTCGCGACGAATCATCGCAAGCGCGATGCTTCCAAGTCGAGGCGAACGCACACTGCTTCGCACGTCGCCAACTTCCAGCCCCGTTGCGTCATGGAGCGATGCGCCCGCGGGCGGACCATCAAGCCCCTGCGAACGCAGCCCGCGCAGATGCTTGTTGACGTGCCCGCGGAAATGCAGCCGCGCAACCGTCTCTTGGCCCACGTAGCAACCCTTCGTGTACGAGATCGCGTGCAGCTCGTCGAAGTTCGCTTCCTGGGGTATGGTGGTCTCATCCATGTCGAGGCCCCATTCGGGGCGACCAGCCTCAACGCGCGCGATTTCCCACGCTTCGAGTCCCGCCGGAATCGCGCCCGCGGCCACCGCCCGTTCCCATAGACTTGAGAAGAGGGCGGACGGAGCGATCAAGTCGAACCCTTCCAACTCCAGATCCGGCGCCTTCACCAGCAGCACCCTATGCCCGGCCATCTCGATCGAGAGGTGTGCATACGGCGGGAGCGCAGTGAGCGCCGGTGCGGGCACGCCGGTAAGTGTCGCCACGACGTGCCGAGCATTCGCGCCGAAGATACCGAGATCGCTCAGCGCGGTGCTCTCATCAGTATGCGGCGCGATGCGAGGATTCACGAACTTCTTCACCATCGCGGCCCAGGACGCAGCGGCACGGGGCGGCGCGTCAACGAGAACACGGCCCTCTTCCACGAAGACGCGAAGGTCCGAGACGATCTTGCCCTTGGCAGTCAAGGCGGCTGCGTAGCAACCTTGGCCCGGGATCAAGGACGAGACGTCGTTCGTCACCAGCCCCGCGACCATCTCCGAGGCCTTGTCACCGCTGACGCGAAGTCTCCCACGGTGACGGCGGTCGAACATGGCGGCCCTCGAGTGCAGCGCCTCGTATTCGGTCGCGACGCTACCGTAGGCGAGCACGACGCTGCGTCCCGCCAGATCGCCAAGCGTGGCCGACGAGGCCGGTCCGGCGCTCATCGCCGACGCTCCAGCATGGGCAGTCCCGCGATGGTCGCAAGTTGGACAACGGTCAGGCCGTCCACGCCCTCCACGACGCCGTCGGCCTCGAGCGCCTCGTGCGCTGGCGAGCCCACCGCAATCACGCGCACACCGGCGTCCTTGGCGGCACGGACGGCGCGAGACGACGGCAAGAGTGCCACCACATGCGCGCGCCGAACGGTGCATCGGCGCGCCATGTTGGCGACTGCGCGCTCGAATGCCTCGTGCGACGGACCATCAAGGCCCTCATCGCTGCACACGACCGTCGACACGGCGCCGTCGAGCTCCGCCAGCCGCAGCACAAACTCCGTTTCGGCACGCGATGCGCTCGTTACCAGTCCAATAGGCGCGCTGGCCTGAACGTGCTGCATGAATTCCCGAGCGCCTCGTCGGAGCACGAATCCCTTGCCCAGCCGCTCAGCGAATGAACGCGTCGCGCGCAGGGCCACGAGGTCGACCAGTATCGGGTCATCATGTCCGGCCCGCGCAAGCACGGCGGCGGCCGCTGCGTGAGTCGACCGACCCCGGCACTCCGCCGCAACGACGAAGTCGTCCAAATACACACCCTCGGAGGAAAGCGCACGCGTGAGCGCGTCACGCCGTTCGATGAACGTGTCGGCGAGTACACCCTCCCATTCGACAAGGACCGCATCGACCATGCCGATAAGTAAGTGCCGTTCAGCGGGGGCGCTACGGGAGAGCCGGGGCCTACGCCTCGCGCGGGCCTGTCGGCCCCGCGGCCGCGTACGACGCGTCGAGGAGGTCTACGGGATGAATGCCACGGACCGTGCTTCCAGTTTGGTACAGTCCCGCACCGATCTGCATGAGACAGCCGGGGTTACCGGTGGCGACCAGCGAAGCGCCCGTTTTCGCGATGTGCTGGAGCTTGGGGGCCAGAACGCGCGCACTTGTGTCGGGTTCTACCAAATTGTAAATGCCCGCACTTCCGCAGCACTGTTCGCTGCCCTCCAGCGGTTGAAGGCGGAGTCCCGGAATCGCGGCCAGCACCTGCAATGGCGGCACCGCCACGCGTTGCGCGTGCAACAGGTGACAGGGGGCATCGTACGTGACGGTGAGCGGCAACGGGCCACCCGCTCGGGGTCCCGCCTGCGCAAGGAGTTCACTGACGTCTTGTACCCGGGCCGCCACCGCCAGTGCGCGAGCGCGCCATTGGTCGTCGCCCTCGAGCAGGCGACCATACTCCTTCATCATGGCGCCGCAGCCGGCTGCGTTCACCACGATGACATCCGCGCCGGAACGTTCGAACGCGGCGATGTTGACACGCGCGAGCGCGCGCGCCGTCTCAGCGTCGCCGGCGTGCGCGTGCAGCGCGCCGCAGCAGCCCTGTCCGCGCGACTTCGTGATGCGGTAGTCGTTGGCCGCGAGCGTGCGCTCTGTGGCGCGATTGGTGTGGGAGAACAAGCCATCCATCACGCAGCCGGTCAGTAACGTCGCAGTCCCTCGGGAACCGCCTGAGCTCGGCGTGTAATGTCCGCGCTCGATCGGTGAACGCGTCGCCTCCAGCATGGCCATCGCAAACCCGAGTCGCCCCGGCAGCATTGCCAGAAGTCGGGAAAGCCGCAGTGCCCTGGCAATACGGCCACCGAGCATCGCGACCGTCGTGAGCCGCACGCGAGCGAACACGAAGAGGATCACGCGGGCGACCAGTGGGTTCGCCACTGCGTTGGTAAGCGTCTCGCGCGTCGCCTCGAGCAGATGACCATACGGGACACCGGAAGGGCACGCGGTCTCGCACGCCCGGCACCCGAGACATCGGTCGATGTGTGTACGGACGTCCGTGTCGGACGTCGCGAGGGTTCCGTCGACGAGCGCCCGCATCAGCACGATCCGCCCGCGCGGACTGTCGTTCTCGTCCTCGAGTGCGAGATAGGTGGGGCAGGACTGCAGGCAGAAGCCACAGTGCACGCACGCATCGAGCCCGACGGCCGCGTTGGCCAGCGGAGTTCCCGGAATGGCGCACTCGATCACCGATCGCGCGACGACGCTCACGACGTGACTCCCAAGATGTGCGCGTTCATGATGTGGTCGGGATCGAAGGCGCGCCGGACGCCGCGCGCGAGTGGGTTCGTCAAACGAGTGCGCGCCAGCGCATCCCACGCGGTCGCGGGGAGGCGTTCCCCAACGGCGGTGTATCCGGTGGCAAGACCCACCAGCATCTCGCCCAATAGTGAATTCGCCGCCGCGTCAGTGGAGGCGGGGAGTACGCAGCGCACGACTCCGCGCGAGATCGTCGCGTGCGCATATCCGCCAGCGCGCTCGCACGCGTCCGACACAAGCGCCCACAGCGATGGGATACGCGACGGGAGCGTGCTGAAACGCATCACGATCGACGGCGCGGGCTCCTGGACGGCCAGTCGTTTCCAGATGTTCGAGTCGATGCGCCGCAGATCGCCGATCGTTGCGGCGTCGCCCTCGGCGGCACGGACGAACGAGACGTTACCGCCAAGCCGAACGAGAAGGCACGGCTCTGACGCGACGTCGAGCCCTTGCGCCAGCGAGGCGGAGAGCAACTCCGCTGCGAGCGGAGTGTAGTCGCTCTGTCGGAGCCACGACCACGCGACCTGGACTGAATCCGCGCCGCCGCGCGTGGGGAGGGGGACGACGAGGGTAAGGTCCTGTTCCGGGAGTGCTCGCAATCTCACCGTGATCTCGGTCAGCACGCCGAGCGTGCCCCAAGCGCCCGTCATGAGTCGCACGAGATCGAATCCCGCCACGTTCTTCACCACTCGTCCCCCAGCGCGAACCACGTCACCGGTCCCGCTCACGAACTCACAGCCGAGCACGTGATCGCGTGGCATGCCGAAGGCGGAGGCGAGTGGACCGGCGGAAGCCGTTGCGACGGTTGCGCCGAGCGTTCCCTCCGCGGCGCCCATCGGTTGCAAGGGCAGCCACTGTCCCTGCGTGGCGGTGACGCGCGCGATTTCGTCAAGTGACGTCGCCGCTTTCGCAGTGAGCGTGAGATCCCCGGGTTCATAGTCCACGATGCCGCTGAGCGAACGCACGTTGAGATGCTCGGCGGCGGCACACGGCCGGCCGGCGTCGAGCCAGGTGCCGGCGGCGACGACCCGCAGCGTCGTGTTTTCCGCACGCGCCATCCGTACCCGGTCCGCGAGCGCGGCAACGTCGGGTCCCACCGACGTGCCGGTCACGACGCCCCGCGTCGCGTGCTTGGTACCGCATGCCATTCCCGACAACTGTGCACCGGCACCACCTTGCCGGGATTTGCACGATGTTCGGGATCGAAGACGTCGCGCAGCGCGCACATCGCGCCGAGGGTTGGCGCGGTGAACAGCGCCTCCATATACGGGAGCTTGTCGAGGCCGATCCCGTGTTCGCCCGTGATGGTACCGCCCGCTTCGATGCAGGCCCGCATGATTTCGCGCATCGCGACCTCAACGCGCGACGACTCATCCGGGTCGTTCGCGTTGTAGCCGATGTTCGGATGCAAGTTGCCGTCGCCGGCGTGAAACACGTTGCAGACATTCACCCGTTGCCGCGTCCCGATCTCCGAGATCTTCGCGAGGATTTCCGGCAGTCTGGTGCGGGGCACAACCGCGTCCTGCACGACCAAATGGGACGACACGCGGCCCATAGCGCCGAAGGCCTTCTTGCGTCCCTGCCAGAGTCGGGCGCGATCGTCGGGATCAGCGGCCACGCGCACCTTGCGCGCGCCCGCAGCACGACAGAATTGCGAGACGCGGATGACGTCCTCGTCGAGCCCGGCCAACGCGCCATCGAGCTCGATGAGGAGGATGGCTGCAGCGTCCGTAGGGTAGCCCGCCGCATAGATCGAGGCTTCCACCGCCTGAATGGTCGCGGCGTCCATCATCTCCAGGGCCGCGGCCACGATGCCCGACCCGATGATGGCAGAGACGGCGCGCGCCGCGGCGCCGATGGACTCAAAGTCCGCCAGGAGTGTGCGGATCGCGCTCGGATTCCTCAAGAGTCGAACAGTTGCGTCGAGCACCACGCCGAAGCAGCCCTCGGAGCCGACAAACGCTCCGAGGAAATCGTAGCCATCGTGCTCGCCCTCGGCGTTTCCGAGCGACAGTACCTCGCCATTGGGAAGGACGACGGTGAGTGCGAGCACGTGGTTAAGTGTGACGCCGTACTTGAGGCAGTGCGGTCCGCCGGCATTCTCGGCCACGTTTCCGCCGATGGTGCAGGCGGTCTGGCTGGACGGGTCGGGCGCATAGTACAAGCCGTAGGGAGCAGCGGCACGCGTGAGCAGCGCGTTCACGACGCCCGGCTCCACCACGGCGCGCGCGTTCTCTGCGTCGATGGAAACGATGCGCCGGAGACGGTGAAGTCCCAAAAGCACCACGTCCTCTGCAAGCGCGCCGCCCGATAGCCCCGTGCCAGCACCGCGCGCGACGAACTGCGACCCAGTCTCGGCAAGCAGCCGCACGACGGCCACCACTTCGGCACGCGACCCGGGGAATACGGCGATGGACGGTCGAGCGCGATAGCCGGGGAGTCCGTCGGACTCGTATGCGCGTAGCTCCCCCTCGCGTGACAGAACGCGTGTCCCTCCGACGATGGTGGCGAGTCTCGAAGCGAGTGCCGAGCTCACGGGCACACCACCCGCAGGGCACCCGCTCGCAGTTCATATTCGAGCGTGGCGTCGAGCCGCACCAACTCGCCATCCACGGCCACCAGGCCGTCGCGACGTCGCGAGATGGTGCACTTCTGGACGAGAAAGCTGTCGAAATCCGGCGTCTTGGACATCGAGGTCACCCCTCGCGCGACGGCGCCCAGGCCGACCGCCAATGCTCGGGCCCTCGTGCCGCCACGTACCACCATGACGTGAAGACCGTCGCGACCATTGGTGACGCGGTTCCCCAGGACGGGAAGCTGCAGCTCGCGCTGCCCCACGCCGATGAACACGACCGGCGTCCGGTAAATTCGCTCGGTTCCATCGACTTCGAGCTTTACGGCCATGCGCCGGAATTGAAAGAGGATCCGCAGCGCGGCAATCGCGGACGCCACGCGGTAACCGAAGTGACGGCGTTCCAGATACTCCCGAACACGGACGAAGCGGACGTACGCGCCGACGCTGCTCGTGTTCAGGAAGAGTCTGTCGTTCACGAGACCGACGTCTACCGGACGCGCGACGCCGTCGACAGCCACTCGCAACGACTCGCTGGCGTCGCCCTCCAGGCCGAGATCCCGAGCGAAGTGATTGAGCGTGCCGGCCGGCAGGATTGCGAGTTCGGTTGCCGTTCCGAGGAGCACAGACGCTGCAATACCGATGGTTCCGTCGCCACCAGCAACGAGAATGCGCTGCGCGCCCGCCGCGACGGCGTCGCGGACGGCCTGCTGCATCTCGGCCGGCGGCACCGAGCTGATGGCGAATCCACCATGTTCACTCAGCGCCGTACGCGCCGCGTCTGCCGTGCCGGACGCTGAGTTCAGGAAGGCGGGAATCATTCGGGGGGCTGTCGTCACGCGTCGCCGGATGCGCGCTTTCGCCGCACGGTGGTGAGCCACTGGAGAAACGAGGGCCTGCCGGTCGCATCCGGAAGACCAACCGTGGCCTTGCGATCCAGCTTGCCCCAGCCGACGAGTCGTCCGCTCAGCGCGGCGCCGAACGAGCGCACGACGACCCAATACATCACTTGACGATAGGCGAATCGTTGCAGGAAGATTAGCCAAGTCAGCTGCTTGTCCTCTTCCGGTTCCATCAGGAACGCGAGCACCGCCGCCAACCAGTCGACGAGCAGGAAGACCGCGTAGTAGGTGAACACCTTCTCGAGATCGACCAGCGCGTACGTGAGTCGATCGTCCACCCTGTGGCTCAGCGCATTCAGCCATACGGAGAAGATACTGTAAACGAACATGAGGTCGGCAATGGGAGAGATGGAGGGCAGCAGCAGCTGAAACAGGAACACATTCGGGAGCGCGACCCATCCCAGTGAGCCGTACTTCGTGCGGAAGAACGCGTCGCGATGTTTCCACGCGCACTGCAGGGTTCCGAACGACCAGCGAAACCGCTGCCTGGCAAGCCCGCGGAGCGTATCCGGTGCCTCGGTGTACGCGACGGCACCGTCAGCGTACTCCACCGAATAACCTGCGCGTCGCATGGCCAGGGTGAGGTCCTGATCCTCGGCAAGGGTGTCCTCCTGGAAGCCGCCAACTTCAAGCACCGCGGATCGCCGCCATGCCCCCACCGCGCCGGGCACCACGGTGATGCAGTCGAGCAGGGAAAACGCTCGGCGGTCGAGGTTCTGGCTAGTGACGTATTCGAGTGCCTGCCACCGCGTCACGAGGTTGATGCGGTTGCCGACCTTCGCGTTGCCCGCCACAGCCGCAACGTTCGGGTCCTGCAGCGGCTGCACGAGTTTCGCGACGGTGTCCTCGTCGAATACGGTATCGGCGTCCAGACCGATCACTACCTCGTGTCGCGCATGAGAGATGCCGAAGTTCAGCGCACTGGCCTTTCCGCCATTCTCCTTCTTGTAGACGATCACGCGCGAATGCCTCCCGTACGCCTCCTGGCAGATGAGCGCCGTCTCGTCGGACGACCCATCGTCGACCACGACGATTTCCAACTCGCCCGCATACTGTTGATTGAGCAGCGACGTGATCGTCTGCACAATCACCTTCTCCTCGTTGTACGCGGGCACGATGACGCTCACGCCAGGCGTGAAAGTCACCGGCACATTGCGGTCCTGGTGCTGTTTGAGGCGCTGCACGATGGCAAGCAAGCCGATGATCAGCAGTCGGGCGATGCCGAGCACCACGGCGATCGAGAAGATCCAGAACATCGCCGTTTCCGTCGTTCCGAGCAGCAGGAACCCGGCGCGTCGCAGCAGCCGCGTGGCTTCACTGGACGGGGGCAATGGCGGCATGGCGTCTTCGCGCGAAATGCCGGCCAGCTCGCTCACGAGCACGATCGTGTCGCCGTGTGCCCGCAGCGAATCGATCATCGGTCCGAGCGCTAAGACGGTGTTGCGGCGATCGCCGCCCGCGTCGTGCAACAGGACCACGTTGCGCGCGGAATCCTGCGCGAGCGCGTTCAATGCGTTCGGCTGCAGCCGCCGCCGCAGCACCATGGCGACGATGGAGTCCTTCGGCGGGCTTTTCCAGTCCTCAGCGTCCACGTGCAGCCCGATCGTCCAGTAGTTTCGTCGCGACGCGATACCGACGGGAACGAGTTCGTCCGCCGTGGTCGGCTCGGCGTCTCCAAAATAGGGGGGACGGAAGAACGCGACCCGTCGGTTGAGGACTGCTTCCAGCAGCGAGGCCGTCGCGTCGATCTGGATACGGCTTTCGAGTTCCGACGTCAGTGCAAGGTTCGGATGTGTATAGGTGTGATTGCCGATCTCGTGACCTTCATCGTATTCGCGCTGCAGCAGCCGCTGGTGCGTGTCGACGTTCTGCCCCACGACGAAGAAGGTGGCCTTCGCCCCGCGCGAGCGGAGCGTGTCGAGGATCTGCGGCGTCCAGCGCGGATCCGGCCCGTCGTCGAACGTGAGCGCGACCTTGTGGCGATTGGCTGCCTGGCCCCCCGTTCGCGCCATCACGTACGGTATGGGCACTTTCACCAACGTCTCGTCGTTGATGAAGCCGGTCTGCGCGTCGACATGGATGTTCCGGCGGCCGTCACCGGGATAGTAGGTGATCTGCAGGATTTCGCCGATGCCGTCGAACTCGGCGTCGTACGCCGGATGCATCACGCGAACACTGTCGGGTGACAGGAGCACCCCTTCGGTATTGATCATGTTCCAGAGCGATGGATCCTCGCCACCAAGATGCCAGATGGCATGCCCCGCCACGCCGAGCGCGTGTCCGACGAGCATCTGGTTGTAGGCGGTAGTCGCGTCCAGGAACCAGAGCACATGGTCGGTGGAATCCTTGCTGGTCCACTGCATGTACGGATTGAGCGAGACGGGATCGAATCGCGGTCGAGGCTGCGTCGGCCCGCGTGCGGCCCGCATCGCTTCCTGAAAGTCAAAGCTCTCCGCCCGTCCTTTGGCGACGGCCTCCGCGTCGTTCCAATCGTAGCCGTACGCGCCGATCATCAGAATGAGCTTCGACGGTGAGACGAGCCGGGCAAAGCGACTGGCTTGCGCGATGTAGAATCCCTGGCTCGCGATCGGACCCGGCTCGCCCCCCTGGTAGTGCTCGTCGAACAACATCGGGAAAATCTTGTCGTTCGTAGCCGCGGCCTGCCGCACGTAGAGGTCCGAGTCTCCCGCTGCGATCGCCTGTGTGGACAGCTTGCCCATGGCGTGCATTGCGTCGTGCAGCTCGCGCGCAAACGTCAGGACCTTCTGCTGCAGCGCCGGATCGAAGTTTTCCAGGTCGAGCGTGGTGCCGGCCAAGCCATAGGTCGCGACGGCCGCGCGCAGTTGGCGGAGGGCGTTCGCCCGTGCCGCCGGGTTCGACAGGAATTTCCTGACGACGACGGAATCGAATCGACCCGTCGTGGAATCCATGCCGGGCTGCACCACGAAGTTGCTGATCATCAGGAACAGCGACGGGCGCGACTCGATCGGCCGGCTGTTGAAGAGATCCACCACCTGAGGCTTGATGCGCAACAGGAGCGAATCGGCATCCGCGGAGAAGAATCCCCATTCGCCGATGACCCAGTCGAGCTTATCGAAGTTTCTCGTGAGGGACGCGAAGGAGTTGTCGGCCCAGTTCACGAAGAACCCCGCGACGATGCCGTTCGTGCGTGGCGGCCGACTGCCGGTCCCCACGTTGATTGCCGGAATGACCTCGGGCCGTCGGGCCGCGGACGTTCCGTACTTCTTCATCGTCGCCGCGAGCTTTCGCCGGTATGCGGTGCGCAGCCGGTCTACCTTGGTGAACGCACCGGGCTTGCCGGTGGTCGCGCGCGCGATCGTCTGGTTGTTGGAGGTCGCGAGCGGCAGCTCCGGAGGGATGGGTGGCGTGATCGCGAGAGTGCCGACGAGCACCAATGCCAGCGCCGTCGTCGTCACGCCGAGGAACAGCGCTGCGCGTCGAATGCGACGCCAGCGCCGACCGGTGTAGTCGATGAAGATGGGAGTGTGACGGCGGTCGACCATGGAGGGACGCGGCGTGAATGCGGTCACGAGCACCGGGGGCCGCTGCCCGACCCGACTTAAGTTACCACGCGCTCAGCGGCAACGCCCGCTTCCACACGCGCGATGATCTCGTCGAGCATGCGGAGTTCGAAGGGCTTTTGCAACACTGGACATCGTGTTCGTTGCACGAAGCTGGCCGCCTCGGCGGACGCGACATCGCCTGTGCTGAACACGAATCGGCGCAGCAGTTCGGGGTGCGACGTGATGAGCTGGTCGTGCAGCTCGATGCCGGAGAACCCAGGCATCCGAAGGTCCGAGATGACGATATTCACTCGTTCGCCAAGCCGTTCGAGTTGCGCGAGCCCTTCGAAACCGTCGGGTGCCTCTTCCACCTGAAACCCCCGGCGTGTGAAGTAGCGCCGCAACGCTGCCCGGATGGTCGGCTCGTCATCGATGATCAACGCAAGGCGATCCGTCATCAGCGGTGCTCGTGAGAGTGTACCCGCTGGCAGCGCCAGCGTTGCAGGAGGGGTTGCCACGCTCGCGACGAGGCGCCCGGTGCTCTCCATGCGATCCGCCGTTCCCGGCTGTGCGAACGGCAGCACGACCATGAAGCGCGCTCCATGTCCCCCGGTTCTCTGGTCCGCAGCGATGCTCCCTCCGTAGTGCTCGACAATGCCTAGCGTCACGGACAATCCGAGCCCCGTACCTTCCCCTGTAGGCTTCGTCGTGAAGAACGGATCGAAGATTCTCGGCAGGATCTCCTCCGGAATCCCCAGTCCGGAATCCTCGACGATCAACCGGACCTCGTTCGCGACGCGGTCGGTGTGAACCCAGACGTCGCCACCCGGGCCCGCCGCCTGCGCGGCATTGCTGACGAGGTTCGTGACGATCTGCTCGATCGCCGCTCGGTCCGCGAGTACGATCATGCTTTCCGTGGCATCTGCCAGGTGCAGTCGGACGCCCGCCTCCGCCACCGCGGGCCGCATCGCCCGCACGGTCGCCGCCACAACGATCGCCAGCTCCATCGGTTGCGCGTTCTCAGTCCGCTGGCGCACGAACGACAGCAGATCTCGCACGATGGCGCGCGAGCGACGCGCCTGATCTCGAATCACGCCGAGCGCCTCGGCGTCCTCCTTGGTGCGCTCATCCGCCAGCAGATCTTCGGCGAAATGCATGATGGACGACAACGGATTGTTCAGCTCGTGCGCCACACCCGAGATCAGCTGTCCCACCGCCGCGAGTCGCTCACTGCTCCGCAGCGCCAATTCTGCGGCGCGAAGAGGCGTAACGTCCTCTGCATAACCTTCCCACAACCACGTCTCGCCGCGATCGTCGCGATAGGCGCGGGCGCTCAGCCGCACGGTCACGAGTGAGCTGTCGGCGCGGCGCCACTGCACTTCGAACCCCTGAACCACATCCGTCGTTTCCAGCGCGCTCAACAGCCGCCGTCGAGCCTCCGCGTCGTTATACAGACGGCCTTCGTCCGCCGCTTGAGCAAGATGGAGCCCGTCGGCATAGCCCAGCAGAGCGAGCATCGCCGGGTTGGTCGACACGAGTTGACCACGGCGGGTCTCGCGGAAGATCGCGGCCGGCGCGTTTTCCACGAAGGAACGGAAACTTCGCTCCGACGCTCGCAACGACGCGGCGTCGCGCGCGCTCGAGAGGGCAATGCTGGCCAGGTGCACCGCCGCACGGGCAAGCTCACGTTCGCGGGGAGTCGGCGGTCGCCCCTGCTCGTAGTAGCAGGCCAGTGCGCCAATGACCTGACCGTCGGCGGCACGAAGTGGAATGGCCCATCCGCCGCGAAACCCGTACGAAAGGAAGATCGAGCGCGATTCCTCCCACATCGAGTCGGTCGCGATGTCGGAAGAGAATACCGATTCGCCCCGATGAATGGCCGCACCGACGGCAGTCGTATTCGGCCCGACAAAGATCTCTTCCGTCGCCGCGGTCAGGCCCGGGGCCAAGCTCGGTGCGGAGACGAGCCGAGCCACGGGGCGCTCTTCGTCGAGCGAGTACACGGCGCAGCACATCTCGCGTGCTTCGCCCTCGACAACGGCGATCAGAACGGCGAGCGTTTGTGAGGCCGGCGCGCCGCTCGCAATGAGTTCCAGCGCATGCCGTTGCCCCTGCAGAAACAGCTCCGTACGTGCGCGTTCAGACACGTCGCGCAAGCCCATGACATAAAGTGGCGCGCCGTCGAGGACGGCACGCCCGACGCGCGCGTCGACGGGAACGAGCAACCCGTCCGCCCGCCGTGCCACGCATCGCTCGGTGTCCATCACCGGCGCAAGTGGCGCCCCCGATTCGGCGAACGACTTCAGGCTGGTCGCGAGGGGCACGTGCCATTCGGTGGCGAATAGCGTGAACACCGAGCGGCCGACGAGCGCTTCCTTCTGATAGCCAAGCAGCCGCTCGACCGCATCGTTCACCATCGTGATGGAGAACTTCTCGTCAAGCGAGATCAGTCCATCGCTCGAGGCATCGACGATGGTTTCGAGCCGTGCGCTCTGCTCGCGTCGCTCGTGGAGGCGCCGAAGGCGCAGGGTGCGATTGGCCGCGTAGGCACCGAGGCCCGCGAGAAGCGCGGATAGAACGAGAATTCCCGTTTCCAACACGAGCTCGTTTCGGAACGCAACCAGCGCGGCAGACCACGGGACCCGCTGAACGACGCCCCAGCCAACCGCGCCATCGTACCGCGTGGCCGCTAGCTGTTTGCCGCCATCCGGGCCGGAAAACACACCAAAGGTGTCGACGCCCGCCAGCGCCATCGCCGCGGGCGAGGTGGCCGACAGGCCTTGCAACGCGTCGACACAGATGGGCGGATGCTGGCCACGACAAACCGAAACGAGGACCGACTCCTCGGCGCCCTGCATCGCTAGTACGCTGGGAGCGGAATTGCCCCGCCGAGAGGCCCACGGCGAGAACGCCTCCGCCACGTCGGTTCGAAGGACCACCGCCGCCGGACGATGCAGAGTCGAGCCACGGTTCCCGCTGATCGTCACCGCAGCGGAGATGGAGAGAAACGCCGAGTGTCGTCCGATCGCCATCACGGTGGAATGCGTCGTGCGCCTGGTCGAGATGGCGCCGCGCGCCGCCGCGATCTCCTCGGCTCGAAGCGTGTCGCGCCGAGACGATTCGAGTGCGCGGCCGGTCTCGTCGACGACCCAGACCCCAGCGATCCGTCCTCGCCGCTCCAGGGGTGCGAACAAGGTGGAGAGGGCGGGTGATCCTGCCGGCCCAACCGGACCGACGGCCGCGTGCAACCCGACGCTCGCCGCGAGGCTTTCGACGTCACCGACGCGCTCGGCGTACCAGTCGTCGATGTCGGCCTGCGCCGTCCAGGCACCGGCTTGCAGCGTGCTCCGCCACTGCTCGAGCATCTCCTGGCGCAGATAGCGCACGCGAAGGCCGCCGCCGACCAGGACGACGAGCAGTGCGACAACCGTAGGAAGGAGGCGCGAAGAACGTACGACTGGGTACTGCTTCATTCAGAAGAAGTCATCGGGTATTACGATCGGACGCGTCCGTGCCGACCTATAACAGGACGGGGCAGGAACACCGTGTTCCTGCCCCGTCCTTTCCGACCGCGCTGGTCAGTGCGGCGTCAGGCAGCCTGCCAGAAGCCGGCGAGAGCCCGGCCGTCGGGAGACTCGCGAAGCTTCTCGAAGGCGCGCTCACGGATTTGTCGAATTCGTTCGCGCGTCACACCCATGAGGGCACCGATCTTCTCGAGCGTCATCGGTTCGCCGGTCTCGTCGAGGCCGTAGTAGAGAAAGAGAATTTTCCGTTCCCGCGGCGTGAGATATTTCCGGAAGACTTTCTCGATGAACTCGCGCATCAATTTGTAGTCGGTCGTCTCCTCGATCTCCGTACCGTCCACGCCAGCGAACCGCTCACCGAGCGTGGACGCCTCCCGATCCGAACGATCGATTGGCGCGTCGAGCGACACTTCCGTGGACGACATCTGCTTGGCGGCGCGCACCGCTTCTGGTGTCTCCTCCAGAAGTCGAGAGATCTCGTGCTCCGTCGGATCGCGCTTGAGCACCTGGGCCAGGATCGTCTCGGCCCTGGCGAGACGAATGAGCTGGGAATTCTGGTTGAGCGGAATTCGAACGCTGCGGGTCTGCTCCGCCAAGGCCTTGAGCACGGCCTGACGCACCCACCAGACGGCGTACGAGATGAATTTCACGCCCTGATCAGGATCGAATTTCCGAACCGCCTTGAGCAGGCCTTCGTTCCCGATGGCGACCAGCTCGCTCAGGTCGAGACCATGCCCCTGGTACTTCTTCACGTACGAGATCACGAATCGCAGATTTGCCGTGACGAGCCGCTCCGCAGCGGCCTCGTCCCCCTGTTGCGCGAGCCGCGCAAGGCGTCGTTCCTCAGTGGCGTCACTGATGAGCGGCAGCTTTTGTATGTCTTGGAGATACTGGTCGAACGCGGTGGAGGGAGACGAGCGGAAATAACCCTTGGACCTTGTTTCGGTCGCTTGCTCCATACACGCCCCTTACCTGTGCCGGAAGGTGGTCGGACGTCACGACTGCACAGAGCCGCGCGTCCGCGTAAGTCAGCAGGACGGCCAGGATAATGTCGGGGGAAAAACCCGTCAACAGTGAGTTTGTCAGAATGACCCGTTCGTAAGATTTGTGATCGCCCTAACTGCTGCAATGACAGTTACTTGTGGCGCCCGAAGATTTCTGATGGAGGATTTCTGCACGATTCGGTCAGTGTGACTGCGCAGATTCAGGACGGTCATGAGAAAGTGCCACCTAAGCGCAAGTGGGCGCGACGGATAACCGTCGCGCCCACCGGAACCACCTGCGGTCGCGTCTGTCACTGCGAGGGCGGATCCTTTTGTTTGGTCTTGCTGGTGGCGGAGAGCACGCCGATGCCCACGAGGACGACCACGCCAACGCCGATCCACATCGGTGGCAGGTTGAGCAGGTAGGCGGCAAATGCCAACCCGACGATCAAGATGAGAAAGCCGATGAGATAAGTGCCAAAGGACGACATGACGCCCGCCTGTAGGAGACACAACATCAATGAGCAAGGAAGGGACCATTCCGGTTGGAGTCCGTTTGCTCACCTTCCGCCCAGTCTGCCCGTGAGCAACGTGTCCCTGGCCGCGCCACGAGGCCGTAGGACCAACACCGCAGTCCCGTTCCGTCTACCGAAGCGCCGCGCCTCGGCGCACACCGGCGTCCAGATATCGAGGCGGTTCTCCTTGATGTTTTTACCGGTGTCGTCGATGAGAAAGCGGCCGAAGTACACTCTCCCCACATAGATCTCCAGATACCGGGCCAGCGGAAAGAGCCTGGGATCGGAGGCGACGATTCCCTCGCGCACGTAGTGATCACGGCGCGTCTTGCCCTTCAGGCAGTACGCGGTGAGCGACACGGGCACCGGATCGCCGTTCCGCGGCGGAGTGCGGCGGTGTCGTGCCCACTCCCGCGAGGCGCCGAGCACGAGGGCACCGTGCAGACGATTCGGAGCATAGACGACGGCCGGATCGAAGACGATTAGCACCGACGGCTCGATTTCCGCGCGAATCCCTCTCCAGGCGACCGTAGCCACGGCGAATGCACCGATGAGCGCTGCGAGACCATGAGCCCATCTGTTCGAGATGACGCTGGTCAGGCGAGCACCTCGAGAACGAGCGCGTCATCGACGGGCAGCGACCACACTCCGTCGCCGTCGAACATCATTCCGATGCGTCGCGGCAACGCGTATTCGACCGCGCCTGCCTGAGCCTTCTTGTCCAGACGCGTAGCGCTCAGCACGGCAGGCGGCACGAGATACGCCGGACGATCGACCGGCAACCCCGCCTGCGTCAATGCGGCTGCAATGGCCGCGGCGGTACCCTGCTGCGCGATGCCCAAGCGTTCGGCGATCCGGGTTTCCAGCACCATGCCGATCGCGACGCACTCGCCATGCAGTAGCGTGTAGCCGCTGGCGTGCTCGATGGCATGGCCGAGCGTATGGCCGAAATTCAGGGTCTTCCGCTTTCCGCGCTCGCGCGGGTCGTCGCGCACGATTGCCGCCTTGATTTGCACGCTTCGCTCCACCACGTCAAGCGTCGCCGAAGGATCACTGTCGAGAATCGCGGCACACGCATCATGCACCGCGCGAAAATACGCCGAGTCCGCGATGGCTCCATGCTTGATCGCCTCGGCCAGGCCCGCGCGCCGATGCGCGAGCGGAAGGGTCCTCGTGGTTTCGACGTCTGCGAGAACGGCGGCCGGCGGATGGAACGAGCCGACGAGATTCTTTCCACTCGCTGTGTCCACGCCCGTCTTGCCTCCCACCGACGCATCGATCATCGCGAGCAGCGTCGTTGGGCATTGCACCACGGGAATGCCTCGCATGAAGGTGGCGGCCACAAAGCCGGCCAGGTCACCCACCACGCCTCCACCGAGCGCCACGACGGTGGTATCACGCCCGCATCCGTCCGCGAGCAGGTCATCGGTCAGGCGCGCCCACGTGGCGCGCGTCTTGTGTTGCTCGCCGGCGGGAACGACGTGGAGCGACGCGCGGCCATGCGCGCGCAGCGACTTCACTAGCGCGTCCGCGTAATGCGGCGCGACGTTCACATCGCTGATCACGGCGTAGCGATAGGCTGGAGCCGCGGCCACGATCTGCGACGCGAACTGGTCTCGGAGTCCAGCGGCGATGCGCACGAGATACGAACCAGCGTCCACACTGCGGGGCGCCTGCGCCGCCGTGTGTGTCATGCTACCACGTCACCTCGCCCGCGCCGGCGCGCCGATTTGCGAGCCGCGCAAGCGTGAACAACAGATCCGATAGGCGATTGAGGTAGACGACCGCCACGGTCGGCAATTCGACCTGGTGTTGCAGGCGCACGACGTGCCGCTCTGCTCGTCGACAGACCGTGCGCGCGACATGCAGCGCCGCGGCCTTTGCCGTCCCGCCGGGAATGATGAACGCGGCCAGCGGCTCGAGTTCCTCCTCGCCGTCGTCAATGGCCTGTTCGAGTTCGGCGATACGTTCGTCGTCAATTCGCGCCTTGGCCAGATGCTGCGCCATCTTTTCGCGGTTCGGCGTGGCGAGAAGGGCGCCGATGGCGAACAGGTCTCGCTGGATGGGCACGAGCACCTCGTCGACACGCGGCATCAATTCAATGGATCTCGCCATGCCGAGCACCGCGTTGAGCTCGTCGACATCACCGTAGGCCTCCACGCGCAGATCGTCCTTTGCGACGCGTCCACCGCCGAAGAGCCCCGTGGTGCCCTCGTCGCCGGTTCGAGTATAGATCTTCATGCGGTCCAATATACGCTAGTCGGTCCCACACCTGCGGCGCGGCTCTTCGATCCGCCATGCCGGCGGCAGCGCCTGCGAACGAGCGAGCGCCACAAACTATATTCCCAAAAATGGAACATGAGCTCAAGGACATCACCATTATCGGCGGCGGGCCCACGGGGCTCTTTGCGCTCTTCTACGCGGGGATGCGCGGCGCGACGGCGCAGATCGTCGACGCCCTTCCAGAAGCGGGCGGACAACTCGCGGCGCTGTACCCCGAGAAGTACATCTTCGATGTCGCGGGCTTTCCGAAGGTGCTCGCGAAGGACCTGGTCCGTTCACTGGCGCAGCAGGCGTCGCAATTCCATCAACCGATGCACCTGGGCCAGCGGGTAACTGGCCTTGAAGAGCGCGATGGCCACTTCCTGCTCCGCACCGAGACGGGCGGGTTTCCCACCAGGTCGATCGTGATCGCGGCGGGCATCGGCGCCTTCTCCCCGCGGCGCCTGCCACAAGCGTGCGCCGAGCCGTGGTATGGGAAGGGGATCTACGACGTGGTGACGGATCCCATGAAATTTGCCGGCAAGCGCGTGGTCATCATCGGCGGCGGCGACACGGCCTTCGATTGGGCCACGCAGCTAGCCGGCATCGCGACCCACGTGTCACTCGTGCATCGCAGCGATCGCTTTCGTGCGCACGGCGCCACGGTATCGCAGTTCGAGGCGGATGTCGCCAACGGACGGGCGAGCAGGTTCGTCTTCCACGAAATCGCCGATGTGCTCCGCGCGCCGGGTAGCGATAGCTTCTCGCACATCGTGCTGCGGGACGTGAAGGCGAAGACGACGACGGAGATCCTCGCCGATGTGATACTGCCGATGCTGGGTTTCGTGAGCGACATCGGCCCGATCGCCGACTGGGGCCTCTCGTTCGAGAAGAACGAAATCGTCGTCAATCAACTGATGGAGACGGGTCGCACAGGAATATGGGCCGCGGGCGACGTGACGACGTATCCTGGAAAGCTGAAACTCATTGCGTGCGGCTTCAGCGAAGCGGCGATCGCCGTGAATCAGGCCGCGCATTGGATGTATCCCGAAAAGAAGGTGAGCCCGGGACACTCCAGCAACATGGGGATATTCGGCCAGAAGGATGATTGACGCGAGGGTGGTTGGCTCGTCCCCGCCGAACGCCACGTCCGGTGTCGAAGGCGGATCTCAGGCTCGATCGGTGATGTTCAGGAGGGCGTTGAAGCGGGCGCGCATGGACGCGTATTGCTGCACCGCGGGCAGCGCGCCCACGCGCAAAGTGGTCTGGAGTACTGACGGATCCAGGTGCATCACGCTCAGCGCGCAATCGGCGATGAACCAGGCTGCGGCATAGCTCTCCATCGCCTCCAGGCGTGAAACCGCATTCAAGAATCGCGCGAGCGTGGCCGTGGTGGCGCCACGTTCGCCGCCGAGGCGAACGGCCAGAGACTCCAGCAGTTCGCGTCCCTGGAACCACCAGTCGTGGCGCGTGCCGAGCAGCACCTCCGCCCTGGTGAAGGCCACGGCGGCATCAGCGACGTCACCGAGACTGAGCGCGGTCAAACCCAGGCCGGCCAGGGCGCCGATGGCGATGTCTCCCGCGCCCAGCTCGTCCGCGAGTTCCGCACTCTCCGCATAGAGGCGCAGCGCGCTCTTGCCATCGCCACGCTCACGCTCGATGTGCGCGAGGTTGTAAAGCGCGACGAGGCGCTTTGGGTTGTTGCGGAGGGTCGCGTTGAGCTGCAGGGCGGAGCTGAATAGACCGCCCGCGCTCCCAAACTCGCCGGCGCGCATTTCGATGACGCCGAGGTTCATGGATGCATTCGCCGCGACGTCGAGTGCGGAAGCCTCGTTCGCGATCGCCAGCGCCGCCCGGAACGCAGCGCCACCGGCTTGGTCATTCTGCGTGCGCGACCTCGACACGCCAAGCGCCAGGAGGGCGCGGGCTTCCATCACGCGATTGTCACGTGCACGCGAATACGCCACGAGCCTCACAAGGAGATCGTCGGCATCGGCGGGGCGCGCGCTGTTCAGGGTGATCGCGAGGCGGTACATCGCGTCGGCCACGAACGATTTCTCGCCGGCGGTCTCCGCGAGCGCCAGCGTGTCGGATGCCACGCGGATGGCAGAATCGACAGCGCCCGTACGCACGAGCGTCTGAACCAGAAGGGACCGAGCCTGCACGATGGCGGGAAGTGATTCGAGTGCCTCCGCATCCGCGAGCAGCGTGCGGCAGACGGCTTCACTTTCTTCGTCGTACCCCAGGCGCGCCCGCGCCTGCATGTGGCGCAGCCTCGTAAAAAGGTGGCGTAGCGAATTGCTGGTGACGGCGGCCATGCCGAGTAGCGCGGCGCAGGCACTCTCGGCTTCGGCCCATCGTCCCGAGAGCTCAGCCACGTGTGCGATGCCCTCCTGCACGCGTGCGCGTCCTTCTTCATCGGCGGCCCGCGCGAGTGCGAGCGTGAGAAAGCTTGCGGCCTCGTCGAGCGCGTACAATGCCAGGGCCTCGTCGGCGGCGCGCACGCAGGCCGCGTACGCCTTGCTGCTATTGCCACTCTTGGCGTAGTGCGATGCAATCGCCTCGATTGCACCCGTATTGCGCTCCTGCAACACGTCGCCGATCCGTTCGTGCAACAGCCGACGGCGCGTGACACTCACCGTCTGCTCGACCGCATCCACGAGCAGCGCGTGTGAGAACTGGTACGCGTCGTCTTCGCGACCGATCGCGCCCTCGATGACCGACGACGCGAGTGCTGCGTCGATCGCGTCGAGCACCTGCTCCATGGGGAGCTTCGCGACGTCGGCCAGCAGGTCGAGCGCAAAGGTGCGTCCGATTGCGGCCGCAGCGACGAGCACGCGCTTGGTCTCGGAGGTCAGTCCCGACAGGCGCCGCGCGAGCAGGTCCGTCATTCCCGACGGAAGTGCCAACGCGTGTGGAAGCGTCCATCGCCAGCTGGTCCCATCGTGCGTGAAGAGGTCCTCCTGCTCCATGGTGCGCAACAGCTGCGTGACCAGGAACGGATTGCCCTCAGTATGGCGGAGCACGAAGTTCACGAGCTTCTCGCCAATGCTGGTGTGGCGCAGCGTCGCGCAGAGCCAGTCCGTGATTTCAACGACGCTCAAACGCTCGAGGCGGAGCTCGCGCACTCGCTCGTTGCGCGATAAGCGTTGCAGGCGGTCCTTCGGAGCGTCCTGCATGGCGTCTTCGCTGCGCAAGGTGAGCGTGATGCAGACTCGGTCCGTGGTGAGTTGGCTGAGTACGTACTCGAGCGCATCCCAGCTTGCCGAGTCGGCCCAATGCATGTCCTCCAACGCCAGAACGAGTAGCTTCTGCTCGCCCGCAGTCCGCAGGTAGGCAGCGAGCTCGCGGAGCATCTGGTGACGCTGCGTCGTGTCGAGCGCGGATACGCTCGCACTCTTGTGCTCCTGGCCCAGGCAGGGGAGCAGCCGCGCGAGCAGGGGCCAGTCTCGATTGGGAACGAGCCCCAGGCCGTCGATCTGAGCGATCAGGTCCACCCACAGCCCATACGGGGCGGGCGAGGCGCTTTCCAGTGCGCGCCCGATCGCGAGCACGCCGCCGCGCCTGTGGACTTCGGGGAGCAGTTGGCGCACGAGGGTGGACTTGCCCACGCCCGCTTCACCCAAAACGGTCCGTATGGACGGCTCTCCGTTGGCACTGTCTTCCAGTGCCCTGTGCAGACTTCGGAGTTCCGCGTCGCGTCCAACGAACTGATTGCACTCGAGCCGCGGTCGGACACTTGAGCCGCCGCCAGCCAGCACCACCTTGTCGCGACCGTCGCGCTTGGCGTCGAGGAGGGCGCGGTCAGCGATCGTGAAGAGCGTGTCGAAGGTGGTGCCGTGCTCCGGTGCGCTCGCCACGCCGATGGACAGCGTGACGACCACCTCTCGCGAGGGCTCGTCACGGACCGCTACCGGGAGCGCCGAAACGCGTGCACGGAGGTCTTCCGCGACGCCGGCGGCGGCCGTCAGATCCAGTCCGGGAAGCAATACGACGAACTCATCTCCCGCGTATCGGCCGATGTATTGCCCGGGTCGCAGGACGTCGCGCGCGACATCCACCACGGTCCAGAGGGCGTCGTCCCCCGTGAGGTGGCCGTAGGAATCGTTCACGGCCTTGAACTTGTCCACGTCGATGACGAGCAACGATACCGGTGCGCTGGTGCGTCGGCGCTCCGTCAGGACGGCATTCGTAAGCTCGGTGAACGCGCGACGCACGAGCGCCCCCGTGAGATCGTCCTCGTCGGTCGCCAAGGCGACCTTGCGGGCGATGACCCCGGACGACACGGCGCGGACCTTGCCAACGACCGCGTGCCCGAGACCGTCGCGGGCGAGGTCCTCGAAATTCGCAAAGAGAGCCGGGTCAAATTGCGCACCCACCTCGTGCCGCATGATCTCCATCGCTTCGAGATGCGTAAAGGCGCGTTTGTACGATCGCTTCGCAGTCAGCGCGTCGTACACATCGGCGATGCAGAGAATGCGTGCCGTCAGCGGAATGGCGGTGGCGACGAGCCCGTCGGGGTATCCGCGGCCGTCCCAGCGCTCATGATGACTCTTCACTATCGGCGTCACGTCCCATGGGAACTCGACGTCGGCAAGCATCTCGACACCGGCGTTCGGATGGCGGCGCATGAGCGCCCATTCCTCTTCCGTGAGCTTGCCCGCCTTGTTCAGCACTTCGGCGGGCACAACAAGCTTGCCGACGTCATGGAGCAGCGCTCCGATGCGAAACCAGAACAGCGAGGTTTCATCTAGTCCGGCCCTGGATGCGAGCGCCGTGGCGAGATCGGCAACACGCTCACAGTGGCCCTGAGTGTGCGTGTCCTTCGATTCGATCGATTCGCCCCACTTTCGCGCGATGCCGAGGAAGTCTCCCTCCAGCCGGAGCATCCGACGGCCGACGTCGGCCAGGTCGTGGCCGGCCCGAAGCGTGGTGAAGCAGGCATGTGCCCGATTCAAGGACTGGAGCGTTTCCCGATTGCGTCCCAGGCGAACGTAGAGTTCCGCCAGCTCCCGACGGGCTTCGCCTTCGAGTGAGAGACTGCTCGTGTCGGCCGCAACGCGACACGCGTCGAGGAGGCGGGCTTCGGCCGCCGCAAAATCGCCTGTTTCGCGGGCGATGACGCCGTAAATCTTCTGTGCCTCTCCCTTGGCGAGGAGATCGTCGGAGTGCTCGGCCAGATGCATGGCGTCGTCACAATACCGGGCCGCTGCGGCGTAATCGCCGCGTTCGACCCGGAGCGCGGCATTGTTCACGCCGATCAGGATGCGGTAGGAGAGATCCCCGAGAACGTTGGCGATGCCACTTGCCTCAAGAAACGCGGCCTCTGCGGCGTCCAGGCGCCCGAGCGCCATGTTCGTCACCCCAAGGTTGATGAGGGTTGGAAGAATCTTCTCGGGCAGGTTGTGGAGTCGGCCGCTCTCCAGGGATTGCTGATAGCGCAACAGCGCCTGCCGGAAATCGCCACGCCAGCTGGCGAGAGCGCCAAGGTTCGTGGTGACATCCACAGTCAGGCGCGGATTGCTGTCGGTGGTGCCGCGCGCGAGCGCGTCGTTCAGGAGTTGTTCGGCCTGATCCAGGAGACCTTGGCGGAGTCGCACAATGCCGAGCATGTTGAGCGCGTGGCCAAGGGGCTCGCGCTCTCCAGCCATTTCGGCGCAAGCGAGCGCCGCTTCCGCGCAGTCCTCTGCAGCCGCAAAGTCCGCCTCGCTTTCGTAGCTGCGCGCGATCCAGCGAAGCAGTGATGAGGCCATCGCGGGAGACGGCCCCACCAGGCTGCGCAGCGCGGTCTCATACGCCGCGCGGGCCTCGTGCCGCCGCCCTTCCCGCTCCAGCCCCCGAGCCTGTTCGATGATTTCGTCTGTCGACAGCCGCGCCTTCGCCACCGGCACCAACTGAAGGTGCGGTGCGCGCGACGGCACTGCGGTCGGTCGAGGCGACGGGATCGTCATGGCGTGGTACCGAACAGATAAAGACGGCACAGCTGCGATGACGAGCGTTCATCGCAGCTGTTCAACTCACCTCCCAGGGCCGGCAGCGCTTACCGCCTGCTGGATGACAGCGCGTAGCCGGAGAAGTGCCAGAGATCATAGTTCGCCGTCCGACCAACGACGGTGACTGGAAGCACTTCGGAGATCTTGATCTTGTGCCGCTTCTCGTCGATGTCGTCATTCGACTTGAAGTAGACGACGCTGAACGGTTGACCGTTCCAGTTGGTCAGCCCGAGGTCCACCTGCATGTTGAGCGGCTTCTTGAACTTGGTGCCGGCCGGAGAGTAGTCGAACGCAACCAGCGAACCCGGGAGCGCAGTCATCGTGATGACCGTTGACTCATGGACTGCACCGGCGGGGATGGTGAGCGTGGCGCCGGTCGCCGGAATGCTGATGACGCCGCCAGTCTCCTCATCCACGCGTACGCTGGCGGAGAGAGGCGCGAGCACCCGGACCAGCCAGTCCTGCGGCACGGCTTCGTCAAGTAGCACTTGCACCGCGGCGTGGGGGGCCTTGCTCGCGCTCGCAGGAGCGCTGGCCGCCATCACGTTAGGTGACGTCGTTGTGTCCGCGGCGGTGCAGGCGCTGCTGACGGCGACGGCGAGCAGCATCGGCCACAGCGCAATTCGGTTCTTCATGGGGTCTCCGGTTGTGGCGGCGTCGGCGCTCATGAACGAGGATTGGCAGGCGAAATGAATGTTGCGGCGCGTTATTCGGAGACCATGTAGCCGCTGAAGTGCCTGATGTGACGCCAGAGGGTGTTGTTCGCAGCGTTGACGGTGGTGGTCAGCGCGGCGTCGCTGAGCGACTCGTCCACGCAGGACGATGCCAACAGCGCGTTTGCGCAATATTTCACCGCCGTCATGTTCGTAAGGGTCGCGGCGTCCGTGACCGAGAACAGCAGCGTTGGGAGAGCGACCGCAGGGTTGTATCGCAACGCCGGCTCGAAGTCGATGCTCGGGTTGGAAGTCTGCGAGTTGTGCACGGTTGCCGTGATGGTCACCGGCTGCGTTTCCGGAACGCACGGCGCCGTCCAATAGGACGGACCGTACGACGACGACGCGAGCGCACAAATGGAGTTGGCCGGGATCACGAGGTAGCTCGAGCCGAAAGCGAGTTGCGGACTGTCCTTCGTCGGATCCACCGTCCACGAGTACGTCTGGTCGACCGCGCCAGAGAGCGCTTTGCTGGCGTCGCCGATGGTCGGCCTGGACGCTGAGGGGGCGGTCGTATCGTGGGCGCAAGCCGCGAGGCCGATCGTGGCGCTGACCAGGGCGACGGACAGTAGAGCGTGCAGGGCCTTCGTCGGCTTTTTCATGGGGACGGTCCGAAAGTGGGGATCGCTGATATGCGGCGTTGTCAGGTGCCCGCCGCCGCACTCCCTAGGCAACGCTCGCGCCGCACAGTCCGCTCAGGAGTCGATCGGTCAAGGAGGCCACTTCGCGGAAGTTCTCAAAGCCGACCGGTCAAGTTGATCGCGACATTCGGTTGAAACGACCGCGCCTGAAACCCAGCGATATCGTGCAGAGTGCACGAACCGTTGCAGAAAGCAATTCAGCGGATGTGACCAAGAGTGCTGGTCGGCGCCGGAACGCCGCCGCAGAGCGCGCCGCGAATCAGCCGCTCTCATGATCCGATCGCTGGAAGCCGGTGGGGTGGCGTTCGCGCAACTTCTCCTCGTTCGCGCGCGCCACGTCGGACAGCGAAATCCCGAGGGCACGCGCCGCCATGGCGAGACACCAGAGCGCGTCGCCGAGTTCGCGCGTCACTGCGGCGCGATCCAGGACACGACCCTGCATGATGTGCTTCCGCACGTGACCCAGCACTTCTCCCGCTTCTTCGGCAAGTCCTGCCGCCGCGTCGAGCAGCAGCATCTCGTTGCTGAGCGCGGGATTGACCGTGCGAGCCGCGGCCTCCTGAAACGAGTCGAGCGACAGGGATTCGCTCACCCGTACGTGACTCGCGGATCGGCTTTGGCGTAGGCGATATCCGTGATGAGGTTCACGAGGACGAACACCGCACTCAGAAAAAGTATCGATCCCTGAATGGCCGGAAGATCGCGACGCGCGATCGCGTTCACAACGTAGCGCCCAAGGCCGGGCCAGGAAAAGATCGTTTCGGTGAGGATGCTACCGGTGAGATATGCGCCGAAGTCGAGTCCCAGCACGGTGATGATGGGAATCAGC
This sequence comes from Gemmatimonadaceae bacterium, assembly GCA_025362035.1. GTDB lineage: Bacteria > Gemmatimonadota > Gemmatimonadetes > Gemmatimonadales > Gemmatimonadaceae > AG11. Next base: position 38,991 of record JANYIN010000074.1, on the reverse strand, counting down.
GCATTGCGCAGCGCATGCTTCCCTACCACGAGCCTCTCCTGGAGCCCCTTGGCACGCGCCGTTCGCACGTAGTCCGCGCCGAGCGCGTCGAGCATGGCGGTACGCGTCATCCGCGCGAGAAACGCAATGGACCGCATGCCGAGCGCCAGCGCGGGCAACACCAGATATCGCACGCCGCCAAACCCCGATGGTGGCAGCCAATGGAGCGTGACCGCAAACAGCAGGATAAACAGGAGGCCGACCCAGTACACCGGAAAGCTGATGCCGAGATATGCTACAGCGAGGCCCACGCGGTCGAGCAGTCCGCCCGGGGCTCGCGCGCTGAAGACACCGAGTGTGACGCCGATGACCGTGGCGAGCAGCATGGCGGCACCCGCCAGTTGCAACGTCTTCGGAAATCGCTCGACGATGTCCTGCTTGATCGGTCGGTTCGTGATGTAGGACTTGCCAAGATCACCTCCGGCAATGCTGGCGACGTAGTGCCCGAACCGCGCCGGCCATGGATCGTCGAGCCGAAGTTCGGCGCGAAGCCTCGCGATGGTGGCTTCGTCCGCGCGCTCACCGACCATGGCCATGACGGGATCGCCGGGAGCGACATATAAAAGAAGGAAGGCAACGACAAGGACCCCGAAGAGCGTGGGGATGGCGAGCAGTAGACGCCGAACGATGAATGCCGTCATGCCGGCTAGTTTCGCCCTGCCGCTTTCGTGACGGCCGTCCACGTTTGGCCGTTGAAGATCACCGGCGGCACGAAGCCACGTATCCAGGGTTGAATTGCGTTCAACTCACTATAGAAGTACAGGAACAGCATTGGTGCTTCACGAAAGGCAATGTCGTCGGCCTGTGTATAAAGTGCCACCCGTTTTCCCTCATCCTGCTCGCGACGAGCCTGCGTCACCAGTGAATCGTACCGTGGGTTGCTGTAGAACGAGACGTTCCCTCCCACTCCCTTGTTCGCGCTGTGCAGCAGCGGGTACAGAAAGTTTTCGGCGTCGGGATAGTCCGCGTACCAGTCTTTCACGAACAGATCCGCCTGTCCCTGTCGCGCCGCTTCGCGCGCCGCGGCGCTTTCGCGCTGGATGATTCTGGCGCGAATACCGGCGAGCTGAAGGTACCCCTGCAGCGTTTCGGCAATGCGAACATAAATCGGCGTGGTGGACGTCCAGAGATCGACATCGATGCCATTGGGGTATCCCGCCATCGCGAGCAGCCGGCGGGCTCGCAGTGTGTCGAACTGGTACCCGATGCGGGTCTTGTCGGCTCCGGGCAAGGATGACGGAATGACGCCGGCTGCCAGTTCGCCGCGTCCCGCGATGAGGTTCCGAACGAGCATCCGCCGATCGATGGCATGATTGATCGCTTGCCGCACACGAATGTCCTTCAGCGGACCGCGGGTGGTGTTGATCGCCACATACACCAACTCGAGGGACGGAGTGGACGCGAGCAATTTCCGGCGTTCGGCGTCCTCCTGCCACGCTCGAATGTCACCCTGTGGGATCTGGAGCACGTCAACGTTGCCGCTTTCGAATTCCGCGACGGCCGTGCTCGGCTCCGCGATGATGCGCGCCGCGAGTGAATCTGCTTTTGGCGGCCCGCCCCAGTACGCCTTGTTCGCCGAGAAGAGCAGGTAGTCGTCGTGTCGCCACTCCACCAGCTTCCAGGGTCCGGTTCCGACCGGATGCTCACCGAAGTTGACGGGAATGTCGTCTGGTGCGATCGCCGCAACGGGCATTGCGAGGAGCTTCGGAAATATGGCGAACGGTTCCTTGAGCGAGACGACGACGGTGGAGTCATTTGGTGTGGCAATGCCGGCGATAGACGTCGCCTTGCCGTCGGCAAATTCCCGGGCGCCTCGGATGGGGTACAGCGGCCAGCCGCGCCCGCCCTTGACCTTCGGGTCCAGGACGCGCTGCCAACTGCTGGCCACTTGTCGTGACACGAACGGCGTCCCATCCGAGAACTTCACACCGTGACGCAGATGAAACGTGTAGACGTATCCGTTTGCGGACACGTCCCAGCGCGTCGCCAGGGCCGGGATCACACGGGCATCAGGCGTGAAACGGGTGAGCCCGTCGAAGAGGTAGCCCACGGCCCGTCCAGTGGGGACGTCGGTAGAAAGGGCCGGGTCGAGCGAGCGTGGATCGTAGGTGTCGCGCGAGTCCACCAAGGCGCGCCGGTTTCCACCGTCGCCCCCGCAGCCACCGCAGCAGAGAAGGAGGCTCAAACAAATGGCGGATAAGCGGCGCATGATGTTCTGGCGTAAGCAGTTGACAGCACGGCGAAGGCGCGAGAACTTACGCGCGTCAGGGAGCATCGTCAAATTGAGCACGCGCCCGCCGGAAGCGACACGCCGCGCGGGCGCGCGGTGTCCCGCCTCTCGACATCGTTGCAAGTTGCGCCCCTCCGCATTTTGACGCGTGCGAGTCCATGAAACATCAGATTGATCCGGCACCGAGTTCGGGGAACCCGATAGGCGGGTATTACTATCGTCGACCGCTGAGCGCGAGTGAACTGTTGCCGGCGGTGAGCGTTGGACTGGGCGCGGCGCTCTTGGCTGGCCTGGCAACCTTTTACCTGACGAAGATCTACCTGCAGCGCACGCCACTTCTGCCCGACCAGCGTCGGCTCGACACGCACCCAGCGTCCAGCCGCGCCACATGATGGTTGGCGGGCGCGAAATCGCGTGGCGGTGTGTCGCGGCCGCTCTCGTGACTTTCGTGCCGCTCGCGGCTCCAGCACAGAGCACGGAGTGCGAGTCCGGCGAGCGTGAAGTGCGAGCACTGGAATTCCGCGGGACCGAGGCCTTTCGAGCCAGCGACCTGGGCTTGCGCGTGGTCACGACGGCGTCCGACGTGTTGCGTCGAAACCTCCGCATCCTGGGCGTGAGGCGGTGCCTCGACAGCGACGAGCTGAAGCTCGACGTCGGTCGCCTTCGCGTGTTCTACCGGCGCCACGGCTACTATGGCGCCACGGTCGATACCAGCGTGACGGCCCTGCTAGACGGATATGGCGGGGTGCGGGTGGCGTTCGTCATCCACGAAGGCCAGCCGGTGCATGTGGATACGCTCCGCATCTCCGGACTCGACAACGTGATCGCACCCATTGTCGATACCAGCGATCTCGGGCTGCACCGCGGCGTCACGTTCGATATCACCAGAATTCAGGCCAGCATCGACTCCCTCAAGGCCCGCTTGAGAAACAACGGCTATCCCCGCGGCGACGTGGCGGCGAGCTACAGCGTGTTCGATTCCGCAGGCCGCCGCGCGAGTGTGAACATTGCGGTGGTGCCGGGTTCGCGGGCGCGCATCGGGGCGATCCTGCTGCGCGATGCTCCGCTACCGGGCGCGCCACGGCGTCTCAGCGACGCGACCATTCGACGGCTGCTCGGCATTCAGGAGGGCGCCCTCTACCGGGAACGAGAGATCATCGACGCACAGCGCACACTGTATCAGAGCGATCTGTTTCGTCATGTGGAAGTCTCGATTGCAGCGGACAGCGCGCAAGCGCGGATCGATTCGCTGGTGACGCTCGACGTGCTCGTCGCCGAGAACTATCTGCGGCAGCTCGATACCGAAGAGGGCTGGGCGGTCCTCGACTGCTTCAAGGGGCGCGCGCAGTTCATCGACAAGAGCTTTTTCGGCGAGGCGCGTCGCCTCGAACTCACATCGCAAATCTCGAAGGTCGGCTACGGGGAGCCCACGCGTGTGGCAAGCGGCAACCTCTGTGCGCCGAAGATTCGCGCCGACACGTTCAGCGCGAAACTCAATTATTTCGTGGGTGCGACGATGCGCCTCCCGACACTATTCGGATTGCGCGCGTCGCCATCGCTCTCGCTGTACAGCGAGCGCCGCGGAGAGTATCAGGCATTCCTGCGCACGACCCTGGTGGGGGGCGAGGCATCCGTTAGCCACGATGTTGCGGACCGGGTGCCGCTCCGACTCGCGTACGCCTTGGAATACGGTCGGACCGAGGCGCAGCCGGCGCTGTTGTGCGCGCTCTTCAGCCGATGCGATTCGGAGTCGCGCGCGCTGCTCACCGAGCGCGACCGGCCACTGGCCGTCGCGAGTGCGCATCTGGAACGGGTCCGCACCGACAACCTCGTCAACCCGCGCTCCGGCACGACCATGCGGCTCGATCTGCGCGGGGCGGGCAGGGAGATCGGATCAGATCCCGACATTCAGTTCGTGAAGGCGCTTTCCGACGCGTCCGTATACCGGGGCCTTGGCGCCGCAGTGACGCTCGCACTACGAGTGCGTCTGGGAACCGTGCTGAACCGGACCCTGTCGTTCGGTGACGCCGTAGGATATGTGCCACCGGAGGAACGTCTGTATGCCGGGGGAGCAGGCAGCGTTCGTGGCTTTCAGCAGAACGAATTGGGTTCGCTGATCTACATTTCGGAGGACAACCCGACGACGACGCATGGTAACGGGGATACAGTGTACGTGGATGTGTCCCCCAACTCGCAGGTGCGTCGTGTGGTGCCGGTGGGTGGCAACTCGCTCATCGTGGCAAATTTCGAGATGCGCGTGCGCAGTCCGTTCCTGCCCGAGCTCATCCAATACACATTCTTCGCCGACGCAGGCGACGTGTGGCAACGCGGAATCGCCGTCGGCGCCGCTGACCACAAGGCGGCGGCACTCTACCTGAACGACCTTCGCTGGACACCGGGCATCGGGGTACGCGTGTTCACTCCCGTCGGCCCGTTTCAGGCCAATGTGGGGTACAACCCGTATCCACGGCCGGCCGGGGCGATCTACTACGATCAGGCGCCGAACGCGCAGGGGTTCGCGCCGTTGTACTGCGTCAGTCCCGGAAATCGCATTCCAGCCGTTGTCGGGAAGAACAATGTCGTCGAACAGCTGCCGGGCATCGCCTGTCCGGCGACGTTCCAGCCGAGCCAGTCGAACACGTTTCTCAGCCACCTGACGCTCACCTTTTCCATCGGGCCCGATTTCTGAGCCGACCGTTCGCGCGCGTTCAATGACCCGTCGCCACTTCATCGCGCTCGTGAGCGTGTGTGTCTTCGTGACGCTCGGTGTGATCGTGGTGTCCGCGGGGCTCTTCGTCACGCAATCGGAGTATGGGCAGTCGGAGATTCGGAACGCCATTGAATCGCGCGTCGCCTCATCGCTCAACGGCAAGCTTCACCTCGGCCGAATCAGCGGCAACTTCCTGACCGGCATCTCGATCGACTCCATCGAGATTCGTGATGGAGAGGATTCACTGTTCTTCGCGGTGGGACGGGTGGCCGTGCGGTATGACCCACGTGACCTCGTGGATCGTCGGCTCTACCTGCGGAGTGTGGTGCTCGACCATCCCGCGCTGGTACTGCGCCAGCACGAGAACTGGAAATGGAACTACCGGAGCATCTTCAAGATGGGCGGCCCAACCACGAAGCGGGGGCCGGAGCGCGGGTTCGGGGACTTCGTCGTCCTCGACTCGGTGCGTGTTCGACACGGCGGCAGCCTTCGGCTGACGTTTCCGTGGCACGTGGATGACTCGCTGCACGGTGCGCGGCAGGACAGCGCGATCAAGGCCAACGTCGCGCGGAAGGATCATGAGATTCGCCGAACTCGTGAAGGCATCGCGCAGACATATCGTTGGACGAACGCGTACGTCTTCATTCCGCATGCACGCGTCGCTGATCCCGATTCGGCCGGCGTCCGGGTCGTGATTGACACGCTGCACGTGGACGAGTCGACCCCGCCGTTCAAATGGAAGAACGTCGCGGGCACCGTCCGTGTCCTCGGCGATTCGGCGTGGTTCACGTCGTCGCATATGGACCTGCCCGGATCGACAGGGCGTGCCGACGGACGGATCGTGTGGGGAAGCGACCTGCCGGTGCGCTATGCCGTGCATGTCACCGCCGACAGTATGTCCCTTGCCGACATCGATTGGGTATACCCGACGCTTCCCACCACGGGCCGCGGCAGGATGAAGCTCGACATCGCCAACGCGCGCGAGTTGACGCGCCTTGACTACGCCATTCACGACCTCGACGTGGAGTCCACGAAGTCTCGGCTGCGCGGCCAAATGACATTCGAGACGGGAGGGCCGGTGCTGAGCGTCCGCGACGTGAAACTGGTGGCGGATCCAGTGGATTTCGACATGTTACGCACGCTGAACGGAAAACCGTTCCCTGCCGACTGGCAGGGATCGCTGCGGGGCACGGTCGCGGCACGCGGCGGACCGCTCACGCATTTCATGGTCGACGCGTCGGATCTGCGGTTCAGCGACGCGCATGTGCGAGGCGCCACGGCGCATGTGCAAGGCCACGGTGAACTCGACATTCTCTTCCCTGCGTTCACGGCGTTCCACGGCTTCTTCGTGAGCACGGATCACGTGGACCTGCGCACGCTGGCGGCGATCTATCCAGCCTTTCCGCGCATGACCGGCATCATCAGCGGCAACGCGGTGCTGGACTCGTCGTGGCTCGACGTACGAGTTTCGAAGGCCGACCTTACCCACGTGGACGGTTCCGCCGAGCCGACCCGCGTGACCGGGGGCGGACGCATCACCTACGGCGTGCAGTTCATGAACTACGAACTCGCGCTCCAGGCGTCGCCGCTCTCGCTGAGTACGCTGAGTGTGTCCTATCCGAAGATGCCGCTTCGCGGTTTGTTCAGCGGGCCGATCCGCGTTCGCGGTATGGCACCTGCCCTCGATGTGCAGGCGGACCTGACGGGTCCCGCCGGGCACATCACCTATGCGGGCACGGTGGATGCTGATTCCGTTGGCGGCTACGGAGCGAAGGGAAGCGGAACGTTCGACGGCGTCGGCGCGGCCGCTTTGTTCGCGGTTCCGCGGCCGGTCTCCGCGCTCTCCGGCACCTTCGAGCTGAACCTCGTCGGCGACTCGCTGACGAACCTGTTCGGGTCGGTCGCATTGAAGCTCGGCCAATCCACGGTGGACGGACTCAGGCTCGCCGATGGCGAGGCCCGGTTGCGATTCGATCGCGGCGTGCTGCGTATCGACACGCTGCAATTCGCCGGCCCACCCGGACTGATTCGAGCTCGGGGCGCGCTGGGCTTGACCCAGACTGCCGATGCCGATTCGCTGTGCATTGACGTGGATGTCGACTCGCTCGGCGGATTGCGACGCTATCTGGGCCGCACAAGCCATCCCGACGGCGTGTCCGCTCCGGACTCGTTGGGCGGCATCGTCACTCTGCGCGCCCTCGTGCGAGGGTGGCTTGACTCGCTGGACGTGAGCGGCTCGATGGCCGGCCGCGGAATTTTCGTGCGAGGTGATCGAGCGCGTGAGATCACGGGACGCGTCGCTGTTCGAGATGTGCGCGGTGCGGTGTCGGGCGGGTTCGATCTGCGCGCCGATACAGTCGTTGAGGCCGGTCTCCGCATCGACGCCGCGACGCTCTCCGCCAACATCCTGGATGCGGAGCATGCCCGCTTCGGTGCGGGTGCCAGGTGGGAAAATGGGGCACTGCTGCGCGCCGCCGGTGACTGGACCGCGCGATCGGATACGACTGCGGTGCGACTCGACACACTGAACGTGAGCGTCGGCACGTCGCGCTGGTCGCTGCTTCGTCCATCGTTGCTGACGCAGTCGCGCAATGGCGCCGTGCTCGATACGCTGCTCTTCGCGGAGGCATCGGGGGCGCGCGTCACGGCTTTCATGCGTGCCCCCATGGACGCGCAGTCGAGTATCGGGCTCCGAGCCGATTCGATACCGCTCGCCGACCTCGGTGTGCTCGCGCAATTGCCGTCCGCCCTGGGCGGGCGGCTGTCACTGGATCTGAGCGTGACGGGAACGCGTGACCAGCCAAAGGTGACCCTGGCCGCCAGCGGATTCCAGGTCCAGTACGCAGGCATTTCCGCGGAACTCGTCACGATGGACGGAGGATACGAGGCCCAGCGCGCGGCGCTGCAGGCCAACGTGCTGCGTGGTGGGCGCAATCTATTGAGCGCGACCGTGAGCTACCCTGTGGCGCTCACGCTGTTTTCCGAGCGCACGGTGAATGACTCCATTCGTGGTCGTGTGTATGCAGACAGCGTGGACCTGGCCTTGGTCGAAGCACTATCACCGAAGCTCCGCAACTCGACAGGACGACTCGGGTTGGATCTCGTGCTGACCGGCCGACCTGACGATCCTCACGTGGGCGGTTCGGCGTCGGTCCACGACGGGGTCATCGAGATACCGGGCGTGGGGCTCAGATTCGCCGCGATCGACGGTGGTCTGCTCATCGATGCGGCGCGCGACTCGCTGTCACTGGACAGGCTGCGGTGGACCAGTCCAGCCAGCAACGGGTCCGCCTCACTCGGCGGTTCTATCGTGTTCAGGGACTTGAGCAAGCCGCGGTTCGATCTTCGACTCGACGCACAATCGCTCCGCGCCGTGGACAAGCGCGGGGTCGCACGGCTCGACGTGTCCACGAGACCCGGCGGCCTCACGCTGGTGGGCACGCAGGATGCCGCCACCCTGGCGGGCGCAATAACCGTCGATCGCGGAACGATCTTCATTCCGGAGCTCGTTCGCAAGCAGCTCGTCGACATCACCCCCGATGACTTCGCGCAGCTCTTCGACACCACCGACGTCCGCAATCGATCGATCATGCCGCAGCCGCCCGGGGCTCTGGCCGAACACCTCGAACTCCGCGGCGTGTCCGTACTGCTCGGCGAAGATGTATGGTTGCGGTCGCGCGAGGCGAACATCAAACTCGGCGGCTCGCTCAGCGTCACGCGGGCGCGCGACGAACGGGAGAGCACGCGTTCCACGCTCGCACGCGATTCGCGGGGTGATTCGGCGCGCTACAAGCTCGCCCTGAGCGGCACGCTCAGCGCCGATCGCGGCACGTACACCCTGGACCTGACCGCGGTGCAGCGCGAGTTTCAGGTGCAGAACGGCGGCCGCATCACCTTTTTCGGGACGCCCGATTTCAATCCGGAAATTGACGTCACCGCACTGTATCAGGTGAAGCAGCCAAGCCGCGCAGACATTGGGGTCAAGGCGCGCATCCACGGTCCGTTCTACCCGCAGCCGACGCTCGACCTCTCGAGCAGCGACGCGTATCTGTCGCCGTCGGATCTCGTGAGCTACCTGTTGACGGGGCGTCCCAGTTTCGAGCTCGACAACTCGAACACGCCCGCCGCCCAGCGCGCGCTCGAGTTCGTATTGCCGTCCGCAGGGGCATACGTGAGTCGGGTGTTGCGAGACCAGCTTGGTGGTTTCGTCGATCTGTTCCAGATCCAGTCGGGAGCGGCAAGCGATCCGTTGTCCCCGGCCGCCGCGACCTCCAGTCAGTTCAGAAGTTTCCTCTCCAGTACGCGCATCGGCGGCGAGAAGCAGATCAGCGACCGACTCTTCCTGAGCTTCAGCACTGGGCTGAGCGCTTTTTGCGATCAGTCCTCGTCCGGGCAGCGGCTGGGCTTCGCGGATGCCATCGAAGGAAAGGTCGAATATCGCTTTCCGCTTGCCGCGCCTGACCGCCTTGCGCTACGCGCCGGCCTGGATCCGGCGGCGAGCGCGCTTCGTTGCGGCAACTCGGTGCGCGGGTTCGCTCCGACGCCACAGCAGATCGGATTTTCACTCTTCCGCTCCTGGGTCTTCTGATCCGGCGCGCGCTGCTCATCGCGAACCCGGCCTCTCGACGCGGCCAGCGGTATCTGGAGGACGTCCGTCGCGCGATCGAGGCGGAGGGCGTGGCGTGCGCGGTGGCGCTGACGGAGCGGTCGGGGCACGCACTCGAGATCGCGGTGGCGCACGCGAAGGACTTTGACGTAGTCTTTACCCTCGGCGGCGACGGCACGGCGATGGAGGTGGCCGCGGCGCTCGCGTCATCGGAAATCCCGATCGGCGTGCTGCCGGCGGGTACAGGGAACCTGCTCGCGAGGGCACTCAACATCCCTCTCGATGTGCGCCGAGCCGTGCCGGCGCTGATCCGCGGCACCGTGCGCAAAATCGATCTCGGTGTCGTGCTCGGTCGGCACTTCGCGGTCGCGGCGGGCGTTGGCATCGACGCGACGATGGTGGCGGAAACGTCTCCTCGGATGAAACATCGGCTCGGCGTGCTCGGGTACACGCTCATCGCCGCGCGCGCGGCGCTGCGCATCGTCCTCTCCCGCCGCTTCTTCCACGTTCGCATCGAGATGAACGGGGAGATCATCGAGCGGACGGCGGCGACCGTGCTGTTCGCGAACTTCGGCGCGATCCTGGACGGACGCATTTCATTCGGCCCGGGCATCGAGTGTGACGACGGCCTGATCGACTGCTGTATCTTCTCTCCGGCCAGTCTCGGAGACGCCCTTCGCATCATGTGGAGACTGATGCGGCGAGACTTCCGCCCTGATGCGGCGTTACTATATAGGAGGGGGCGGCAGTTTCGACTGGAGACGATTCCGGTCCTGCCGATTCAAGCGGACGGCGAACTCCTCGGCGTGACTCCCGCCGTGGTGCATGTCGAGCCGTCCGCGGCGCACATGCTCGTTCCACGGCAGTGAGGCGTTCCATGATCGGCTACCGAGTGCGATGAACACGCCGGAGCACGGTGCCGCGCTTGCGCTCGACACGGTTCGGCAGCTCCAACAGGAGCGCGATCACCTACTTCTGTTGCACGAGGCACTGACCGACGTCGAGCGCGCGATGTCGCTCGACGCGCGGTTACGCGTGTTCGTGGAAGCCATTCGCCGCATTGGGTTCGGGCGAGTGACGATCACGCTCCGGGATGCTGCGCTCAATGCAACGAAGATCGTTTCTGCCGGGCTGTCACCGGCCGACGACCGCGCGCTGCGCGAGAGGCCGGTGTCTGGCGATGTGTGGCGACGACGGCTGGCATCGATCGACCGTTTCAAGGTCAGTGGCTCGTACTATCTGGAAGGTCGCGACCCGTGGGTGATCGCCATCTTCGGAGGCGGGCTGGAGAGTGCATTGGAACCATCCGGCAATCCCGACTGGTCTCCGAGCGACACGCTTCTCGTGCCCCTCCGCGCTGCGAGCGGTGCGTTGGTCGCGACCCTGGTTCTCGATGACCCCGCGGATCGGAGCAGGCCGACGCTCACGCGCATCCGTACGGTCGAGTTGTTCGCGCAGCAGGTTGCGGGGATGCTGGAGCAGGCGTCGCTGCGCGAGTTGGCGGAAGTGCGTTCGCGACGACTGCAGACGTTGCACGAAGTCGGCTCGCGTCTCGCGCAATCGTTGGACGAATCCACGATCTTGAGTTCCCTCGCGCAGCAGGTCGAACAGGTGCTGCCGGTCTCCTCGAGCATCGTCCTCGCGACGGATGCGGCGGGCGTTCCGCAACCACGCGTGTACCGCCGGAACGGCGACGCGTGTGACGAAGAGACCATACCCGCGCTGCTTCGGTCTCTCGCGTCCGTCGCGGCACGGGCCCAGCGGTCCACGCGCGACGGTGCAGCCCTTGCCGTACCCGCACTCCTCGGACCCACCACCGTGGCCGTCATCGTCATCGAGGCGTCTCCGGGAGAACTGCTCGACGCGGGCGATGCGGATCTGCTGCTCACGATCGGCGCGCAGGCGGCGGCGGCCATCAGCAACGCGCGCCTCTATGCGGAGAGCTTGCGGCAGCGACGGCAGACCGAAGCGCTGGCCGACGTGGCGCGCGCGGTCGGCGAATCACTGCGCATCGATCGCGTGCTGCAGTTGATCCTGCGCCACGCGACCGCCTTGCTGCACACGGATGGCGCCATGGTCGCACTGCTGCGAGGCGACACGCTGGAGGTCACGGGTGGTGTCGGCGCCGGAGAACGGCTCCTGGGTCGACGGATGCCGCTGCACGGCAGCATCAGTGGGCGCGCGGTCCGGACCGCCACCAGCATCATCGCTGCCGACGTATCGCTCGATCCGGAGGCATTCGAGCCGAATGTCGTGGACGCGAAGATCAGCAATACGGTCATCGTTCCGCTGCTCTCCGTGCAGGGCCCGATCGGCGTTCTGTCCGTGTTCAATCGACAATCGGCGTTCAGGATCGAGGACGCGGACATCCTGCAGCGGCTCGCGGATCAGGTCGCGGTCGCCGTCGTGAACGCCCGATTGTTCGAGGAGGTCGCGGGCGCTACGCGGGAATGGGCAGTGGCTTTCGATTCGATTGGAAGCGGCATGGTCATCCTTGACAGGCTTGGACGCATCCAGCGATCGAATGCGCGGGCGCGGGCGCTGATGCGGCACGCGTCCGAAGAGGCCGCGGTCGGCGCTGATTTCCACACCGCATTGTTCAGCGAAAACACCCCGTGCGAGCACTGCGTGCACTTCGCCGCGATGCGCGACGACGCGGTGACACGCGGCACGCATGATGACCGCGCTCGTGGCCGCGTGTTCGACATCACCGCGGCGCCGCACCCGCTGGGCGGGGCGGTCGTCACCTTCGACGACGTCACGGAGCACCGTTCGCTGGCCGAGCGCTACCGGCGCGTCGTCGAGACGTCGAGCGACGCCATCATCATCACCGATTGCGACCGCCGGATCATCTTCGCCAACCCGGCAGCGCACGATCTGCTCGGACGCGGCCCGGAAATGATCGGCCTGCCCGCCGACCGCAGCGTTCCGGAAGAGCTGCGAGACGACGTTCGACTCCGCGAGGACCGGGCGCTCGCGGGTGAGCCGCAGAGCTACGAGGGCATCATCGTTCGGCCTGACGGCGACCGGCGCATCGTGAACATCGCGACCGCGCCGCTCCGGGAACTCGATCAGGTCACCGGCATCGTGGCATCGCTCCGAGACGTCACGGCGGAGCGGCGCGCGCGCGACGCCGTGGCGCAGTCGGAAAGCCGCTATCGAAATCTGTTCGACTCGGCGAGCGACGCAATTTACACGTTCGACGTGCATGGTTCGTTCACGTCGGCAAACGACGCGACCTGCGAACTGACGGGCCGTCCGCGCGACGCCATGCTGGGGCACGGATCGCGCCGTATGCTGGACCCCGATGACGTACCGCTGGTCCGCGCGAAGTTTCAAGTCGCGCTCACCGGACAGCCCGTCCGGTACGAGTGCCGGATTCGTCGCCCGGACGGGGACGTGCGTCTTGTGTCGGTGACGAACACACCGATTCGCCGCGCCGAGCAGATCATCGGCGTCCTCGGGGTCGCACGCGACGTGACGGAGGCGCGCGAGCGCGAACTCGCACTCGAGCGGTCGGAGGCGCGATACGCGCGCCTCGTTGAGTCTGCGTCGGATGCCATCTTCACCGTGGACGAAGACGGTTGCTTCACGGCGGTGAACCGTTCCCTGGAGCGCGCGGTCGGGCGTCGTCGCGACGCGTTGCTTGGCGCGTCCTTCGCCGATCTCGTGGACGAACGCGACGCCCCCGCGGCCGAGCAACTGCTGCTCGACACGTATGCCGGCGAGCGCTCTCGCGGCTCGGTTCGCTATCGAGGCACGGACGGGGATGTTCGGCACGGCTCGGTGATCACGTCACCGATCGTCGAGGGCGGCCGCATCGTCGGCGCGCTCGGCATCATGCGTGACGTAACCGATGAGCAGCGGTTGGCCGAGCAACTCCTGCAACAGGAGAAGCTGGCGGCGGTCGGACAACTCGTGAGCGGCGTGGCGCACGAGTTGAACAACCCCCTCGCCGGGGTCATGGCGTTCTCGCAACTGCTGCTCGCGTCCCCCGAGGAGCTCAATGCGGAAACGCTCGTCGGGGTGGAAACCATCTATCGCGAATCGAAGCGGGCGGCGAAGATCGTGTCGAGTCTCTTGACGTTCGCCCGGCAGCAGCCGGCGGAGCGGTCGGTGACGCAGCTCAACGATATCGTCACCGACACACTGGAGCTGCGCCGGTACGCGCTGCGGACGGCAGGCATCGAAATCATCCTTGTGCTGCAAGCCGATCTGCCAGTGACCTGGGCGGATCCGTTCCAGTTGCAACAGGTCGTGCTGAACCTGATCGGCAACGCCGAGCAGGCCCTGTCGAACCGCGTGAACGCGGGCCGGATTCGCATCGCGACCGCGCTGAAGGGCGCGCAGTTGATCCTGTCGGTGAAGGACAACGGACCGGGCATCGCCCCGGAGCAGCGCGATCGCATCTTCAATCCCTTCTTCACCACAAAACCCGTGGGTCAGGGGACCGGGCTGGGCCTGTCCATCTCCGACGGTATCATCCGCGAGCACGGCGGACGCATCCGCGTGGAGTCGACGCTCGGAGGTGGAGCGACGTTCATTGTGGAGTTGCCGCTCGTCCTCCCGCCGGAGCGCGCAGCATCGGTCGTGTCGCCGATGTCCGCGCCGGATACCACACCGCGTCGCATGCTCGTGGTCGACGACGAGCCTGCGATGCGCAGCGTCATTTCAGGGTTCCTGACGTCGATCGGGCATGTGGTCAGCGTCGCGGCCAACGCGGGCGAGGCTCGAGCGCATCTCGCGACCACCGAGTACGATGTGGTGCTGCTTGACCTTCGCATGCCCGAAGTGGGAGGCGAGACGCTGTTTCGCGAACTCCGCGAATGTGACGCGCGGCACGCGCGTCGCGTCGTGTTCGTGACAGGAGACCTGCAAAGCGAAGAGGTTCTACGATTTCTCCACGAGACCGGACAACCGGTCGTCGCCAAACCGTTCCAATTGGATGACCTGGCTGCTGTCGTCGCGACCGTGGGGACTTGATGGCCAAGATCCTCATCGTCGATGACGAACCCCACATTCTCTCGGCCCTGTCCCGCTTTTTCGAACGCTCGGGACACGATGTTCTCTGCGCCGCCACGGGTGAAGAGGCCGTCGCGCTCGTGCAGGCGGAACACCCGGCCGTGGTCCTGCTCGATCTGCTCCTGCCCGACGTGTCCGGCTTCGAAGTGCTCGAGCGCACGCGTGAGCAGCGTCCGGTGGTCATCATGTTCACGGGCCACGGCGACATTCCGCTGGCCGTGAAGGCGATGCAAGGTGGGGCGGAGGGGTTCCTGACGAAGCCGCTCGAGCTCGTGCATCTCGGAGCCGTCGTCGACCGCGCCCTGGAAAAGGCGCAGCTTCGGAAACTGAGCAACGCGGCCGACGCCCGCTTGGCGCGCGCATCCACCGAAATGTTGCTCGGGTCGTCACGTCCAATGCGCGAACTCGCTGCGCAGATCGAACTGCTCGCCAAGAGCGAACGTACCGTAGCGCTGCTCGTCGGCGAGTACGGAACCGGCAAGGCTCGGGTGGCTCGGGCCATCCACGCACTCAGCGCCCGGGCACCTCGCCCCTTCCATCAACTGGACTGTAGCCTGCGGCCTGTGGAAACACTGGACCTGGAACTGTTCGGTGTCGAGCGAACTGCGGGCGGTCCCTTGCCCGGTCTGTTCGAGGCGGCGGAAGGAGGCACGCTCTTGCTGGACGAGATCTCGGATCTGCCCGGCACCATGCAGCCGACGTTGCTCCGCGTGCTCGAAGCGCGCCGAGTACGCCGCGCCGGCGGCACGCGTGAGGTGCCTGTCGATGTACGGCTCCTTGCGGCAACGGTGCGCGACCTGGCTACAGAGGTCACGGAACAGCGGTTTCGGGAGGATCTCTACTATCGCCTGGGCGTGATGCCCCTGCACTTGCCGCCGCTGCGTGCACGTGCGCCCGAAGATCTCCGCGAGACGGTGGCGGCCCTGGTTGCCGAGTTGCGCCCAGGGCTGCCGGAGGCGCCCGCCGCCGTGAGCGACGAGGCCCTGGAGATGATCTGCCGATATCCCTGGCCTGGCAACGTCCGCGAACTCCGTAACATTCTGGAGCGCGCCCTGATGCTCGCGCGCGGGGAGGACGCGATTGGCGTCAGCCATCTTGCACCGGAAATTCGCGGTTCCGGCGAGGGCACGCTCCCTCCGCACGTCTCGAGTTCTCTGCAGGAGGTAGAGCGCGGTCACATCGATCGCACGCTGCGCGCACATGCGTCGAATCGCACACGCACAGCGCGTGAATTGGGCATTTCCCGGGCAACTCTCATCAAGAAGATCCGTGAGTTCGGGCTCGGCGAGCGCGCCACCACGCCCACGAGTGCGGCGGAGGGATCGGACCGATGACAGAGCTGAAGGAACGCGACGCCATGATCTGCCGCGCCTGCGGGAATGAGGAGCGGGCCTCCGAGGGCTACCCGTGCGAGAAATGCGGCACGTTCATCTGTGTGATCTGCAATCTGCGCGGCGTCATTACGTGTCGCGCGTGTGCGGACAAGGCCGTCCCCCCGCCCGATTGGACGGTCTAGTGTTCGCCACACCGTTCGATGGACGCGCCGCCGTTTGCATTCCCGTGGCTCCGCTGTTCACCGAACCCCGAGTGTCCAGCGCGCAAATTTCCCAGATACTCGCGGGCCGCTGCGTCGAGATACTGGACTCGCATGAAGACTGGCATCTGGTGCGGTGTCCCGACGAATACGAAGGATGGCTTCACAAGGGATATCTCGCGCCCGCGCCGACGAGAGGCGCGCGCCGCAGCGTTCAGATCGATCGCGTGTCGCTTGGCTGCGTGACAACCACGCCGTCCGGAGCGAGACGCGCCATGCCACTCGGCGCATACCTCAGCGCGGCAGAACGGGTCAAGAGTGGTGAGGCCATCGACGCCGCCGAACGCGCCGAACGATTTCCCGCCGAGGCCGGGGCGATCACCCGCAGCGCGCAGAAATACTTCGAGGGCACGAGCTATCTGTGGGGCGGCATTACTCCATGGGGCGCCGATTGTTCAGGCATCGCCCAGAGTGTGTTCTGGTTGCATGGCATTCAGCTTCGCCGAGACGCGTGGCAACAGGCGAGGCAGGGTGCACCGGGAGATCCCGATCCGCTGCGGTCGCGGGCGGGTGATCTACTGTTCTTCTCGGACCGTGACGACCGTTTTATCACCCACGTTGCCATTGCGCTTGGCGGATGCACGCTGGTGCATCTGGCGTTGGGGCGCGGGGGGTATGCCGTGGAGCGCATGGACGACGCGCGCGATGCGTACGTCGTCAGACTGCTGGCGCGATTTGTAACGGCGCGACGAGTGCTCGCGCCTTCTCTCGATTGACGGGTCGCCCGAGTGCGGACGAGGTCCGCTTCGGGCTCAGCTCATGAGGATCGGCGCGCGCGAAACAGGTCCCGGAATTGTGGCCCGAACCTGAATGGGAACCTCGGCACGGGTCTCGCCGTCGAGACCAAGCCGCATCACGTAGCGTCCCGAGGCATCCAGCGGCAGGTCGAGTTGGGCCAGCAACGGAAAGTCCATTTCGGTAACACCGCTCGGCGGCGCCTGAACGCCCAGCTCCCCCTCACTGCTCCACAGTTCCGCGCCGCTCGGGCTCATCCACTGGAGCTGAACACGATGCGAGCCCGCGTCCGCCGGGGAACCCTTGAGATGGACCACGAGGGTCGCACGGGGATGAAGCGAGGGAAGCGAACCGACCTGCAACGCGTCGAACACGCCGAGGATGTTCAGTTTGCCTTCCTGCGAAAGATTTGCGGCGTCGGCGAAAAGAGCGAAGGTCACATGCATCATGAATACTACGGGAACGCAGCGCGGTATGAAACAGCGTGCCGGGCGTCTAGTTTTAGCGCATGGCTTCATCCGTGCCGCTGGACAATGGCGAGGGAACGCACGGAATTCCCTGGCGCGTGTCCTCAACCGATCTCCTGTTGGTCTGCATGGCCCTCCTTTGGGGGGTCAATTTCATCGTGGTCAAGTTCGCCACGGGAGTCTTTGCGCCACTCGCGTTCAACGGCACGCGTGTCCTGGTCGCAGTCTTGGTGCTCTGGAGCATCGTGGTCGCCCGACGGATGCCACTGCCGCCGCGGCGCGACGTGCTCGCACTATTGGCGCTCGGCGCGCTCGGCAATGGCCTGTATCAGATCCTCTTTGTCGAAGGGCTCGCGCGCACCCGGGCCAGCGACGCCGCGCTGCTCGTCTCCGCGTCGCCTGCCTTTATCGAGGCGATTGGCTTCCTGCGCGGCCTCGAGCGCCTGGGCTGGCGCGGGCTGGTCGGAATCGCGCTGTCCCTGTGTGGCATCGGTCTCGTGGTGTCGGGCGCGGCGCGCGGCGTACCGGAAGACTCTACATGGCTCGGTAACGCCCTGATCCTGGGTTGTTGTCTGTGTTGGGCGCTCTACTCGGTCCTGCTCAAACCATACACTGAACGCATCGATGGGCTCACCCTATCCGCCGTGGCGATGACCGGTGGAGTCGTTCCCCTGCTGATCGTCGGTGCGCCCGCGCTGCTCGCGACGAACTGGGGGGCGGTGACGTCAGGAGGATGGGGTGCGGTCGCGTATAGTGGTCTCCTGGCGCTCGTCGTCGCCTATCTTTTCTGGTATCGCGGCGTGAAGGTGCTGGGTCCCACGCGCGCCGCGATGTATTCAAACCTCCAGCCGTTGTTCGCAATGGGTGTCGCGTGGGGGGTACTCAGGGAAGCACCCCGCACATCCCAGCTCGCTGGCGCCGCGTTCATCATCGGCGGACTCCTGCTCACGCGCCTGCCGGTCGCACAGGCGATCGTGGCTCACGAATGAAAATCGTGCTGTTCGACATCGACGGGACGCTGCTCTGGACCGACGGTGCCGGTCGCCGAGCAGTACACCAGGCGCTCGAGTTCGTGTTTGGTTCGAGCGTACCGGAGAACCACGAGTTCGACGGAAAGACGGATCCGCAGATCGTGCGCGAACTGATGCAGCGGGTGGGTACCTCCGATGACGTGATAGAGGCACGCCTGACTGAAACGCTATCGCGGTACGTCGAGTTGTTACTCGGGGAGCTCGCTCAGGCCGATTACGCGGGCAACGTGTACCCCGGCATTCCGTCGCTCCTCGATGCGCTCGAGGCGCGTGATGACGTGTTGCTCGGCCTGCTCACCGGTAACGTGCGCGAAGGTGCAACCGCCAAGCTTTCCGCGGTCGGCATCGCGCGCGATCGCTTCAAGGTGGGCGCGTTCGGATCCGACAACGCGTCGCGCCCCGAACTGCCGGCCATTGCTCGGCGACAGGCAGAGGAGCTGCTCGGACATCCCGTACGCGGCAATGATGTCGTCGTTATTGGCGACACGCCCGCGGACATGCGCTGCGGCCTTGGCATTGGAGCGCGCGCCATTGGGGTGGCAACCGGCCGCTATTCCGTGGAAGAGCTGCAGGCGTGCAGGACCGGCGTGGTGTTTGCCGACCTCTCCGACACGGTCGCGGTGATGCGCGCGATCATCGGAGACTAGCGTCATGCTGGAAGTGGAGCTCAAGAGCCTGGTGGACGACGTCGCGCGGCGGCGAACACTCGTCGAGGCGGCTGGCGCCACCCTTTTGTACACTGGACGTCTCGAGGACCGGCGTTACGATACACCGGATCGCTCGCTGGCCGCGCGCGACGAGGTGCTTCGGATGCGTGTTTATCACGGCGTGACGGACACTCGCGCCGAACTCGATTGGAAGGGGCCGACCCGCCGTGAAAAGGGATTCAAGCTCCGCGAGGAACTCGCGGCCGGCCAGCTCGACGCAGTCGCCATCGCGTCGATTCTCGAACGTCTCGGGTATGTCGTGACCATGGAAATCGATCGTGACATCGCGCAATACGATCTTGGCGGAGCGATGGTGCGCTTCGAGCACTACCCGCGCATGGACGAGCTGGTCGAGGTCGAAGGTACGCCCGAACAAATCGAAACGGCCATCGTCGTGCTCGAGCTTCCGCGGAATGGTTTCACGAGCGAACGGTTGCCGGATTTCGCGCTTCGGTTCCAGCACCGAACAGGCTTGAACGCCGCATTGTCCGACAAGGCCCTTGCCGGCGACGCGCAGTTCGACATCTCGAATGCCTGACGGGCCCGTGCTGCCGGAGCTGGCGCGTTCCCTCCGTTCCCTCGGTGCGCAACGCAACGCCGCCGCCGAGGCGTCACATGCCGCCATCTTCCGTCCGTTGCTCGACGCAAGGGCACGGGCGTCCGGGGCGACCACAGACGTCGTGCTCTCGACGCTCCGAGGCGATGCGCTCTCCGCGCGCATCGAGGCGAATGCGGTGGACGCAGCGGTCGTCGGCATCGATCAGCCATCACGGATTCGCGCATTGACGGCCCAGACGAGCGAGTTGATCGAACCCCTTCGGAGCGCACTGCTCGTGCTGGATGAATTGTCAGGGGGGGCGCGCGATAGCTCGGCGGGTTGGGATTCCTGGGTCGTTCAGCTCCGTCGCGTCTTCGTCGCCGCTGACGTCGCGTGCCAGGCGCTGACACTGTTGCTGCAGAGCCGGCCGCCGCAAATATCGTCAGGGAGCTGGTTCGGGCGCATGTCGAGATGATCGGTCACGTTCGATGGTCCGGCACGCAACATCAGCATGCGGAACGGAACCGGCCTCGTGCGAGCCGCGCCGTTGATTCCTACGAACAAATCGCAGCCGCGTACCGGAACGGACCAACCCTTGGGGTAAGGTTTCCCGGTTACTAGCGTCATGGATGCAATCCCGATAGGTTCTATCGGCAATGAAAGCAATGATCGTTTTCGCCCACGTCTCGCTCCTTGGATCCCTCTGCCTTGCGCTACCGGCGGCAGCGCAGGAACACCCGGCCCGGCGCGTCGCCAGCATCGTCAGCGTCGCGGTGGAAGAGTACTCCAAGGCTGTCGACGCACAAGGACACTTGATCAGCGCTCAGGAGTATTCGGAAACGAATGACTTCCTGACCGATGCGCGTCTTGCCGCTGATCGTCTGTCGGGCGACAACGCCAAGTCGGCGCGAGCACTCCTGGATTCAGTCATCGCTGCGGTGAAGGCCAAAAAGCCGCCAGCCACGCTTGATTCTCTCCAAAAGCGGTTCGCCCACATCCTCGGCAACGACGCCAAGCTCGAACTCCCCGGGCGTCCAATCGATGTCGCCGAGGGTAGAGCCATTTTCGCACGCACGTGCGCGAACTGCCATGGAAGCGCCGGCTTAGGGGACGGGCCGCAGGGTTCGATTCTCAATCCCAAGCCTCCGGCGATCGGCACGGGGGCGCATATGCACGACAAGTCGCCGGCGCTGATGTACCGAATCGTCTCTGTCGGCATTGCCGGAACTCCGATGGCGGGGTTTTCCAGCGCGCTCAGTTCCGAACAGCGTTGGAACGTGGTGGAGTACGTCAACTCCCTGCGCGCCACCAAACTTCAACTGCTCGAGGGCGAAGGACTGTATACGCAGCGGTGTGCGTCGTGCCACGGCGTGGCTGGCGGGAGCGATGGCGTCTATGCGCGGTCACTCACGAAGCTTCCGCAGGAAATCGGCACCATCGCGTTTCAGGCTGAGCGGAGCGACGACCAGCTCGAACGCGTCGTCCGCGAGGGCATTGCCGGGTCGGCAATGCCGCCCTCACGTGACCTGAGTGGGGAGCAGGCCGCCAGCCTCGTCGCCTACGTCCGCACACTTCCAATGAAGGAGCGCTACGCCCCCGTGGCCACCGGAGGCGCCGGAGACAGTGCGAGCATCGCGGCGAGAAACGTGCTCGCGCTACTCGAACAATCGCTTGGCGCGGCTCGGGGCGGCCGGTACGCCGATGCCGGCGACAAGGCGTTCGATGCGTACATCGCGTTCGAGCCGCTCGAACCGCCCGCGCGGGCAAAGAACCCCGGGCTGGTCGCGACGGTAGAGCGCCAGTTCGCCGATTTCAAGGCCGCCGTGCGGTCGAACGACATTCGGGGAGGGGAGCGCATTCGGGACGCCATCGAACAGTCGCTGCCCGATGTCGTCTCGCTCACCACGCCGTCGGGCACCGGGATCGACGCATTCTGGGAGAGTTTCCTCATCATTCTCCGCGAGGGGTTCGAAGCGATTCTCGTCATCGGCGCGATCGTCACCTTTCTCATCAAGACCGGCCATCGTGAGAGGCTGAAGCACATCTGGGCCGGTGTCGGTCTCGCATTGATCGCGAGCGCCGCCACTGCAGTGGTGATGAGCACTCTGCTCGCGGCCGTGCCCGCGACGCGCGAGATCATCGAGGGCGCTACGCTGCTCGTTGCCGTGACCGTGCTCTTCTCGGTCAGCTACTGGCTCATCTCCAAGGTGGAAGCCGCAAAATGGCAGCAGTTCATCAGGGAGAAGGTCAGCGCAGCGCTCGAACACGGTGGCGGGCGGGCCCTGGCGTTCGTCGCATTCCTGGCGGTGTACCGCGAAGGCGCGGAAACGGCGCTGTTCTATCAGGCGCTGTTTCATGAAGGCCCGAGCGTGGCGCTTCCATTATCTCTCGGTATTCTGGCGGGGTTCGTCGCGCTGGCCATCATCTTCACTCTGTTCTATCGGTTTGGAGTAAAGATCCCGCTGCGGCCGTTCTTCTCCGTCACGAGCGTGCTTCTGTACTACATGGCGTTCGTCTTCACGGGCAAGGGTGTCAAGGAGTTGCAGGAGGGAAATGCCTTGCCACTGTCGGTGATCAGTGGCTTCCCACACGTGGAGTGGCTGGGCCTCTACCCCACGTGGCAGGGGGTACTTGCACAATTCCTTCTGCTGTTGCTATTCGCGTTCGCCGTGCTGAAGACATTCTGGCCCAAGCGTTCGGTGACACTGCCGACGGTCCGGGAAGTCCTCGTCGAGACACCAGTCAGGACGTCGGAGGAGGTTGAACGTGTGTTGGAAGAGAACGAAGAACTTCGTAGACGACTGACGGCGCTCGAGGAAGCGGTTGGTCGTGAGCCCGCAGAGGGCTGAACCGACGGTTTGCAGCGCCGCGTACTAGCTACCCGCAGCGCGCACCGGTCACGCCCTCGCCTGCTTCGCCTGCTTCGCCTGCTTCGCCCGCTACGCCGCTGCGGCGGGCTGCGAATGAATTCCCGGCTTTCCTGCTCCGATCCGCGATGTAAAGGTCATCCACACCACCCCAAAGGCGACGAACCCCAGGGCGATGACTTGGGCATACGTGAGTCCAGCGAGGAGTCGATCATCCTTCGCGCGAAAGAACTCGATGACGAATCGCTCGAGCCCTGCCAGCACGCAGTACACCCCAAAGAGCCAGCCCTCGGCATGCTTGTGATCGCGAATACGCCAGAGCACTCCGAACATCGCAAGCCCGAGTATCACTTCGTAGAGCTGTGTGGGATACACTGAGAGCACGGTGTTTACGGCTGCGCCGGCCGGCGGGACGATGCCGAACTCGCGCGCCATGATTCCCGCCGTTGATGGTGGCGCGCCATTCGGAAACGCGACGGCCAGAAATCCATTCCACGGCCGGCCGTAGTCGTCGCCGACGGCCCAGCAACCGGTGCGACCCACGGCATACGCGGCAGCGCAGGCCGGCGCACTGACATCGAACATGCGCATCAATCCCAATCGCTTCCTGACCACCACGGCCATGACCGCGAGCGTGCCGCCGACCAGCCCGCCCCAGAACACGAACCCGCCGCGCTCGAAGATCGCATCGGAGTGTCCGAGGACCACAACGTAGTACAGTTTCGCCCCGAGGAGCCCGCCAACCACCGCGGCGAAGATCATGTCACTGACCGGCGCGGGGTCGTAGCCGCGTCGTTGCAGCTCGCTCTGCGCCACCACCTGCCCCACGAGAAAGCAGAGCAGGATGGCGATGCCGAATCCGGTGAAGCTGAACCATCCGAACGTGTACGCGAACGAATGATGGATGATGGGGTGCGGCAGCAGCGTCATGCGCTTACGAGACCGGGGAGGGGGTAGGACGCGAACGCATTGAGATCGAGCGGGGCGCGCTCGCCCTGTTCGAAGTGGAATAGGCCGGCGCGCGCGATCATCGCCGCATTGTCCGAGGCCAGTCGCGCACTTGGAGCATACACTTCTGTGCGTAGTCGGTCCATGCGAGAGCGCATCGCGGTGGCGAGCGTCCGGTTGCCCGCGACGCCGCCGCCAAGTACCACGCGCGTGCGCCCACAATGTTCCACGGCACGCGCCGTTTTTTCCACGAGTGTGTCCACGAGCGCATCATGAAAACCACGAGCGATGTCGGGGAAGTCATCTGGTGTGCCGGCACGCACGGCTCGCAGGACGGCGGTCTTGAGTCCGCTGAACGACACGTCGTAGAAGTCGTCGTCTCCGTGTTGCTGGTTGCGACGGAGCATCGGCCGCGAGAAGTGGAACCGCGTGGGATCGCCGTTGGCGGCGAGCTTTTCGACGTGTGGCCCGCCGGGATACGGAAGCTGGATCATCTTCGCGACTTTGTCGAACGCCTCCCCGGCGGCATCGTCGCGGGTACGTCCGAGGAGCCGATACTGTCCCCACGCGCTGACATCGAGCAGCAGGGTATGGCCGCCGGACACGAGTAGCGCGATGAATGGCGGCACGGCGCGCGGATGCTCCAACACGGTGGCAAAGAGATGACCCTCCATGTGATGCACGCCCACGCAGGGTATGCCGCGACCGAACGCGAGTGCCTTCGCGAAACTGACGCCCACGAGCAGCGCGCCGACGAGCCCGGGTGCGTGCGTTACCGCCACTGCATCGATGTCGGCGAGTACAGCGTCGGCGTCCACGAGCGCCCGCTGGACAACCGGAACCACGGCAGTGAGATGCTGACGTGACGCGAGCTCGGGTACGACGCCCCCGAAGATGCGATGCACATCCTGCGAGAGAATCACGAGCGAGTCGAGTGTTACGTCATCACCCGATCCGGTGAGGATCGCGGCTGACGTCTCGTCGCACGACGTCTCGATCCCGAGTACGCGCGTCACGGCACCCACCGAACGGTGACCTTCACTTGCGACGGTTGCATACGCACGCCCAGCCCGGCTGTATCGAGGTCGGCGACGCGCGGTACAGTATCCCCGCGAGCAATGGTCAGCGAGAACGGGCGCACACTGCCCAGACGTCGCACGAATCGGCGAGGTCCGGTGACGCGTACGGCCGCGGGCTCGAATCGCACACCAGTTGCAGCGTGAATCGCGGACGCGTCGCGCACGAGGATGCGTCCATCGTCCACTACCGTGATGCGCCGCGTTGCGCGCGGCTCGAACCGTAGCATCACCGTGCGCGGCTGCACATCAATGACGCGAACGTCGTTGGTGAGCTCGGCCGGGACTTGGACGTCCGACGGCGTAATGTCGAGCAAGAGCGTATCAGGCGCGTCCGCGCTCACCACTCGGCGCACGACCGGCGGCGCCGCGTGCAGTTTGAGCAGGTCAGCCCCACGCCCAGCCACGAGCGCCCGCACCCTGGGTGGCTGATCGAGCAGTATCAAAGAACTATCGAGCTCCGGCAAAACGTCCACTAGCACGAGACTGCGCGTCGGGAGGCGAGCGCTGACGATCAGCCACAGGAGAACAGACATCACCGCCGCCGTGAACTTGGTGCCGAGTCGCTCGGTGAATACTCCCCGTAGTCGTCGCAGCCAGTTTGGGCGGTCGCCCACGACTGGCGGGAGTGGCGCGCTCACGTGCGACCCGTCGTCAACGCGATGCCGTTGAACTGCCGAGCAGTTCGCGTATCAATGCGCGGTTCGTCTCGGAACTCCAGTCGGTAGCCGCGAATACCTTGCGACGAATCGTTCCTTCCCGTCCAATGACGAACGACTCGGGATAACCGGTGACCTGGTACCGTCGGGCCGTCTCCGCGGCAGGATCGTGCAGGATCGTGAACGTCAATCCGAATTCCTTCACGAAGTCGCGAATGGTTTGGTCCGCGCCTGCGTCATCGATACTCACCGCCACGATCTCCAGCCCCTGCGGCGCGAATTCCTTGTACAACTTTTCCATGCTTGGCATCTCGGTGCGGCAGGGCTGGCACCACGTAGCCCAGATATTCAGGATGACGACTCTCCCCTTGTAGTCCGCGAGTGTCCTGCCGGCCGGCGGGGCGTCGATCGTCTTGGCCGTGATGGGCGGAGCATCCATGCCGACGGCGACAGGAAAGAGCTCGTTGCCGAGAAAGTGAGTGGCGGCGTACAGGGCACAACCGAGCGCCACCAGGACGCCCAGCACGACACTCCACTGCTGACGGGCCGTCATGCGCCGTCCCTTACGCGGCGTGCGAGCAGCGACGTCGCAACGCCGAGATCTCCGCGCCTGGATCGGGCGCGCTGAATATGGCGTTACCCGCCACGAATGTGTCGGCACCCGCGCGCCAACACTTCGCGATGGTTGCGCGGTTGATCCCGCCATCGACTTCCAGGATGGCCCGGCTGCCCGCCGCGTCGAGCATCTGCCGCGCCCGTGCAATGCGCTCCACCGCGTGCTCGATGAACTGCTGGCCGCCGAACCCCGGATTTACCGACATGATCAGCAGCAGATCCAGCTCCTCCAGCACGTCTTCCACCGCGACGAGTGGCGTGGCGGGATTGAGCACCACCCCCGCCATGCACCCCAGGTCGCGAATACGATTGAGCTGCCGGTGCAGGTGGGGCGCAGCTTCGACATGAATCGTGATGATGCTCGCGCCGGCAGTTGCGAAGTCGTCGAAGTATCGTTCGGGTTCCACCACCATCAGGTGGCAGTCGAGTGGCAACGCCGTGACGCGCCGGAGCGACTCGATCACCTTCGCGCCGAAGGTGAGATTCGGCACGAAACGACCGTCCATGACGTCGACGTGAAGCCAGTCGGCGCCGCCCGCTTCGAGCATGGCGACATCCCGACCGAGTGCCGAAAAGTCCGCACTCAGCACCGACGGTGCGATCCGAATGCTGTTGCTCATGGCGTGGGTGGGTCGCCGACGACCCTGAGCTGCACGGAGCTGCCAGGAAAAATGGTGGCGTTCGGTACCGGCGACTGCCCAACGATTGAACCCTTCGCCCCGACCGCAACGGGATCCACCACCACCTTGATTTCACGAACGCCGAGCTGCGTGAGCGTCTGCTTTGCCGCGTCCACGTCGCGGCCGATGAGGTCGGGCATCTGAAGTGCCGTGCCGCCGCTACTGAGTACCAGCGAGACGGTACCGGGCACGCTGACTTGTGCTCCGGCCGCCGGCCTCGATCCGATCACCGACCCGCGCGGCGCGTCGCTGGGCGATTCCGATGACTCGCCTACGTCGAACCCCTGCTTTTCGAGCAGCATCTGTCCTTCGATTTTCGTCAATCCGGCAAGCGAGGGCACGGTTGCGAGACGCTGTCCCCCGCTGACTGCCAGCGTGACCGTGGCGCCGATCTGTTCTTTCGAGCCGGGTGGGGGCGTCTGCTCGAGGACCGTCAATTTCGGGGCCGAATTGTCATAGCGCTGCTCACCCTTTTCACCGTGGAATCCCGCCTGCACCAGCCGTTGGACGGCGTCATCGTAAATCAGGCCGGTGACATTCGGCACCTTGACGTCGCGCGGCACCATGCCGGCAGGAAAGATGAAGAACGCCACGATGAGATACGCGAGCGCGAACCCGGCGGCGATGCTGACCAGGTACACGAGCGACGTACGCACTGTCGAGCGCCACTTGAACGTCATGCCGTGGACTCCTTCAGCGGACGACGGATGCGCGCCGCGAAGGCACCATCGGTGAGATGACGTTGTGGCAGCACACGGAGCAGGCCGTTGTCGAGCACGGTGGTCGGAACCACCCCAGCCGGCGGAGCTTCGATGCTCCAGCCGGGATGTTCGGCCAGAAACCGCGTCACCTGGTGGTCGTTTTCTTCGAGTTCCAGCGAGCACGTGCTGTAAATGAGCAAACCGCCCGGCCGCACCACGTTCGCCGCGGCGCGCAAGATGGAACGCTGCAGAGAAGGCAGTACAACGAGGTCGCTGGCCCGCAGACGCCACCGCGCGTCGGGATGCCGACGAAAGGTTCCGGTGCCGGTGCAGGGAACGTCGATCAGCACCGCGTCCATATCTCGCAGTGCTGGCGCCGTCGCATCGGCGACGAACGGAATGACGTTCACCGCTTCCAGCCGAAGGATGTTCTGCCGCACTCGCTGCAGGCGCGACGATGAGACGTCCGAGGCGAAGACCATGCCCGCGACGCGGGCCAGCTCGATGGCCTTGCCACCGGGTGCGGCACACAGATCCGCGACCGCGCTGCCGGTCGCCACGCATGCGTAACGCGCGACGAGCGTGGACGCCGGATCCTGGAGGTGAAAGAGCCCCTGCCTGAACGCGCCGAGTTCCGTGAGAGAGCCGACGCCCCCGGTGAGGACCAGGCTGTCGCCCACGAGAGGCGCCTCGGTCGTCTCCACACCGGCGTGCTCGAGAATCGTCTCGAGCTGTTCCCGCACGACGTTGTACGGGCTCGCCACCAGCGGTGCTTCGCGATTGTTCGCCTCCAGCAGCCGACGGGTGTCGGCTTGGCCCCACCGCGCGAGCCATCGCGCCACGATCCACCGCGGATGCGAGTACTCGAGCGCCAGCGCCTCTTCCGGTTCACTCGGCGTCGAGAAAGTGAGCGCATCTCGTTCTCGATCGATGCGGCGAAGCACCGCGTTGGCGAGCTTGCTTACGCCGATGCCATGGCGCCGCTTGACCAGCTCCACGGTTTGCGCAATAGCGGCGTACGCCGGCACACTCCCCATCGCGAGCAGCTGATAGGTACCGACGCGCAACAGGTCGGTCACGTCGGGATCCAGGCGAGAAAAACCACCGCTCACGCGGTCCGCGAGTATCGCGTCGAGCCAACTTCGGCGACGGAGCATGCCGTAGACGAGTTCCCGCGTCCACCGTCGGTCGCGCGCCTCGAGACGCAACGTGTGGCGATCGAAGCTGGCGTTGAGTAGATCGCCGCCGCGCAGATCAGCAGCGATCTCCGCAGCGGCGACGCGCGCGTCCGTCACGGCGGCTCGCGCCGCCATCGTGGCGGGCCGCCCAGGTCCGCTCACCGTCCGAGCATCCCCGCGCTCGGCGACGACGGAACGGCCACCTCGCGGCGCGGCATCCGCCCGGCGAGGTACGCCAGGCGGCCCGCCTCCGCGGCAAGTCGCATCGCGCTGGCCATGCGCACTGGGTCGGTGGCTGCCGCAATCCCGGTATTCATGAGAATGCCGTCCACACCTTGCTCCATCGTGAGCGCCGCGTCACTGGCAGTGCCAACGCCTGCATCCACGATCACCGGCACCGACAAGCGGTGCTTGATGGCGCGAATCGCAAACGGATTCAGCAGACCCAGGCCAGAGCCGATGGGCGAAGCAAGTGGCATGACGCACACCGCACCCGCGTCCTGGAGACGGAGCGCGCCGACGAGGTCATCGTTTGTATAGGCCATGACCTTGAAGCCCTCGGAGGCGAGGACGCGCGTGGCGTCGATCGTGGCGACCACGTCCGGGAGGAGCGTCTGCTGGTCGCCAATCACCTCGAGCTTGACCCACTCGTTGAATCCCGCCGCGCGCGCCAACCGCGCATACCGTATCGCATCGTCGCTGGTGTAACAGCCGGCTGTGTTGGCAAGCAGGAAGTAGCGATTCGGATCGAGATGATGGAGGACGCCTTCGTCACTCGTGCGATCCAGGTCGACGCGACGGACGGCCACGGTCACGACTTCGGCTCCCGACGCCGCGATGGCCGCTGTCATCTGCGCGTTGGACGAGTACTTGCCGGTCCCGACCATCAGGCGTGACCGGAACTCCCGGTCGCCGATTACGAATGGTGTATCCAGCGACTCCTGAAGCACCGTCGCCATGTCAACCTCCGCCCACGAAGTGCACGATTTCCAGAACGTCGCCCTCCGCGAGCGCCAAGGATGCGTACGCATCGCGGTCGCGAAGAATCGACCGATTGTGCTCGATCACGACCAACCTGGGATCGAGACCGAGCCCGGCGAGCAGGTCCGCCAGCGTCATACCGGGCGCGATCGCGCGCTGCTCTCCGTTGACCGTCAGCGCAATGGCGGACGGCTCATGCAACACCGGCGTCGTCATACGAGGAAAGATAGTCACTCGCCGCTCGTTCGGCATTCGTGGCATCCCAGATTCCACGGATGACAGCCATGCCGTGCACGCCCACTCGGCGCAATGCGGACGCATGCTCGACGCGGACTCCGCCGATGGCGATCACGGGCACGGTCGTGGCCTGGACGAGCGACTGCACCCACGGTACGCCCCTCGATGGTTGTCCCGGATGCGTTCGTGTCGTGAACACGTGCCCGGCCACGAGCCAATCCGCTCCGGCAGCGATAGCCGAGCGGCCCTCGTCCAGATCGTGCACGCTGGCACCAAGGGCCATCCTGGGCGCGATGCGCCGCGCGTCGCCGGCCGAGAGCGACCGACTCGTGAGTTGTGCCCCGCGTGCGCCCGCTACCAGTGCGATATCCACGCGGTCATTCACGACAAGCCAACCCCCAGTCAGCGCTTGCGCCGCCGCGAGTCCCTCCGCCAGCGACTGGAACCTGGCGCCGCTGATTCGGCCCGCGCGCAGATGCAGCGCGCCACGCGTTCCAAGCACTCGCATCACCGCGCAAGCGACGTCGATGAAGTCTTCTCGTGCAACGACTTCGTCATTGGTCACCACGTGGATCACAGGCACCGTCACCATGCGCCTGTCGACGTCGATGCCGGGAATCATGAGCTCCCTACGGTGGATTGCCGAGTCCGGTGTCGAAACGGTCGCCAGCCGTTATGCCACGACCGTTAGCCCACGCCCGTGGCGCCAACCTGGCCTTGCCGGAGGGCTGGACCATCAGGATGCGGACCGCCCCACCGCCGCAGGCGACGAGCATGCCGTCGCCATCCACGACGAGGACCTGCCCCGCAGCGCTGGACGAGGAGCGCGGGGCAACCCGAGCACCGAAGAGCTTTACTTCGGCCCCGTGCACCGTAGACCAGGCGCCGGGTTTGGGATCGTACGCGCGAACGTGTCTGGCAACCTCGTACGCCGATTTGGTCCAATCCACTTGTGCCGAGTGTCGTGACAACTTGCCCGCGAAGGTGGCGAGTGCTTCATCCTGCGCCTGAGGCTGGACGCCTCCCATCTCCATGAGCGTGAGCGCCTCGATGAGTGCATTCGCGCCGATCTCCGACAGACGGAGCGACAGCTCGAGCGACGTTTCGTCCTCGAGAATCGGTGTGCGCGCCGTGTGCAGAATTGGCCCCGCGTCGAGGGCCGGAACCATCTGCATGATCGTCACGCCCGTTTCACCGAGTCCGTCGCGTATCGCGGCCTGAATGGGTGCGGCGCCGCGAAGCGCGGGCAGAAGCGACGCGTGGATGTTGACGGTACCTCGTGGAGGCAGGTCGATGACGGACCTGGGCAGGATGTGGCCGTACGCCACCACAACGTTGATGTCGGGCGCCAACGCCGCGATGGCCGCGAGAAACTCCTCGCCCCGCGGCTTCTCCGGCTGCAGCACCGGTATCCCCTCCGCGAGGGCAACCTGCTTGACTGAGGACGCCTGAAGCGTGGAACGCGACCGCCCCACCGCCTTGTCCGGCTGGGTCACCACCCCCACAACATCGAACCCTTCACCGATCAGGGCACGGAGGGGAGCTGTGGCAAACTCGGGGGTGCCCCAAAACAGCACGCGCATCTAGAGCTCCTCTTCTCGGTGCCCGTGTTCATCCAGATCGTCCGGAGTCTCGAGTGCCACGCGCCTCACGTAGCCCGGATAATCCGCCGCCTGGAGTTTCCACTTCGCGAGGGCCGCCGTGCGCTTCAGGACACTGAGGTAATCGAGGAAAAGCTTTCCGTGGAGATGGTCGATCTCGTGCTGCACGCAGCGCGCGAGGAGGTCCGACGCATCGCGCTCGAAGGGCTCACCGTGCCGGCTCAGCGCACGAACGGTCACGCTCTTCGGTCGTTCCACGTCGCCATAAATGTCGGGAATCGAGAGACAGCCCTCTTCTCCCCTCACTCGGGCCGCGGACGAAACGATGACCTCCGGATTGATGATCACGAACGGATCGTCGCCCAGATCGACGACCGCAAGACGCTCCGCGCGTCCAACCTGCGGCGCGGCGAGACCGATGCCGCGCGCATGGCGCATCGTTTCGAACATGTCGTCGATCAGACGCTGCAGTTCGTCCGTGAACTCCGTGACCACCTTCGTCTCCTGACGAAGCACCGGGTCGCCGAGAACGCGAATGTCGAGAATGCTCACGGTCGAGCACTAGTCCTTGGACGGAGCCGCCGTACTCACGCCGACGATTCGCGCGATGCGCCCTCGCTCCACGATGAGTCGCGATTCCGCCGACTTGATGGTGACCTCGTCTTCCAGCGGTCGCGCCGTGCCGCCCTCGCCGGTGGCCGTCTCCTTGACGTGGACGACGTCGCCAATGATACCTCCCGCCGTCACAATGCGGTCACCGCGCTTGAGGTTCCGAAGTGCCTCCTCGTGCTTCTTCTTCTGCTGCTGCTGCGGGCGAATCAACAGGAAATAGAAGATGCCGAAAATGGCGGCAAGTTGAACCAGGAAGGGCGTGAGACTTCCGCCGGCGCCACCGCCAAACTGCAGCGCGAGCAATGCGGGGAAGAGTCCGGAATGCATCATACGGAAGCCGGTGCGGTGCGAGAGTGGTATTGCTGGAGCCATTCCGCGCTCCAACGGTCGAAGGAGCCGGCGAGTAGCGCGTGGCGCGCCGCCCGCATCAGCATCACGAGGAAATGTACATTGTGCAGCGAGAGAAGACGGAGGCCGAGGATTTCATCGGCCAGAAACAGGTGGCGGATGTACGCGCGGCTGAATCGGGAGCACGCGGAACAATCACACGTCGAATCCAGCGGGCGGCGGTCACTACGGAATTCGGACCGCTTGATGTTGAGGCGTCCGTCGTGGGTGAATACGGTTCCGTTGCGGCCCATGCGGGTTGGCGCCACGCAGTCAAACATGTCCACACCGCGGCGCACGCCCTCCACCAGGTCCTCGGGGAAGCCGACGCCCATGAGATAGCGCGGTCGGTTCGTCGGCAGCACCGCGTCGACGTCTTCGAGAATGCGATACATGTCCGCTTTGGCCTCTCCCACCGACAGCCCGCCGATACCGAACCCTTTCCAGTCGCCCATGTCGCGGATGGCGGCAGCCGCCTCTCGACGCAGATCGCCGTGAATGCCCCCCTGGACGATCGGGAAGAGCGCCTGTTCCGACTGCCCCACGATCGGATCGTCGATGGCGAGGCGCTCGAACGCCGTCTGGCATCGCGCGAGCCATCGGATGCTGCGCTCGCTGGCGTCGCGTGCACTCGTCGCGTCGCTCTGACCGGGAATGACGTGATCGAATTGCATGATGACGTCTGCTCCAAGGTTCCGCTCGATGCGCATCACGCTCTCTGGCGTGAACCGCCGCGTCGAGCCATCAATGTGGCTGCGGAATTCCACGCCGTCCTCGTCGATGGTCCGCAGCGTCGCCAGTGAAAAGACCTGAAAGCCTCCGGAGTCGGTAAGCAGTGGTCCCGGCCAGTGCATGAACTCGTGCAGCCCACCCAGCTCGCGCACGAGCTCGTCGCCGGGCCGCAAATGCAGGTGATAGGCATTGGCGAGAATCATCTGCGCGTCCATGGCGTGGAGATCATCGGGATCCAGCGCCTTCACCGTCGCGAGGGTACCGACCGCCATGAATGCCGGCGAGTGCACGACGCCGTGGGGCGTCGCGAACCGCGCGGCTCGCGCGGCGCCGCACGTCGCGTCCACGGTGAAATCGAACGGTGTCATCGACATTCGCGGGTCTATACGATCGCCATCGCATCGCCATACGAATAGAAGCGATACCGCTGCGCGATCGCCTCGCGGTAGGCCTGCATCGTGAGCTCGTATCCTGCGGCCGCGGCGACGAGCATGATCAATGTGGACCGCGGCAGATGAAAGTTGGTGATCAGGGCATCCACCGCGCGAAGCTGCTGGGGCGGGCGAATGAAGATACGCGTTTCAGCGGAGCCGGATGACACGAGGCCATCCGTCGCTGCCGCGCTCTCGAGGGCACGAACGGTGGTCGTACCCACTGCCCACACACGGTGCCCTCGCGCACGGGTCTCCGCCCACGCATGGGCCATGACGTCCGGCACGGTGTACCGCTCTTGATGCATCAGGTGATCGGCGGGATCGTCCACGTCCACCGGCTTGAATGTTCCAGCGCCGACGTGCAGGATCACCTCGGCGCGCCGCACGCCTCGATCGTCCAGCGTCGCGAGCAGTTCGGGCGTGAAGTGCAGTCCCGCCGTCGGTGCGGCCACGGAACCCGCCTCTCGGGCGTACACCGTCTGATAGCGTTCGACGTCCACGAGGGTGTCGGGGCGCTCGATGTATGGCGGCAATGGGATGTGCCCATGGCGTTCGATCGCCGCATCGACACCATCCTCGCAGCGAAGCCGGACAATACGCGTGCGGCGCTCGGTCACGCTCAGGACTTCCGCCGTGAAACCCGCCGAGAATTCCACGACGCGGCCGGGCTTGAGCTTACCGCCGGGCGAGACCATCGCCTCATACGTGTCGCCGCCCAAGGGCGAAAGAAGAAACACCTCCGCCGGCGCGCCAGACCCGGCACGAGTACCGAGCAGTCGCGCCTTCACCACCTTCGATCGATTCACCACGAGCAGGTCATCGGGCGCGAGCAGTTCGGCGATCTCGCTGAACCGCCGGTGCTCGATCACTCCCGTTGCGCGATGCACCACCATCAACCGGCTCGCATCGCGCCGCTCGAGTGGCACCTGGGCAACGAGGGCAGGCGGAAGATCGAAGTCGTAGTCGGATGTAGCGAGCCCGTTCATTCTCCCAAGATAACCGGGCACGCTTCGGTCACTCTGCTGGAGCGACGGAAGCCGCCGTCGGCGTGCTCTGACACCGGACTCCCGCGCTTAGAATAGCGCGACCTGCTCCGAACGCGTGGTGGGCGGCGTGAAACCAAAGTGCCGGTATGCCTGTGGCGTGGCGACACGCCCTCTCGGAGTTCGTTGCAGGAACCCTTGCTGCACGAGGAACGGCTCGTAGACCTCCTCCAGGGTCGAGGCATCTTCGCCAATCGCGGCGCTGATGGTGGCCACGCCCACCGGCCCGCCATCGAACTTCTCGATAATGACCTTCAGGATGCGCGCATCCATGTCGTCGAGACCGAATTGATCAACATCAAGCATCGCCAGCGCGGCGCGCGCGACGTCCTCCGTGATCACGCCGTCCGCGCGCACCTGTGCGTAGTCCCGAACACGGCGCAGCAGACGATTGGCCACCCGCGGCGTGCCGCGTGAGCGACGGGCGATCTCACGCGCGCCCGCGGTCACGATCTCCACCTTGATCACATCCGCGGTGCGCCGAACGATGAGCTCCAGGTCTTCCGGCGCATAATAGTTGAGACGCTGTTCGATGCCAAAGCGCGCCCGCATCGGCGGTGTCAGCATGCCGAATCGGGTTGTCGCTCCGATGAGTGTGAAGCGCTCGATGGGCATGGTGATCGTCTGCGCCTTTGGGCCTTCACTCAGTCGGATGTCGATCCTGTAGTCCTCCATGGCGGGATAGAGGAACTCCTCGATCACTGGCCGCAACCGATGAATTTCGTCGATGAAGAGAATGTCACCCGCGCGCAGGTTGGTCAGCGTGCCGACGAGATCGCCCGGCTTCTCGAGCGCTGGTCCCGACGTCGTCCGGATGTTCACCCGCAGCTCGCGTGCGATCAACTCGGCGAGCGTCGTCTTGCCCAGGCCGGGCGGACCATAGAAGATCGAATGATCGAGTGGCTCGTTCCGCGCGAGCGCTGCGTCGATCGCCAGCCGAAGGTTGTCCTTTACCTTCTGTTGACCGATGAACTCCTCCAGCCGCTGAGGTCGCAGCGACAGCTCAACGACAGACTCCTCCGGCAACTCTTCCGGCGTGGTAATCTCGGCGCGCGACATGAATTCCACTCTACCTGCGAGGCGGGGGACTATTCACAAGATTCCCGTCACGGAAGATATACCGAGCAGAGACCGAAACCAGCTCAGGCAATCGGTGTTCCGCTCTCGGCGACCATTGGCTACGGAGCGATGGGCGGCGTCGCCTGAGAGCCGGTCCTGTCGAGCTCGGCGTGCACGTCGCTGCACGCGCGCGACGCGGCGGTCGGGAACCCGCCCTGCCGCCGTCGGACCACGGTCACACGGACGCGCGAATCGTGGAGAGCCGTTCGGCGGCCCGTTTCAGGGTTTCGTACTTCTTGCAGAAGGCGAAGCGGACCAGGTTGCGGCCCATGCCCTTGTTCGAGTAGAAGCTCGAGCCCGGCACGGTCGCCACGCCGATCTCCTCGATCATCCATTTCGCGAAGGTGACATCATCCATATCGCTGAGCCCCGAGAAATCAGCGAGCACGTAGTACGCACCTTCGGGCTGCGCGAACGTGAAGCCCGCGTCGCTAAGGGCGTCACACAGCACGCTCCGCCGCGAACGATAATCCAGGGCCATGTGATTGTAGTAGTCGGCATCGAAGCGCATGCCCACGGCTCCCGCCGCCTGGAGAGGCGCGGGAGCGCCCACGGTCAGGAAGTCGTGAACCTTTCGAATTGCCGCCGTCTGGTCCTCGGGAGCGACCGTGTACCCGAGCCGCCACCCCGTGCAGCTGAACGTCTTGGAGAGCCCGGAAATGGTGATGGTGCGCTTTCGCATCTCCGGCCACGTCGCCATCACGTGGTGCGCACCCGCGTACCGAATGTGCTCGTAGATTTCATCGGTGATCGCCCAGACGTCGTGCTTGATGCACAGCTCGGCGATCATCGTCATCTCGGCGCGCGTGAAGACGCGCCCAGTGGGATTGTGCGGCGTGTTGAGGATAATGGCTTTGGTGCGCTTCGTGAACGCCTTCGCGAGGCGATCAAGGTCGAGGGTCCAGTGTGGCCGCTCGAGGGGAACGAAGGTCGGGTGTGCGCCGGCGAGTATCGCGTCGGGGCCGTAGTTCTCGTAGAAGGGCTCGAGGACGATGACCTCGTCTCCCGGATCGATCAGCGCGAGGAACACCGCCGCCATCGCTTCCGTGGCCCCGCACGTGACCGTGACCTCGCGGTCATGATCCACTTCCATGTCGTACCATCGCCTGTACTTCTCGGCGATGGCGATGCGCAGTGCCGAGCTTCCCCACGTCACGGCGTATTGATTGATGTCGCCATGAATGGCCGCGCAGGCCGCATCTTTCATCGGCTCGGGCATGGGAAAATCCGGGAATCCCTGCGCGAGGTTCACGGCCTCGTGCTGGTTCGCGATGCGGGTCATCTCCCGGATGACCGATTCCGTAAACGTGATGGTGCGGCGGGCTGGGTGCATGACCACTGGTGGAAGTCGTTCTGAACGTGCAGCTCGGATCAAAAATCGGCTAGATGCCGGGCCCCACTACCCGCAGTCGCTATCGACCGCCGATCCGTGCCAACGCGGCGCGAATCAATTCTGGCGCGGAGAGCGGCCCCCCGCTGGCGCCGCTTGCGCCGCGCACGGCCTTTTCAGCGTCGGCGGTGGTGTAGCCGAGCGAAACCAGCGCGCGAATGGCATCCTCCGTTCCCGGCGAAGACCCTCGGCCCACGCCCGCCTCGGAACTGGCACCCTGAAGCTGATCGAGTTTGTCCGCGAGGTCGAGAATGAGCTGCTCCGCCTTCTTGCGTCCCACGCGCGGTACAGACTGTAGCGTCACGATGTCCTTCTCACGGATCGCGCGTACGAGCCGCTCGGCCGTGAGCGACGAAAGGAGACCCAGCGCCAGCGCCGGGCCGACACCCTTCGCGACCAGCACCTTTTGAAAGACGCGCCGTTCATACACTGACGTGAATCCAAACAGCTGCCACCCATCTTCCTTCACGACGAGAAACGTGTGCAGGGAGCAGCGTTCGCCCGTCTTTGGCATCGCCTCGAACGCACTCAGGGGTACGGACAGCTCGTAGGCCACTCCACCGGCGGTCAGGATTTCGACGCGGTCGAGCTCTTTGACCAGGAGTTCCCCCTCGACGCGAACGATCATGTGCGACGCACGATCGGAGCAGTCGCGTGCAGCGACGAGGAAGAGGTAGGCCGCGACGGCTCACGGATCCGACCGTTTCCATCAAGGCGCGGGACGTTCGCGCTCATCAGGCACGCGAGCGCGGCGGCAACGCCATCAGCCGCGTCGGCCGGCTGCGGCGCAGTCTTGAGACGGAGCAACCGGGTAAGCATGAATTGGACCTGCTCCTTTGTCGCGCCACCGGTCCCGACCACCGCCTTCTTGATCTCGGCCGGGGCAAGCTCGTTGACGAGGATATCGGACATCTCGGCCGCCAGCAGAATTACGCCACGCGCATGGCCGAGCACCACGGTGGTGCGCACGTTGCGCGAGTAGAAGATGTCCTCGACGGCGAGCGCATCAGGGTGGTGTTTCTCGATCAACTCACGGACGCCGTCGTAAATTTCGCGGAGCCGTGCGGGTAGTGGCTCGCGGGCGCGTGTGCGTATGACGCCGCACTCGATCAATGCCGGCGTCGCGCCGCCGCCGCCGCGGACCACGCCGTAACCAGTGTTGGCCGTGCCCGGATCGATGCCGAGGACGAGCACGCGCGCCGCCGGTGTGAAAGTGGGTGCTAGAGGTCCGCCAGGTCGGCGTCGTCAATTTCGAAGTTCGCCCACACCTTCTGGACGTCGTCCAGTTCTTCCAACGACTCGATCAGCTTGAGCATCGTTTCGGCGGCGTCCCTTCCTTCCACCGCCACGGTATTCATCGGCACCATCGCGAGCTCGGCCTCGGTCGGAACGATCTTCCTCGCTTCCAACGCGGACTTCACGGTGTGGAAGGTGGCGGGATCGGTGGTGACGACATAAACGTCGTCCTCTCGGCGAAAGTCCTCGGCTCCCGCGTCCAGCGCTGCTTCGAGCGTCGCGTCCTCATCCGGGTATTGTGCGGCGTCGATCTGGATCTGACCCTTCTTCTCGAACATGAAGGCCACCGATCCCGGTGTCCCGAGGTTACCGCCGAGACGAGACATCCGGTGACGCACATCCGCAACCGTACGCGTCGGATTGTCGGTGAGCGCGTCGATGATCAATGCGACGCCGCCCGGCCCGTAGCCCTCGTACATCACTTCCACGTAGTCCACGCCGTCCATGCCTCCCGTCCCCTTCTTGATGGCACGGTCGATGTTGTCCTTCGGCATCGACTTCGAGCGCGCGGCATCAATCGCCAGCCGGAGGCGCGCATTGGATCCCGGATCGCCGCCGCCGAGTTTGGCGGCCATGGTGATCTCCCGAATGAGCTTCGTGAACAGTGCCCCACGCTTGGCGTCGGTTGCCGCCTTGTAATGCTTGATGTTCTTCCATTTACTGTGGCCGGCCATACGGATCTCGATCGGTCAAAATGAGTGAGGCAGTCGAACCGCACGAATATATAACAGTCGGGTGGGGCGGTGCGTCATGGTC
>JANYIN010000169.1 GCA_025362035.1 Gemmatimonadaceae bacterium | reverse complement strand
AAAGGCAGGTTGCTCACGTGTTACGCACCCGTTCGCCGGTTATCCCTTGCGGGACCCCCGTGACTTGCATGTGTTAAGCACGCCGCCAGCGTTCGTCCTGAGCCAGGATCAAACTCTCCAAGAGATTTTGATAGTAAGCTCGCCGAACGCGACCTTCAGACGCGTCCAAAGATCGCGTCCGGAATCCAAAATGTTCGTGAATTGATCTCTCGCCGCGGCACACGATCGCCGCCGCTCAAATGAGAGCCATCACACAACATCACACACTCGATTGTCAATCAGCCACACATCGGTTCCCCGGTGCATTGGGGAACGGTGAATCTAGTCTGGCAGCAAGCAAATTCAAGTGCCCGTCCGACATTCTTGATCGCGACAGCACAGCATAAACGCCCGAGCTGAACAGCAGAATGACGGCGACGCGGAAGGGCCCGCATCCCTGTCGCGATGCGAGCCCTTCACGTCCATGTCGTCCGCGAAATCCGCGATAGGAGCAGTTCCGGCCTTACGCCAACGGCCTCACTTCTCGTCGAACGGACGGCCGGGACGATCATCCTCATCGTCATCCACGCCGTCGTGATCGTCGTCAATATCTACCAGCTCGTCGTCCTCGTCGTCATCATCATCATCATCATCATCATCGTCGTCGTCATCGTCATCGTCATCGTCATCATCGTCGTCGTCGTCGTCATCATCATCGAGGTCGTCATCGAGGTCGTCATCGTCGTCCTCATCGTCGAGATCGTCGTCATCATCATCGACGTCGTCGTCCTTGAGATCGTCATCGTCGTCGCTCGGCGACAGCGAGAATGGATCGCCCGCGGCGGCAGCGAGGCCGATCGACTCCGGGATCTCGAACAGGTCCGGCATTGTAGAGCGCTCCAGCAGGAGGGTGGTGGATACGACGGTTGGTGTTCGACTCGCGCAGCCGCTACAGCGTTGCTCGTTCACGCTTGGCTTCGCGCGAAATCTTCTTGCGATCGCTCTGGCCCAGCAGACGCTTCCGCAGCCGGATCGACTTCGGCGTTATCTCAATGAGCTCGTCGTCCTCGATATACTCGAGCGCCCCTTCCAGCGTCAACTCCCGGGGCGGCTCGAGCCGAATATTCTCGTCCGTCCCGGTGGTCCGCATGTTCGAGAGCTTCTTCTCCTTCGTCGGATTGACATCCATGTCACCGGGCCGCGAATTCTCCCCGACGATCATTCCCTCGTACACCGGATCGCCCGGGGTGACGAAGAGCGTGGACCGCTCCTGCAGCGCCGCAAGGGCGAATGCGATGATCGTGCCATTCTCCATCGAGACCAGCGTGCCCCGGGAGCGCGTCGCCAGCGAGCCAGCCCACGCCCCGTACTCGAGGAAACGGTGGTGCATGATCCCCGTGCCGCGCGTATCGGTGAGGAACTCCGAGCGGTAACCGAACAGGCCGCGCGCCGGAATGCGATAGAGCACACGCGTGAGCCCCTGCCCCGGGCTCTTCATCTCGATCATCTCGCCGCGCCGCGGTCCGAGTTTCTCGATGACGGCGCCGAGAAACTCCTCGGGGACGTCGATCGCGAGTTCTTCGTACGGCTCGAGCCGCTCCCCCGACATTCCTGTTTTCAGAATGACGCGCGGGCGCGAGACCTGGAATTCGTAGCCCTCGCGGCGCATGGTCTCCATGAGAATGGAGAGGTGCAGTTCCCCGCGCCCGTTTACCGTCCAGGTATCGGTGGAATCCGTGTCCTCCACCCTGAGCGCGACGTTCCGCTCGAGCTCCTTGTACAGCCGGTCGCGAATCTGGCGCGACGTGACGTACTTCCCGTCCTTGCCGGCGAAGGGAGAGTTGTTGACGAGGAAATCGACACTGATGGTGGGCTCTTCGACGGCGATGCCTTCGAGGCGTTCGGGGTGCTCGAGATCCGTGACGGTGAGTCCGATCTCCACGCCCTCGAGGCCGGCGAGGGACACGATTTCTCCCGCGGCGGCGGTCTGCACTTCCGTGCGCTCCAACCCGTCGTAGACGTAGAGCTTCGTGACCTTTGCCTGTTCGCTCTTCTGCGTGCTATCCATGGGCAGCAGCAACACCTGCTCGCCGACCCGCACCGTACCGCGCTCGATACGCCCGATGCCGAGACGGCCGAGATACGGCGAAAA
Source organism: Gemmatimonadaceae bacterium (assembly GCA_025362035.1). GTDB lineage: Bacteria > Gemmatimonadota > Gemmatimonadetes > Gemmatimonadales > Gemmatimonadaceae > AG11. The sequence goes on along the minus strand of JANYIN010000169.1, from coordinate 13,834 downwards.
ATCGATCGTCGAGATGAGCATCTGGAAGGGCGCGCCCGCATCGCTCGGCGCCTGCGGTACCGCCGAGAGGATCATGTCGAAGAGCGGATCCAGATTGAGCGCCTTCACCTCCATGTCCAACGTCGCCACGCCTTCGCGCGCCGAGGCATATACGACGGGCGCGTTGAGCTGCGCCTCGGTGGCCTCGAGCTCGATGAAGAGATCGAGCACCTCATCATGCACGCGCATGGGATCGGCGCCAGGGCGGTCGATCTTGTTGATGACGACGATGGGGGTACGTCCGAGCTCGAGCGCCTTGCGCAGAACAAATCGCGTCTGCGGCATTGGGCCGTCGAACGCATCGACAACGAGCAGCACGCCGTCCACCATGCGCAGAATGCGCTCGACCTCGCCGCCAAAATCGGCGTGGCCGGGCGTATCCACGATGTTGATCTTGGTTTCCTTCCATCGAACAGAGGTGTTCTTCGCGAGGATGGTAATCCCGCGCTCACGCTCGAGCGGATTGGAATCCATCACGCGCTCGGCGACGACCTGATTTTCCCGGAAGGCGCCGGCTTGCCGAAGCATCTTGTCGACGAGGGTGGTCTTCCCGTGATCGACGTGTGCGATGATGGCGATATTACGAATCTGCATAGCCCGGAAATATACCCTACCGGCCGGAGACACAACAAGCTGGACTGTAATGCCACTTGACGGTGTTGCCGAATAGCGACACTCTACGAGCGACGATACATACCCTGGCAGGAGGTGTCCGATGCACCAAGAGCACGACCCCGCCCTGGAACAGTACCCGCACGGCCGAGGCTACGGTCACGACTACATGCGCGGCGGGGAAGTTTTCGGCGGCTACGGGTACTCGAACCGCGACGAGTACGCGCTTCCCCGAGGAGAGGTGGAGCACGAGCAGACCCGGGAAGCACGCGGTGACGACTCGCCGCAGAGCACCGCACCGCCGGTTCAAACGTAGGGATCGCAGAGCATTCATCACGGGGCGCCAACGCGAAAGGTGCACTGACCGTCATGCGGTCAGCGCACCTTTCTGTTGCACCGCTACCGCTTCCCAGCCGGCGCCGAGGCTGCTGCGGGCTTCGCCCCCGCCTCTCCTTCGGCGAACGAAGTGTCCACACCGCGCGACTTGAGTCCCGCGACGAACCCCGTTTTTTCCACCGCCTTCGAGTACGCTTCCGCCGCTTCGACCTGTCCGCTGTCCACGAGCTCGAGCAGTGCGTCATTCAACGTCACCATGCCCAGCCGCTTCGACGTCTGCATGACGGACGGTATCTGGAACGTCTTACCCTCGCGAATGAGATTCACCACGGCGGGGATGGACAGCAGCACCTCGCGCGCGGCCGCGCGGCCGCCGCCGATCTTCTTGCACAGCGTCTGCGAGATGACGCCGCGCAGCGATTCGGCGAGCATCACACGGATTTGCGCCTGCCGATCGGCCGGAAACTGGTCGATCACGCGGTCGATGGTGCCGGCCGCGGTCGTCGTGTGCAGTGTCCCGAACACGAGGTGACCCGTTTCAGCCGTCTCGATCGCGATGGAGACCGTCTCGAGATCACGCAGTTCGCCGACGAGAATGATATCGGGATCTTCGCGGAGCGCCGCGCGGAGGGCGCTCTTGAAGGAGCCGGTGTGTACCCCCACCTGGCGCTGCGTGATGATGCACTTCTTGTTCGGGTGCACGAACTCGATGGGATCTTCGATTGTAATGACGTGATCGGAGCGCGACCGGTTGACGAGGTCGATCAGGGAACAGAGCGTGGTCGACTTTCCCGAGCCGGTTGGGCCGGTGACGAGCACAAGTCCCTTGTTGAGCTGACAGAGCCGTTGTACTTCGGGCGAGATCCCCATCTGTTCCACCGTGACGACCGTCGCGGGGATCTGGCGGAAGACCGCAGCCGGCCCGTTGCGATCCTTGAGCGCATTGGCGCGAAACCGCGCGACGCCCGCAATCTCGTAAGCGTAGTCCGTATCATTGGTTTCGGTAAACTCGTGACGGTTGCGCTCGGGCATGATCGATCGCAGCATCTGCTCGACCGTCTCCGGATCAAGCATCGGCTGATCAAGGCGCTTCATTTCGCCGTGCAGCCGAACAATGGGCGGCTCGCCGCAGCGCAGGTGAAGATCCGATGCGTTCATCTCGACGATCGTGCGCAGCAGCAGGTCGAGCGCCGTCTTTGCGCGCTCGCTGCCATCGAAGCTGCCAATGGCGTCGCCGCTTGCCCCGATACCGTCGCGACGCGCCCCCGCCTGCACCGCGCTGGTGGGCGCTGGCGCGGTTGGGGCTGGGTGGGCCGGCGCGAGAGCAGACGCAGCCGGCTGCTCCGGCTGCGGCATGGCCTTGGAGTGCCCCGTGCGGCGCTGCCGCTCGCGCGTCTCGTCCATGGTGACGCGGGCGCGCCAGCGTGCGCCGTCGCGCGACGTCTGAATCGCGAAGGCGCCCTCCTCGGAGACGTAGGAGAACGACGTCGGCTGGCCGGCATCAAGGGCGCCGGCGGAATCGGGTGGGGCAATCTCGCGCAGCAGCGCGACGACCTGCGGGCCGGTGAGCGGAGTCTTGGTGACGGGACGCGCCGCACCGCCAATCTCGAGCTCGGCGAGTTCACTTTCGTCAAGGCGCAGTGCGGTGGCGCGCTGACTGACCATCACGGACAGCAGGCGATCAAGTTGAGCCATGATCGTCAGGACGCCGGACGGGCGTACGCGATGTGTGCGGTGCTGACGAGCAGCATTTGATCGGCGGCGAAGAGCGGGAGGAAGCGCAAGGGCGTGTTATTGAGAAAGTCGACGAGGCGGGGGCGATCGGCCCGCAATTCCGGGAAAACCGAGCCGGTTCGTGATTCGCCGTTCACGAAGACGATCTCGACGTGCATGCCGACCACGCCGGCTTCGGCGGGATCATCGCTCTGCGGCAATGCGGTGGCGACGATGGCGATCTGCGCCTTCTGCACAAGGAGCAGTTGGTCCGACGCGAGCACCAGGGGGAGAAAGGGGGCGGAGTCGTTCAAGACGTCGAGGGGCTCTTCGGGTCCGGCCTTGAAACGCGCGAAGGCCTGAAGGAAGATATCGCCCTCGAGGCGACGTCCCGACGCGAGCGTGAGCTCGACGTGATGCCGCACTTTCTCAATTCGGTAGTCATCCATAGTGAAGGAGTGTCGGCACCAGCAAGCGGAACGTCAAGCGGACCGTCCAGTGGCGGCGCGAGCCAGCGTTCCGTTACGTTCCGCCCGTGCTCGGACGCGTGCTGGCCATCATTGCCCTTCTCGCCTTGAACGGCTTCTTCGTCGCGGCGGAGTTTTCCATCGTGCGCTCGCGCCGGTCGCGCCTGGAAGCCATGGCGCGAGGCGGCGACACCAAGGCCCGCCTCGTACTCAAGGCGACGACCAGCCTGGCCCGGCTGCTCTCGGCCAGCCAGTTTGGTATCACGCTGGCCAGTATCGGCATCGGCGCCCTGGCCGAGGAGACGCTGTCGGCGGTCTTCGCGCATTTCTTCATCGCGATCCCGTTGCCGCTCAAGATCGGCGCCGCCGGGCTCGGAACGGTCTGCGCGCTGTCCGTCGTTACGTACCTCCACGTGGTATTCGGCGAGCTGGCGCCGCGGGGCGCGACGATCAACAGTCCCGAGCGGGTAGCGCGATGGCTCGTACCGGGGCTGGTGGCGTTCGCATGGATGACCAAGCCCTTCACGTGGGTGCTCAACCGATCAGCCGAGCTGGTGCTCAAACCGTTCGGTCTCAAACCGGGCAGCGCGGAGGAGAATGTCCACTCGGCCGACGAGCTGCGCATTCTCGTGGAGCAGAGTCAGGAAGGGGGCGTGATCGAGCGACAGGACGCCGCCCTCATCGAAGGGGTGTTCGAGTTCTCGGAGAAAAACGCCCGGGAGGTGATGACGCCCCGCACGGCGATCGACGCGCTCGACGTCGATACGCCCCTGGAGGAAACGATGGCGTTCGTGATCGAGACGCAGCGATCGCGCTACCCGGTGTACGAGGAATCGATCGACAACATCATCGGGCTCATGCTGGCGAAGGACCTCATCCCGATTCTGCGCGATGCGCCGAGCCGTTTCACGGTGGCCGACATCATGCGGCCGGTGCACGTGGTGCCCGGGTCCCGTGAAGTGGAAGAGGTGCTCGCCGACTTCAAGCGACTCAAGGAGCACATGGCGGTGGTGCTCGACGAGTACGGCGGCACGGCGGGCATCGTGACGATGGAGGATCTGCTCGAGGAGATCGTCGGCGAGATTCTCGACGAGCACGACGACGCCGAGCTCCCGACGCCCGACGCCGCCGATGCGGACGTCCTCCTCCCGGGCACGATGAACATCGGCGAGCTGAATGAGCGCTTCGCGCTGGAGATCCCGGACGATGAGTACACGACCATTGGCGGATATATCTTCGGGGCGCTCGGACGGTTGCCGGTGGGCGGAGACCGGGTGACCGCCTCGCACGCGGTATTCACGGTGAAAGCGATGCAGGGGCGGCGCATCGAGATGCTCGCGGTCGATTTGCATTCCGTGGGGGACCGCCGGGAAAAAACGCGGTGATCGTGCGTGCCTTACTGCGATCCGACACCGAGCAAGGGCAACTGAGCAGAAGGGGTCGGCGTCAGCTGCTCAGGCGTCCAACGAAGTTCGGTGTGCGATCGACGCGCACAAGAGAATCGCTTCGATCATGCTGGCGGGGTCGGCGATGCCCTGACCGGCGATGTCCAGCGCCGTCCCATGATCCGGTGACGTGCGAGGAAACGGCAACCCGAGCGTCACGTTCACCGCCGACCCGAATGACGCGACCTTGATCGCCGTCATCCCGACGTCATGATACGGTGCGATGACCGCGTCGAACGACCCGCGCATCGCCCGCACGAACACCGTGTCGGCGGGAAAGGGGCCGAGCAGTCCCGCTGCGCGCGCTGCGGGAGCAAGCAGCTCATCGTCCTCGCGTCCGAAGCGTCCGCCGTCGCCCGCATGGGGGTTCAGTGCACAGAGAGCGATGCGAGGCTCGCGTATCTGGAACCATGTGCGCAGCCCCGCGCGCGTGACCTCGGCCGCAGTCGCAATGGCGTCGGCGGTGAGTGCATTCGCGACGTCACGCAGCGCCACGTGCGTCGTGGCCAGCACCACGCGAAGTGGATTGACCGTGCCGGGAGCGGGACGCGCCGCGGTGAGCATCATCGCGACGCGACGGCCGGTGCGCGCGGCGAGGAGCTCGGTGTGTCCCGGAAAGTCGTACCCGCCCGCGAGCAGCGCACTCTTGTCGAGCGGTGCGGTGACAATGCCGTCCACGTCGCCGCGCTGCGCGAGCTCGATCGCACGGTCCACGGCCAGGCCAGCGAATCGTCCCGCGGCGGCGATGGAGTTTCCCGCACTCCAGTCGCCGATCGCGTCGTCGACCTCCACCCCCGCACCGCGTGGACCCACGCGAACGAAATCTGCCGTCCCGGAGACGCGCGCATCACGCAGTGCCGCGGCGACGATCTCTGGCCCGATACCGCGAGGATCGCCGAGGGTGATGGCGAGCCGAACACGCGTGCGCATCAGCCGTGATCGCGCGTCAGGGAACCGGCGCGGCCGTTGGCGGAAGGGGCGGCGTGAGATTGAGCGCGTCCTTGCGCACGGAGACGTAGGTGGCCTTGCGCAGCGACTCCATGAGCCGCTTGACCCCACCCTCTTCCGCGAGACGGGCGCGGAAGCGTTCCTTCACTTCGCCGAGCGTCATTTCACCACCTTCCTCGACCGACGCGAGCTGCGCGACGACGAATTTGGACGGCACGTTCGTGTTGCCCGCAATGGGGAATTCGACAACATCCCTGGCCTTCTTGTCACCGAACGCCTGCTGATAGGCCGGCGGAAGCTGCGTTCGCGGGAACGGCGTCAACAGGGTGGTTTCTTCGCCACTCGCGTAGTCATGATGCTTCTTCGCCAGGGAATCGAAGGGGACAGCACCACGCAGCGCCGCGACGACGCTGTCGGCTTCGAGCTTCGCGCGGGCGACATCGAGTGAATCGATCTTTGGCGAAATGAGAATGTGCCGCGCCTTCACTTCGGCGGGCTGGGCGCGATCGACGCGAATGATGTGAAAGCCGAATGGCGTCTCGACAACGGGGCTGAGTACGCCGGGCGCCAGCGCGAACAACCAGCGGTCGAATGCGGGAACCATCTTGCCGCGCCGAGTCCATCCGAGGTCGCCACCGTTGTCCTTGCTCCCGGGATCCTGGGATTCGCGCTTCGCGAGCTTTTCGAAGTCGCCGCCCGACGTCAGCTCGGCGAGCAGCGACTCGGCCTTGACGCGGGCGAACTCCTTGGCCGCTGGAGACGGCTTGGGCGTGATGATGATCTGGCGCCAGGTCACCGCGGCTTCCCGCCTGGGCATGGTGGCCTTGATACGCTCGTACGCCTCCGCGACTTCCGCGTCGGTGATATTCGCCTGCGTGATCTTGCCCTCTTCGCGCAGCTTGCGAATGGTGCGGGTGATGGTTTCGGAGCGTTTGATGCCGTCGCCGACAAACTTCTTGTACTCCTCGGGCGTGCCATATCCCGCCTTGGCGAGCTCGGACCGGAACTCGGCGTCGCTGCTGAATTTTTTCCGAACCTCCTTGTACTGCTTGTCGACCGTGCTGTTCACGTCGGCCTCGGGTACCTCAATCTTGAGATCCTTCGCCTTGTGGAGCAGGAGCTCTTCGTCCACCAATTCATTGACGACGCTGAGGACGAGCGTGCGGAACCCAGTGCTGTCATCGGGGAATCGAAGTCCCTCCGCACGCTTCTGGATCATCCGCTCCTGCAGATTCGACTGCGTGATGATCACGTCACCAACGACGGCCACAATGCGATCGAGCGGTATTGCCTGGGTTGAGGCGCCCGGCGGCTGCAACTTGGGCGGAGCAGCAACGGGGACGGGCACCTGCGCGCGCAGCACAGGTGCCAGGGCAGCCATCAGGGCCGCGCCGGAGAAAGCGAGTCGGAGACGCATAACCTCTCAATACCCGCGGCCCGGCCGTGAAGATCCGGGCCGCTCGTTGGCGGGTGGGATTGCCCCACCCGCTCTGCTTACGGCTTCTTGGGCAGCGGAACGGCGTTGGACGGTTGCTTCGTACCCAAATCCGGCGCCTTCGCGCCGGGGAGCGGAACTTCAGACTTCGGCTGCGTCGCGGCACGTGCCGAGTCCGCGGCCAAGCGCAGGGCCCCCGCGCGTTCCACGGCCCGGCCGATTCCGGCCGCATTCACCTTCGACTTGAACTTGTCCGCCAGCACAATCTGGATCGGCGACGGAATCGGGAGCGGCTGAATTGCACCGGACATGACACGATCGAGGAATTTCTCGACCCGCGCCGCCGCGATCTTCTCCCGATCGGCCGGCGTCTTTCCGCTGTCCGCGAGCGACTTGGGATCAATGCCCAGCGCCGCCCAGCTCTGCACGACGGCCTGGAGGAAGTCACGATGCAGCGCGGTCAACTCCTCCGGCAGCACGGCGACCTTCGAACTATCGGCACGCTTGAGGAGCACGTCGCGCTGCGTCATGCTCGTCACGTATTGCGAGACCACCGAGTCCGGTGCGCCCTGAATCTGTTGCACGAGGCGTCCGCTCTGCGGCGACGCGAGCAGGACGAGCGCGATGCGGCCCGCGGTGAGCTCGCCGCCCTTGTAGGTGGCGAGCACCGTCTTGCTCGCGCGCGCGGCGACGGGATCTTTCGCGACTTCCTTCATCGTCGTCGCGGCGTCCTTCTTCAGCGTGATGTTGGCACTCGTCTGGATCTGCGCGATGTACGTGCTCTCAGCAACCTGGCGACTGCGCCCCGTCGATTGCGCGAGGAATTCGGTCTTGGCGTGATCCCACGTATTGCGCTGAATGATGTGATAGCCGAACTGCGTCTGGACGAGGCGAGAAATCTCGCCGGGCTTGAGCTTCGCCAGCGCGTCCCCGAACGGCTTGACCATCCCCGAGAGCGGAAAGACGCCCAGGTCACCGCCCTTCTCCTTGCTGTTGTCGCCACTGTATTTCTTGACCAGTTCGACGAAGTTCGCGTCGGAGACCCGGAGCGCCACCGATTCCGCGAGGCGCTTGACCGAATCGGCCACGGCCGGCGTGGCATTCTGCGGCATCAGGAACAGGATGTGGCGGGCCGAGTAGAGACCGCCCTTCGCCGCGACATACGATGCGTCCGACGCGTCTTCCACCGGGAGCTTCGCGGCAACCCCCTGCATGAAGCGACCGAGTCTCGCGTTCTCCAGCATCGCTGCGGCGGCGCCTTCGATCGCCTTGGAATCCTTGAGCGAATCGCCCCGCGCGGCCGCGACCCCAAGCAGCTGATAGGGGATCCAGAGGTCGCGCGCGATCACCAGAGCGACATCGGCGTTGAGCGGAATCTGCATCTTGGCTTTGCCCAGCAGATCGCCGAGGCGGGTGGCCGTGAGCTGCTGCGAGCCGGCAGTGGCCACAACGTCAGTGTGGGCCGAGAAGGCCTCGCTGAGCCCGTCGCAGGCGGCGAGTGTCGTCGCGCAGAGGGCCAGAATGAGGAGTGAAGTACGTTTCATGTGAAGAGCTGTGGTCGGGAAGAATGGAGCGTGCGTCACACCACCGCACGCAGTGCGCGCACGAGCCCTTCGAGGAGCTGGGCGCCCCCGAGCCGCGTGAGCTTGAGCGAAAGCGGGTGCGCACGCCGCACTTCCGCCTGGAACTGCACCTCGTGGAACGCTGCGGAGAGTCCGTTCATGCGTGGAACCGCAGAATCCCTAAAGGTAATACGGGCTTCCTCTCCGCGCACCAGAATTCCCTCGATACCGAGAATACCCCCGATAATGCGCAGGAGAGCCATGGCAAGCATCGCGGCGGCGGGAGCGGGGATGGCGCCAAAGCGGTCGCGCAACTCAGCCCGCAGCGCTTCGATCTCATCCGGCGACTCGAAGCGGGCGAGCCGCTGGTAGACGTCGAGCTTGGCGTCCTGCGCCTCGATGTAGTCGTCGGGGAGATACGCCGGAATATCCATCGACACGTCGGCGGGCCGCGGTTTGGGCGCGGCATCGCCACGCGTGAGCCGGTTCACCGTCTCGTCGAGCATGCGCATGTACAGGTCGAACCCGACCGCATGCACATATCCGGATTGCTCGGCGCCGAGAAGGTTGCCCGCTCCCCGCATTTCCATGTCCTTCAGGGCGATCTTGTAGCCAGCGCCCAGCTCCGTATGGTGCTCCAGCACCTGGAGGCGCCGCTCGGCTTCGGCGTCCACGACATCGGGCACGAGCAGGTAGCAGTAGGCGCGACGATGCGAGCGTCCCACGCGGCCGCGAAGCTGGTACAGCTGGGCGAGCCCGAGGTGGTCGGCGCGATTGACGAACATGGTGTTCGCGTTCGGCACGTCGAGCCCGCTCTCGACGATGAGCGTGGAAACCAGGACGTCGATGGTACCGCTCACGAACTGGTGCATGATCTCCTCGAGCTCCCGCTCCTTCATCTGGCCATGCGCCACTCCGACGCGCGCGCGCGGTACGATGCGACGCACATGGTCGGCGATCCCGACGATGGTCTCGATGCGGTTGTGCACGAAGAAGACCTGCCCGCCGCGATCGAGCTCGCGCGAAATGCCTTCGTCAATGAGACCGTCATCCATTGGCTCGACGAAGGTGAGCACAGGCGAGCGGTCGCGCGGCGGCGTCTGCATGAGCGTCATGTCGCGCAGTCCGGCGAGCGCGAGATGCAGCGTGCGCGGAATGGGCGTGGCGGTGAGCGTGAGCACGTCGGTCTCGAGCTTGAGCTGCTTGAGCCGCTCCTTGTGCTTCACGCCGAAGCGATGCTCTTCGTCGACGATGATGACGCCGAGTTCCTTGAAGACGACGTCAGGACTCAGGAGCCGATGCGTGCCGATCACGATATCCACTGTCTTTGCGGCGAGCTCAACGAGCGTGGCTGCCTGCTCCTTCGCGGACTGGAAGCGGCTCATCACCGCGACCCTGATGGGAAAGTCGGCGAGCCGCTCCTGAAAGGTGCGCGCGTGCTGGTCGGCGAGGATCGTCGTGGGCACGAGCACCGCGACCTGACGCCCGCTCTGCACCGCCTTGAAGGCGGCACGCACGGCGATCTCCGTCTTGCCATAGCCCACGTCGCCCACGAGAAGACGATCCATGGGGCGAGTGCTCTCCATGTCCGTTTTCACATCGGTTGTCGCCTTGCGCTGGTCGGGGGTATCCTCGAAGAGGAAACTGCTCTCGAGCTGTCGCTGCCACGCCGTATCCGGCACGTGCGCAGGCCTCGACGCAACCTTGCGCCGGGCATACAGGTCGAGGAGCTCCAGCGTCATCTCCTGAATCGCGGCCCGCGTGCGATCGCGCTGCTGCCCCCATCGCTTACCCCCCAGCTTGTGCACGCGTGGCGGCGGCGCGTTGTCGTTGACGTCATCGGCCGAGCGGTAGCGCTCGATCTGGTCGATGCGGTAGAGCGGGACGTTGAGACGATCGCCTCCCTCATACTCGATCACCGCGACTTCGATGGTGCTCTGCCCGACGAAAATCGTCTCGATGCCGCGATAGATCCCGACGCCGTGCTCGAGATGGACCACGTAATCACCGAGCTTGAGCGCGAGGGAATCGACACCGCCACTGACATACCGTCGGGCTCGGCGGACGCGCCGTTCGCGTCGAAAAATCTCGTGATCGGTGAGGATCCGCATGCCGCGCTCGCGATCACCGACCGGCAGCAACCATCCTCCCCCCAGTGCGCCGACGACGAGCGCCGCCGGCGACGGATCGCGCGTATCCTCGTTGAGCAGCTCGTCGAGGCGCTCGCACTGCCCCTCGTTGTCGCAGAGGATGACCGTGGGAATTCCGTCGCGCACGAGGCGGCGCAGGCGCTTGATGTCGCGGTCGATGGGCTCTGGCGCCTTCAGCGGGAAAACGACATCGGCGTCCTCGGCGGTGGGATCCACGAGGCGCAGTGCGCCGAAGGCACGCATGGTCTTCGCCGCGCGCTCCGGCGACTCGAACAGCTCCTCGCGCGGATCCACGTTTTCGCCACGCCGGCGCGCGAGATCGAGATGATGCTCGGCCTCGTCCCAGGTGCGCTTGAACTCGGGGAGCAGATGCGTGCCGGTGGGATACACCAGCAGAGTATCGGGGGGAAAGAGCGCCGACACCGAGAGTCGCTCGCCGGTGGTGGCCTCTTCCTTCACCTGACCGTCCACGGGGAGCACGACCGCGAGATCCACGGTGCGCGTCGAGCGCTGTGAGGAGAGCTCGAAGTGGCGGAGATCGACGACCTCGTCGCCCCAGAACTCCATGCGCACGGGATCCGTCATGCCGAACGAGTACACGTCGAAGATTCCGCCGCGGAGCGAGAACTGCGCGACGTCCTCCACCATTGGCACCCTCTCGAATCCGATGCGCTCCAGATGCTCGGCCAGGTCGCGTGGGCGGCGCACGTCGCCCTTGCGCAACTCGATGCGCAGATCAGCCAGCGCGCCGGGCAACCGCGTGCGCTCCAACAGAGCGCGTGGCGTGGTGAGCAGAATGCGAATGTCTCCGCGCCCCAGCCGCTCGAGTGTCTCGACCCGCTCGCCCGCCACCTCGACGTGCGGCTCGACCTCGCCGAATCCCTCGCGCGGCGGATAGAGCGCCACCGGCGCCTCGTCAAGCAGCGTGTGCAGATCGGCGAGCAGCCGCTCAGCTTGGGGAAGCCCGTCGGCCGCGACGACGAGGAATCGCGTGGGCAAGCGGCGCGCGAGCGCGGCGACGAGGGCCGCATCGGCCGAGCCGGGAAGACCCGCAATGCGCAGTTGGCGGGATGGCTCCGGCAGCGTATTGAACACGCGGGCGAATGCTGGGAGGCGTTCGAGTGCGTCGAGGAGACTGGGAAGTGACACTGTGGGGACGGCGATGAAATAGGTTAGAAAAGCGAGTACGAAACACCAGACTTGAAGTACTCCGCAGGTTGCGCAGTACGAGTACAGGAACCCACAACGGCGCTGTCAGCCATCACTGCAACGCATCATCCCTTCGCGTAAAGCGAATCCGCCGCGACGAGCCGAACCGCGCAGCGGCCGTAGTGGTACTCGTACTGGGTAACCTACGAGGTACGAAGTACTACAGGTCTGGTGTTCCATACTCTGGTTAGGCGGCGCTGGAGCGGGTAGTGCGGACGGCAATCGCTTCTGCGGCAAGTAGCAGAAGCGCGAGCATGAGCAATGGAGTGACGGCGGGGCGACGGGTGTCCGCGGCGAATGTCTCGCGAACCCATGCTCCAGCGCGTTGCGCCGCACGACCGCGCGCGCCAGCGAGACGCGGCGCGAGCATCTCGGCGGGCATCCGCGCCAGCGCGGATTCTTCGGCGGGTGCATTGACGACGATCGCGCCGATGCGCCGAGCCCCGCGCAATATGAACCATACGCCACGCTCGGCCGGCGCCGTCGCTTGCTCCGCGCTCACGGAACGCCGGATGCCGCTTGCGCTTTCGATCGCGTCCGCGCCTGCCGGTAAATGGATCGGCGCACCGGGCCTCGCGCTGACCGGTGCGCCCATGGAACCGGCCGGAGCGCCAAGCCGCAAGCCAATCATGTCGGCAAGCCAGGGCACGAAGGCGGCGCGCACTGGGAGCGTAGTCGCCGCAGGATCGATACGCGAGCCAACGAGCACATAGCCCGGCCCCGAGACAATCCATGGCTCACCGGCGGCCGTGGCGAGTGTGTCGGAAGGCGCAGCGCCTGCATGCACGAGCCGGTAGCGCGACGTCGTATTCACGCCGTCGAGCCGTGCGCCGCGCACGATCGCGGGAGACGATTCAACAGGTCCGAACGACCAAGGGACGCCGAGTCGCGCGAGACCCCGGTTGGCGGCGCCGAGGCGCACGGCGTCGGCAGGTGGCATGAGGAGCGCGGGGAGTGTGCCCACAAGATCCGCGGAGGCAACGCGCACGTCCCGCCCGGAGGTCGCGCTGCCGTCCGAGATGAGCGTCGCCAGGGCCGTCGCCATGAACGGGCCGGCGGAAGGATCGACGGTGACGCCGGGTGGAGGACCGAGCCACACCGCGGCGTAGCGCGTATCGTCGGCAATGAAGTCGTCGGGTTCGAGCTCGACGCGCAGCTCCTGCCAACCCCGCTCGGGAGGAGCGACGCGCAGCTGCACCGGCTCGCCGCGGCCCACCGCGCCGCGCGCGAGGGTGCGCGTGCCAAGCACGACGCGGTACCCCACGGAGTCGCCCGCGTCGATGCGAGCGGTGACCGCACCGCGTGGAGTCCAGCGCGCCGGCTCCGCATTGACGGAAAGGACGGCTCGATTGCGCGGGGGATCGCCCGCAGGCACCAGCACCGACACGGGCACGTCCACCCGGGCCGCAGACTGCCAGGCGCTGCGCTGCCCATCGGTCGCGACCGCGACCACGCGGGCCGGCAAGGCACTGCCCTGGACCGCGGCCGTGGCGCGGCGCAGCGCGAGCGGCAGGTTGCCCGCGCCCTGTTCGGGTGCGAGTCGAGTGATCTGCGCAAGCAGCGCGTCGGGCGACCCGCCGCGCACGCGACCGTCGGCGGTGACGAGCCACAGCCGGTCACCTGGCGTTGCGGCGAGAATCACCGCACGCGCCGCGTCGCGCAACTGCGCGAAGACCGGTGCGCCACCACTCATGGCTGTTGTCGAGAGCGAGTTGTCGAGCACCACCGCCACCGCCGTCGGTCCGTGTCCGATGCCGAGACCCGACAGAAAGGGACGGGCCGCCGCGAGAGCGAGCACGAGCACGAGCAGCACGCGCAGCAGCATGAGCAGCAGGTTCCGCAGCCGCAGCGACCGGCTGTGCTCGAGCTCGGCGCGCAGGAGATACCGCGCGGCCGGAAAGTCCACGCGCGTCGCGAT